>JAJZQW010000050.1 GCA_021802985.1 Acidobacteriota bacterium | reverse complement strand
CACGTGCATGGTGTAGGCCTGGCGGGTGGGCACGTCCATCTGGGAGATGCTGAAACGCAGCAGCAGCACACCCACGGCGAGCGGCAGGGTGGGCATCAGGGGCACGAGGATGAGCAGCACGTTCGAGGGGATGTGGGTGAAGACCATGGTGCGGATGAGCCCGATCCGCCCCGCCAGGCGCACGGCATAGAGGGACGACAGGCCCGCCAGGAGGTTGGCCGCGAAGAAGATGGAGCCCAGCATCCCCGGGGCCACGCCGAAGCGGAGGTGCAGCCAATAGGCCATGATGCTCTGGATGACGAAACCCCCGGCGAAGGCATCCAGCGAGAACAGGGCGGAGAGCCGCAGCACTACGCCCTTCGAGGCATGCAGGCCCCAGCGCCCGGCCGCGGCGGCTGAGGGCGGCGCCTCGATGGCCCCCGACACCCGCGCGAAGAGGGCCAGGAGAACCAGCCCCATGGCCGAATAGGCGTAGACCAGCACCCGGTAGCTGGCCACGGGCGCGATTCCCGATCCCTGGAGGGCCTGGGCGACCCAGCCCCCGGCCAGGGCCCCGAGGGCGGTGGCGAAGGAGCCCGCGAGGTTGTACCAGGCGAAGACGGCGGTGCGCCGTTGCTCGGGCAGCACCTGGGCGAGGGCCGCCTGCTCCAGGGCCAGGAAGGGGCCCACCTCGTTCCCGGAGGGGCTGATCACGCCGACCGTGGCGGCCAGCACCAGTACGAGGAAGTTCCCGCTGAGGGCGAAGGGCACGCCCGCGACCACCATGAGGGCCGCCCCGACCAGGAGCATCCGCTTCCGGCCCAGGCGGTCGGCGTGCAGGGTGATTCCGAGCGAGACGAGGGTATCGCCCGCCAGCGTGAGGGTGAGCAGCAGCCCGATGCGGCCCTCGCCGAAGCCCAGTCCCGCCAGGTAGAGCACCAGCACCACGGAGATGAACCCGTAGGAGAACATCCGCGCCGCCCGGGTCAGGAAGAGCAGCCGACCGTCGGAACCGAGGGGGGCGTGGGCCGGGGGCCGTGGTGCGGGGATCGTCCGGGGCATGGGTCGTCCAGGGTAGCGCCGGTTGCACCATGGGAAGGCCCCGCCGTGCAGGAACCTGGGATACTGCCCCCATGCCCCCCCTCGCCCGCCCCGCCATCCGCTGGACCGTCCTCACCGCCCTCTGGGGGCTGGTGCTGGCGGTGCTGTGGATCCTGTCGGTGCAGGCCTTCCTCCTGGCGCTGAATCCGTTCTGCCACCTCCAGCGACCGGCCATCGCACGGGTGGAGGTGGTGAGCGTGGACCGGAACCCCGATAGCCAGATCACGGACTTCGTCACCGCGAAGCACGGCGACGAAACGCACGTGCTGGCCATGGGCAAGGCCGAGGCCGCGGAGCTGCACCCGGAGGACGAGGTGTGGATCCTCGACGCCTGGTACACCGATGGCCTGCGCCCCACCCAGTTCCGCCTGACCCTGCCCCGCCTGCTGCTGGAGTACCCGGCGATCCTGCTGCTGCCCGTCGCGCTGGGCTTCTGGCGCGTCCACCGCGCCCGCGTGCAGGCCGATGCCGCCCCGCTCCCCCCCGTGCGCCGCGTGTTCACCGACGACTTCCATACCCGCGCCCAGCGGTTCGCCAAGCCGGAGGTCGCCGCCGATGCCAGGGAGGCGAAGCCAGAAGATCAGCCAGCGGAGTCCTCCGATGCGCACCGATCGAAAGCTGATGAAGGCTGAGCCAGGCGGTTCCAAGGCTGGCGCTGGTCCGGCCTCCGGGCCCTTGAGGTGTCCCATGTCCAGGAAGGCCCTTTCGTGGTGCACAACCGTGTTCGCCCTTGGCGTCCTGGGCCTGGCCTGCCGGCGACCCGACCAGGCCACCCGCACGCCGGTCGATCAGGCCACCCAGCCCCAGGTCGTGAAGGCAGCCAAGGCGTCTGACACCAGGCAAGTCCCCGTGGAGAAGCCGGCAGAGCAGCCAGCCAGCCGCGAGAAGGCCGCACCCGGGACCGCTGTGGACAAGGCGGTGACCCCGGCCCCGCAGGCGCAAGCGGCCAAGCCCGCCCAAGCCCCGGAGCCCCTGCGGGCCACCCCCCGGAATCCGGCGGAAGCGGCAGGCGCAACGCAAGCCCCCACGACCGCCGCCACGAAGGCGGGCGAGGCCCCGGCGGCGCCTGCGACCGGCGAGGCCGTTCCGGGCGCCAAGGCTCAGCCGGTTCCCGTGGCCGCAGCGGGGAAGGCGGTGGTCCCAGCGCCGCCAGGCCAACCAGCCAGGCCAGCCGAACCCCCGGAAGCCGTGCGGCCCACCCCTTCGAGCCCGGCAGACCAGGCCGCCTTGGCCCAGGTGGCCCGGACAGACAAGGACTGGAGCGTGCGCAGGGCCGCGGTGGCAGGGCTGACCAGCCAGAGCGTCCTGGCGCAGATCGCCACGTCGGATGCGGACCCGGATATACGCAAGCTCGCGGTAAGCCTGTTGACGGCCCAGGCCGCCCTGGCCAAGGTCGCCGCCACCGATCAGGATTGGAGCGTGCGGAAGGCGGCCGTGGCCCTGCTGACCGACCAGGGCGCCCTGGCGAGGGTCGCCACGAGCGATGGCGATTCGGACATCCGCACGCTTGCGGTCAGGCGGTTGACGGACCAGGCGGCCCTGGCCCAGGTGGCCAGAGGCGACAGGGATTGGCGCGTGCGCAGGGCCGCTGTGGACAAGCTGACCAACAAAGCAGTGCTGGCCCAGATCGCGTTGAGCGATCCGGACCCGGACATTCGCAAGCTCGCGGTGAGCAAGCTGGAAAACCAGCCCGCCGCGCCCTAGTCGATTCGATCGTTTAGGATGAGTCAGATGGAATCGGTGCGCATCAGCGTTCCCGCCCTCCTGGGGGATTCCCCTGAACACCCTGCGAGGCTTCCATGGATATCCAGCTCTCCCCCGACCTCGAGAAGCGCCTGCACGGCGCCATTCAGCGCTTCGTGGCGGAGGAGTACGGCGAGAGCGTGGGCGAGCTGGGGGCCGGCACGTTCCTCCGCTTCTGCCTGAAGGAACTCGGCCCGGCCATCTACAACCAGGCCATTTCGGATGCCCAGGCCTGCCTCCAGGAGCGGGTGACGGACCTGGAGAACATCTGCTTCGCGGAGGAGACGAGCTACTGGGACGCGGGGGCGAAGAAACGGATTCAGCGCAAGCCGGACCATCGGCGGTAGCATCCGGTACGGCACCGGAGCCCGTCATGCCCCACTGCATCCTTGAAACCTCGGACAACCTGCTGGACCAGCCGGACGGGCGGGGCCTGCTGGGGGAGATCAACCGGACGCTGGTGGCCACGGGGCTCTTCGCCGAGGCGGATATCAAGAGCCGCCTGCTCCGGCACGACTGCCATTTTGTCGCGGATGGGGCACCGGATCGGGCCTTCGTGACCCTGGACGTGCAGCTGCTCGCCGGGCGCACGGACGAGGTGAAGGCGCAGCTCAGCGAGGCCCTGCTCCAGGTGCTGATGAGCGCCTTCCCGCGCTCCCTCGCCGGGATGAAATGCAACCTCACCGTGCAGATCAGCGAGCTCCACCGCCCCAGCTACCGCCGTTACCAGAGCCAGCCCGGCTAGCCCCCGTCCCCGCCAGCCCCCGCCCAGGAGCCCCCGTGGCCGATGCCATCACTTCCCGCCAGATGATCCTGCTCCAGCTCGTGGCCAAGCACCCGGATGTGGCGCGGGACCACCTGGTGAAGGCCGGGGCCACGGACACCGACCTGGCCTACCTGGAACGCAACGATCTCATCCGCGAGCGCGAGCTCGGGCACTACCGCGTGTCCCACATGGGCCAGCAGGTGCTGAAGCGGAACGTCTGAACCCGCCCTGACTGCCGCCTTCCTGGAGGTCCCATGCCCCTGCTCACCCGCGCCGAGGCCACCCGCTACGAGGAGACCAGCCGCCACGCGGATGTGCTGGCCTTCGTCGCCGGCTTGCAGGCCAAGGGCGACCGGCGCCTGCACGTCGAGACGTTCGGGATGAGCCCCGAGGGGCGGGAGCTGCCCCTGCTGGTGCTCTCGGCCCACGGGGCGAAGACCCCCGCCGAGGCGCGGGACCTGGGCCTGCCGGTGGTGCTGGTCATCAGCGGCATCCACGCGGGCGAAGTCGAAGGCAAGGAAGGCTGCCTCATGCTGGTGCGCGACCTCCTGGAAGGCAAGCCGGGCCTGGACGCGGACCAGCTTCTCGCCAGCCTCACCCTGGTGGTGGTGCCGCTCTTCAACCCGGATGGCAACGATGCCATCGACCCCGGCAACCGCAAGCTGCACTTGCCCAAGCTCTCGGGCCAGCTCGGCCCGGACAGCGGCGTGGGCACCCGGGAGAACGGCTCGAAGATCAACCTGAACCGCGACTACATGCGGCTGCAGGGCGCCGAGATGCGCCTCCTCCAGACCCGCGTGTGCCAGGCCTGGGCGCCCGATCTGACCATCGACAACCATGCCACCAACGGGTCGGTGCACCGCTTCTCCATGACCTATGACATCCCCCACACGGTGGAGAGCGGCCGCGGCGAGCCCATCGCCTACATGCGCGAGCGCCTGCTGCCGCCCGTCGTCGCCGCCCTGAAGGCCAACCATGGCCTGGACGCGGGCTGGTACGGCAACTTCGTCGAGGACGAGCGGGTGCTGGACGCGGATGGGGAGGCAGATCCCGCCACCGCCGTGCGCGAGGGCTGGATGACCTACCCGCACCACCCCCGCTTTGGCGGCAACTACCGCGGATTGACGAGCCGCATGGACCTGCTGCTGGAGTGCTACGCCTACATCCCCTTCGCCGAGCGGGTGCGCACGGCCTACGCCTTCATGCTGGAGACGTTCCGGTACGTGGCCACCCATCGGGATGAGATCGTGCAGACGGTGGCGGCAAGCCGCAGCCCCCGGGACCGCATCGCCGTGCGTTACGGCCTGGAACGGTTCGATTCGCCCATCGAGATCCTCACCCGCACGCCGCGCACCCTGGACGGCGCGCCCAGCAGCGTGACCCTCCCCCACCTCGCCCGCTTCGTCGGCACCACGGTGGTGGACCGCCCGGCCGCCTACCTGGTGCCAGCCCCTGTCGCGGCCCACCTGCGCCTGCACGGCCTGACCGTCCGGGAGGCCGTGGGCACCTTCGACGTGGCGGTGCCCAGGGTGGAGGGCCTGGGTTCGGAGGACGGGCGGGCCATCCTGGAAGCCGCCAAGGTGGGCGAACTGGCCGTGTCCTGGCGCCAGGGCCCCCGGCCCGTGCCACCGGGCTGGGCCCTGGTGCCCACGGACCAGCCCCTGGGCGCCGTGGCCGTGTACCTCTGCGAACCCGAGAGCGACGACGGTGCCGTGGAGAACGGCCTGCTCCCGGTGCCCGCCCTGGGCGAGGAGCTGGCGATCTGGCGGGTGCGGGGCTTCTGAGGGACCGGGTTCCGAGGGCCGGAACCTGGACCACCTCTGCCTGCGGATCGAGCCCTTCGACGAAACGGCCCTGCGGGCGCGCTTCGCGGCCCACGGCGTGGCGCTGAGCCAGGTCCACGACAACTATGGGGCGGAGGGCACGGGGCCCTCGGTGTACCTGCAGGATCCGGAAGGCAATGTCATCGAGCTGAAGGGCCCCTCAAGAGGCTGAACGCCCGGGCCTTAGCCCTCCTTGTAGAGCGACTCGATGAGGGTGGCGTACATCTCGTTCACCACGCGGCGCTTCACCTTGAGGCTGGGGGTCAGCTGGCCGGTCTCCAGGCTCAGTTCGTGGTCCAGCACGGCGATCTTCTTCACGCGCTCGAAGTTGGAGAGCTGCTGGTTGACCAGCTCCACCCGCTCCATGAGCATCTGGGTGACTTCAGGCCGCGCCACCAGGTCGCGGCTGCTGTTGTAGCCGATCTTGTGCTGCTGGGCCCAGCGATACAGGCTGTCGAAATTGGGAATGATCAAGGCCGAGATGAAGTTGCGCCGGTCGCCGAGCAGCACCGCCTGGGTGATGAACTTGTCAGTCTTGAGGAGTTCCTCGATGGGCTGGGGCGCGACCTTCTTGCCGCCGCTGGTCACGATGATCTCCTTCTTGCGGTCCGTGATCTTGAGCAGGCCGCGGGCATCCAGCTCCCCGATATCCCCGGTGCGGAAGTAGCCGTCCGCATCGAAGGCCTCGGCCGTGGCTTCGGGGTTCTTCCAGTAGCCCTTCATGACATTCGGGCCCTGACAGAGAATCTCGCCGTCCGGGGCGATCTTCACGTAGGGCCGGCCCTCCCAAGTGTCGTAGATGGGCCGTCCCACTTTCCCGGGGACCACTTCACCGAAGCGGTTGAAGGAAAGGACCGGGCTGGTCTCCGTGAGGCCGTAGCCTTCGGTGATGGGGAGGCCGATGGCCCAGAAGAAGGCCATCACCTTGGGCGAAAGCGGGGCGCCGCCGCTGATGGCGAAGCGGATGTTTCCGCCCGTCTTCGCCAGGATCTTGTGGAAGACCAGGTGCCGGCTCCACCAGAGCTGGAACTGGATCCAGAGGGGAATGTTCCGCTTCTCGTACAGGTAGGGCACCGACATGTCCCCCGCCCACATCGCCCAGTGGAAGATGAAGCGCTTGAGAAAGCTGCTGGAGGCCACGCCTTCGCGGACCCGGGCATAGATCTTCTCGTAGATGCGGGGCACGCTCACGATCAGGGTGGGCTTGGTGGCCTGGAGGTCGTCCCCGACCGTGGCGATGCTCTCGGCGTAGTAGATGCTGGCGCCGATCCGCATCATCGAATAGTGCCCGGCCATGCGCTCCAGGATGTGGGAGAGGGGCAGGAAGGACAGGCAGCGATCCCCCCGCTGGAGCTGGAGCAGCTGGAGGGTGCGCTCCACGTTGGACATCAGGTTGCCGTGGGTCAGCATGGCGCCCTTGGGATCACCGGTGGTGCCGGACGTGTAGATGAGGGTCAGCAGCTCCTCGGGCTTCCGCTGGCGGGCCCAGGCGCGCACCTCCGGCCGGCGCGCCTCCAGGGCCTCGCCCTCCGCCATGAGCGTGGCGAAGGGGACCACCGAAGGGTCGGCAGGAATGCCGTCCATCTGCACCACCGTGGCCAGGGCGCTGCCCGAGCCCTTGGCGGACAGGGCCTTCCGGGCCTGGTCGGGCGTAGAGCAGAACACGATGCGGGCCTCGGCGTTCCGGAGGATGTAGGCGGTCTGCGGCGCGTTCAGGGTGGGATAGACCGGAACGGTGGGCAGGCCGGAGATGGCACAGGCGTAGTCCACCACGGCCCATTCGGGCCGGTTCTCGCAGATCAGGGCCACGGGTTCCCCCGCCTTCAGGCCGCGCGCCTCCAGGGCCAGGGCCAGCCGCTCCACGCGGGCCTGCAACTCCTGGTGGGAGATGGGCACGTAGGTACTGCCCCGCCGGTAGGCCAAGGCGTCGGGGGACTGGAAGGCGCAGGCGGCGTAGAACAGGTCGGCAATGGTGTGGACCATGGGTTGCTCCGGGAAGGATGACGGGTTGGGAGACACGATCAACGCGCGGGACGCACCACCACGGAGCCGGCCGGGCCGACGCCCCAGCTCTGGAGGAAGGCTTCGGGCACGGCGATCACGCCATCGGACAGGTCGGCATTGAAGCGAACCGCCTCCTGGGCCACGCCACCGCGCCACTGGATCCGCGCCTGGGCGATGAGGCCGTGGCTGTAGGGCTGAAGGCCCCGCCACCGGGATTCATGGATGGCACCCACTTCCACATGATCCGCCTTCCCGAAAAGACGTGGTTTCAGGATGCCAATGATCAAGGGCACAGCCGGCTCGAAGGTCTGGAGGCGTCCGGCCTCCAGCAGGGCGAAGGCCGCCTCCAGCACCGCCACCTCGTTCTGCTGCGTGGCCGCCATCACCTGATGGAAATCGTGGTACCCATCAAAGTGGGGGATCACCTGCCGCGCTTCGGAGGACAGGTTCAGGCCGGCCGTGAGGACGGGGTCTGGCAGGTAGGTCCATGGCACCGCCTCCAGGGTGGGGAAGTAGCCCCTCAGGCGGCGCCGGGTATCCAGGGTGCGCGCGGATTCCATGAGCAGGTCGGGCACCGATCGCCGGATGCTGCCCACCGGCTTGACGGGACACGCCACGAATTCGAACTCGCCCCGGTCCCAGGTCATGAGCTCGAAGGCGGCGGCCTCTCCGATGCTGAGGCCCGACTCGGCGTGCACCACGTCGCCATTGCTCACATGGAACACACCGCTGAAGCGGCCATTCTGAACGCGGAGCTGTCCGGTCTTACGGTTCATATGGAGCAGCTGCAGCACGTCCACGAGCCCGATGCTCTGAAGGAGTCCCTGGAGATTGCTCATGGATGAGCCCGGAACCCCTGGGGGCAGGCCCGTCCGCCTCGCGTGGCGCGGAGGAGGGAACGCGTTGGGTAGGGCATCGCCAAGGGTCTTCCTGCGGGAGGGAGTGGAGGGAGTATCTTCTTCTGGATAGCCTGCCGGTGGACGTTCAGTCAAGATGCCGAGCCTACGCCATCGCAGAAACAGCGCCAGGCTGGACCGCCCGGGGAAATCCCGGCTAGGCAAAAGGGGAATGGACCCAGCCGGGTGAACCAGCTCGACACATCGGGGACCCTCAGGCCACGATCGAGGCAGCGATCACGTGGAAGAAAGCCTTGCCCCTTCCCCGATTCGAGGTCTGATGACAACCTGCCGATGAGGACAGAGATGTTGGGAGTGGACATGTCCTCAGTGCGGTGGCTTTCGGCCGGGCTTCTGGCCTTGGCGGCAGCCATCTCCCCCCTTTCGGCGCAGGCTGGCGGGCGGCGGCCCTTCGCGATCCTCGGACCGGAACAGGGGCTGCCCTCGGGAGCCGTCATCTGCCTGGCCCAGGACCGGGATGGCTTCCTGTGGCTGGGCACGGAGAACGGCCTGCTCCGCTACGAGGGCGGCCAGTGCCGTCACTGGGGTCTGGAGGAGGGCCTGCCCTCGGCCTACATCACCCGCCTCATGCCGGACACCGAGGGGGGCATGTGGGTGGGCACCCTGCGGGGGCTGGTGCACTTCCGCGAGGGCCACTTCGAACCGGCGGTCTTCGGGACCGAGCCCGTCGGCACCGTGCCCATCACTCTCGCCCAGGATCACCGGGGCCGCGTATGGGCCACCACCCGGCAGGGACTCTATGAGCAGGAGGACGGCGTCCGGTTCAAGGCGCTTCCCTTGCCGCTGCAGGACCGCGCCGCCAACCTCACCGAGGGCGAACGCAGCGGCGCCATGTACCTCGGTGGACCGGGGGGGCTTCAGGCCTTATACCCCGATGGGTCCACCCGCCACTGGGGCCCAGCCGATGGCCTGCCGCCGGAGGGTCCCTCCATGGTGATCGAGGACGGCGCCGGCCGCCTGTGGGCGGGCGCGGGCCGCAACCTGGCGGTGCTGCCACCCGGCGGGGCCCGGTTCCAGGACGCATCCGGCCGCTTGAAGGGCAGCCTCTCCATCAGTGGCACCCCCTACCTGGACCGGGACGGTTCCGTGTGGCTGCCCACCCAGGACGGGGCCCTTCATCTGACGGGGGACCGGTCTGAATCTCTGGACGCCTCCGTGGGCCTCCCCTTCCGCTGGGTGCGCACCGTCTTCCGCGACCGCGAGGGGACGCTGTGGGTGCTGGGCCCCGCCCTGGCCCACCTCCAGGGCGCTGGGCGGGTGCGGAACTTCACGATGTCCCACGGGGCCTTCGGCGAGGTGGCCTGGTTCATCGCCCGCGACCGGGCGGGCCGCCTGCTGGTGGCCACGGATAACGGGGCGGCCCGCATGGGACCGGCGGGCCTGGAACCCATCCAGGGAACCCAGGGGCGGCGCATCAAGGCCCTGGCCATGGATCGGGACGGCACCCTGTGGATGGTCACCACCGTCGGTCCCACGCTCTGGCTGCGGCCCGGCGAGCACCAGGCCGAAGTCGCCCCCCTGGGCAACCTGGGCACCGAGGCGAACACCGTTTTCGTGGACACCCAGGGACGCGTCTGGCTGGGCAGCACCCGCTACGGCGTCCTGCGGTGGGACCCCGCCGCGGGTCGGCTCCTTCAGGAGACCGGCCCAGCCCTGGCCGGGGTGCCCTCCGTGGGGGCCTACCAGATCAGCGAGGACCCAGAGGGACGGATCTGGGCGGGCACCACCGCGGGACTCTTCATCCGGGAACCGGAAGGCCGTTGGCACCTCTTCACGAAGCGGGACGGCCTCCGGAACTACACGCTGTACGGGGCCACCTTCCTTCCGGATGGCAGCGCCTGGATCCACTACCAGGAACCCGAAGGCCTCACTCGGGTGCGCCTGGTGGACGGGCGGCTCCAGATCCTCGACCAGAAGACCAAGGGCCACGGGCTGCGCACGAACCTCATCTACGCCGTCCAGGTGGATCGGCGGGGCCAGACCTGGGTGAGCACCGACCAGGGCCTGGACCGGCTGGAGCCGCCCCTCCACGTGGGGCGGGACGAGGGGATGGCCAGCGAGGACTGCGCCATCCTCGCCCTCCTCGCCGACGGGGGGGACATCTGGGTGGGCACTGCTGGCGGGCTGGTGCGCTACGACGCCGCCGGACCCCAGGCACCCCTGGACCCGCCCCAGGCGCGCATCCTGCGGGTGGTTCGCGGTACTCGGCTGCTGGACCCTCCCTTCGCGGGCCTGGGGCCGGTATCAGCCCGCGAGGCGACCCTGGAGTTCCACATCGCCGCCCCTTCCTTCGTGAACGAGCGGGGCCTCCGATTCCAGGTCCGCTTGCAGGGACTCGAGGACGCGTGGCACGAGGCCGAAGGGCGCACGATCCGCTATCCCGCCCTGCCGGGAGGGCACTACCGATTCGAAGTGCGGGCGGCGAATGGCGATGGACCCTTCGGTTCCGCCGAGGCCCTCGCCTTCACCGTGCGGCCCCCCTGGTGGAAGACCTGGTGGGCCACCACCCTGGCGATGCTGGCGACCCTTTCGGCCATGTACGGCGTCTTCCGGCTGCGGCTCGCAGCCCTGGCCCGCAGCAAGGCGGAGCTGGAGGCCGAAGTGGCCCAGCGCACCCGGGAGCTGCGCACCCGGAACGAGGAGTTGTCCGAGGCCCTGGGCAGCGTCAAGCAGCTCTCCGGCCTGCTCCCCATCTGCGCCCACTGCAAGAAGATCCGCGACGACAAGGGCTACTGGAACCAGCTGGAGCAGTACATCACCGAGCGGTCCGAGGCCGGCTTCTCCCACGGCATCTGTCCCGATTGCGCCAGGAAGGTCTTCCCCGAAGTGGCCCTCTACAAACGGGAAGAGAAGCCATAATCCGTTTCAGGGCCAGGGCGTAACCCGTTCATCGAAGGCTGGGAGGCTCCATGGATGGTGAGCGCGGACGCACCGAAGAATTCAAGCTCGAGGGCGGCAAGGTCCTCGACAAGCTCGTGGTGGAGAAGACGGAATAGACCCCTGACGCCGGGTAGGCACGGGAAGGCCCTACACTGGCCGGATCCCCCGGAGCGCCCGTGGCCTACCCGCACCTGCTCGAACCCCTCGACCTGGGCTTCACCACCCTCCCGAACCGCGTGCTCATGGGCTCCATGCACACGAACCTGGAGGAGGCCAAGCACGGCTTCGTCAAGCTCGCCGCCTTCTACGCCGAGCGGGCCAGGGGCGGCGTAGGGCTCATCGTGACCGGCGGCATCGCGCCCAACCTGCGGGGCAGCCTCTCCCCCTTCGGCGCCCAGCTCTCCTGGCCCTGGCAGGTGGCCAGGCACCGGAAGGTGACGGAGGCTGTCCATGCCGTCGGCGGGAAGATCGCCCTCCAGATCCTCCATGGCGGGCGGTACAGCTACCACCCCCTGAGCGTGGCGCCCTCGGCCCTCAAGAGCCCCATCACGCCTTTCAAGCCCAGTGCCCTTTCCGAGCGCGGCATCCGGACGACGATCCGCGACTACGCCCGGTGCGCGGCGCTGGCCAAGCGCGCCGGCTACGATGGCGTGGAGATCATGGGCAGCGAGGGCTACCTGATCAACCAGTTCATCGCGGCCCGCACCAACCGCCGGACGGATGCCTGGGGCGGCAGCTACGAGCACCGCATGCGCTTCCCGGTGGAGGTGATGAAGGCCGTACGCGCGGCCGTGGGCCCCGAGTTCATCGTGATCTTCCGCCTCTCCATGCTGGACCTGGTGCCGGACGGCAGCACCTGGGAAGAGGTGGTCCAGCTGGCGCAGGCCATCGAAGCCGCTGGCGCCACGATCCTCAACACCGGCATCGGCTGGCACGAGGCGCGCGTCCCCACCATCGGCGCCATGGTGCCCCGGGGCGCCTACGCCTGGGTGACCCAGAAGCTCAAGGGCGCGGTGGGCATCCCGCTCGTCACCACCAACCGCATCAACACGCCGGAAGTGGCCGAGGAGATCCTGGCCAGCGGCTGCGCCGACATGGTGAGCATGGCCCGGCCCCTGCTGGCGGATGCCGAGTTCGTGAAGAAGGCCGCCGAGAACCGCGCCGACGAGATCAACACCTGCATCGCCTGCAACCAGGCCTGCCTGGACCACGTCTTCCAGCGGAAGCGGGCCACCTGCCTGGTGAATCCCCGGGCCTGCTTCGAGACGGAACTGACCTTCGAGCCCGTGGTGGCACCCAAGCGCCTAGCCGTGGTGGGCGCCGGAGCCGCGGGAATGAGCTTCGCCTGCCATGCGGCCGAGCGGGGCCACCTGGTCACGCTCTTCGAGGCCGCCCCGGAGCTGGGTGGCCAGCTCAACATTGCCAAGCGGGTGCCCGGCAAGGAGGAGTTCTTCGAGACCCTGCGCTACTTCGGGCGGCGGCTGGCCCTGGCGGGCGTGACCGTGCGCCTGGGCGAGCGGGCCACCCTCGACCAGCTGGCGGGCTTCGACGAGATCGTGCTGGCCACGGGCGTCGTCCCCCGTCGGCCGGAGATCCCCGGCATCGATCATCCGAAGGTCATCAGCTACCCGGATCTGCTGCTGGGCCGCAGGGTGGCGGGGGAGAAGGTGGCCATCATCGGCGCGGGGGGCATCGGCTTCGACGTGGCGGAGTTCCTGGTGCAGGACGGCCACAACCCGGACACCGCCCACTACCTGCGGGAATGGGGCGTGGATGGGGCCCAGACCCACCGGGGCGGCCTGCTGGAGCGGCCCGAGCCGCCCAGACCCGCACGGCAGGTGTTCCTGCTCCAGCGCAAGACGGACCGCATGGGCGCGAAGCTCGGCAAGACCACGGGCTGGATCCACCGCGCCAGCCTCAAGGCCTTCAAGGTGAAGATGCTCGGCGGCGTGACCTACCTGCGCATCGATGACGAGGGGCTGTGGATCCGCGAGGGCGAGGGGGCCGAACCCCGCTGCCTGGCCGTGGACCACATCATCAACTGCTCGGGCCAGCTCTCCCAGCGGGACCTGGTGGAGCCCCTGCAGGCCCTGGAGCGGCCGGTGCATCTCATCGGCGGCGCCGACCTCGCCACCGAACTGGACGCCCAGCGCGCCATCCGCCAGGGTGCGGAGCTGGCGGCACGGATCTGACCTGCCGACCGCCGTTGATGAAGGTCACAAAGCAATGGAGGTCGGGGTCCGAAGTTTAACAACCTGACACCCGGATGCCGAAACAGGTTCGTCCGGCCCATCTCGGCCTGGGAGTTTCTGTGCGACATCGAAGCCTCGCCTTGAAGTTCTTCCTGCCCGTGGGGATCACCCTGGCGGCCCTGTTCGTGGCGCTCACCCTGCTGGTGGGACGCAGCCAATCGGACCGCATCCAGCAGGCCTTCGCCGACAACCTCCGGGCCATCGGCACCAACTCCCGCTACATGCTGCACTGGGAGGCCGAGGCCTACTGCAAGAAGGAAGGCATGGTCTACCACCGGGTGCCCCTGGATCGGGTGGCCCAGGGCCCCGAGGGGGACATCGAGCGCGCCGCCATCAGCGCCTTCCAGCAGCAGCCGGCCCTGGAGAGCTATACGGGCTTTTACGGTGGCCCGGATGGGGCGAAGTGGATGTATGTGCTGACCCCCGGTCGCCTCCAGGAGAGTTGCCAGACCTGCCATCAGGCCCTGGGCATGACCAGCTTCGACGGCCGGAAGCCGGGCGACTTCGTGGCCACCTTCGGCGTCTCCCGGTCCACCGCCGACATCCAGCGGCAGGAGCGGAACTTCCAGATCGCGGCGACCCTGGTGGGCCTCGCGACCCTGCTGGTCATGGCCGGCCTGATCGTCTACTTCGTCCGCAGGACCATCCTCCGTCCCCTGGGCAACCTGGGGGATTCGATTGCCAAGGTGGCCGACGGGAACTTCACCGTGCGGGCCGAGGCGAACGCCAACGATGAGATCGGGGGCCTCGCCCGGACCTTCAACGGCATGGTGAATCGCCTGAACGGCGCGCTCCGCGAGGTGGAGACGGCCTCCCAGACCGTGGCTGCCGGCGCCACCCAGCTGGCCGCCAGCGCCGAGCAGATCTACAAGACCGTCGAGGAGACCGCCCGGGTGGGCGAGGACCTCCAGATGGCCGGGGGCGGTGTCCAGGAGGCCGTCCGGCGCCTGGGCGCCAACATCAAGCAGCTGGATGAAAACGCCCTGGAAACCGAGGCGAGGACCCAGGCCGCGGCCCAGGATACCGAGGATGGCGCCCGCGCCGGCAAGGACGCCGAAGGCGGCATGGCGGCCATCCGCGACGCCACGGGGCAGATCATCCAGGCGGTGCGGGTGATCCAGGAGATCGCCCGGCAGACCAACCTCCTCAGCCTCAACGCCGCCATCGAGGCCGCCAAGGCCGGGGCCCAGGGCAAGGGGTTCGCCGTCGTCGCCGAGGAGGTTCGCAAGCTCGCCGAGCGCAGCGCCGCCGCCGCCGCCGAGATCCGCGGGCTCACGGAACGCACGGAGGAGGCCGTGTCCCAGGGCATCGACAGTGTCGCGAATACCCTGCTGCGGCTCGATTCCATCCGGGAGCGGATCGGTGAAGTCACCCGCCAGGTGCAGGGCGTGGCCGGCCTCAGCCGCGGCCAGGAAGCGGCCAGCCAGGAGGTGAGCGGCCTCATGGGACAGACGGCGGACAAGCTCCAGCAGAACGCCGCCGCCACCCAGGAACTGGCCGCCACCGTCACCCAGATCAGCCGTACCGCGGAGGAGTTGTCCCGGGTCGCGGATGGCCTCCGGGTGGTCGTGCAGCGGTTCCAGCTCTAGGCTTGAACGCCAAGGCCACCGGCAGAACGTAAAATTTGGCCCTGGATCCAACCGGATGAACACGGATACTGATGCCTCCGAGTTCATCCGTGGCTGATTCCCTCCCGTTCCTATCCGCATCCGATGCCACCCGTCTTCTGCTGGGGGCCCAGGGCCTGCTGGATGATCCCGACCGGCGAGTGACGGTCCCCGGCCTCCAGGCCCTCGTCGAGCGGCTGGGCTTCGTCCAGATGGACACCATCAACGTCCTGGCCCGGGCCCACGACCTGACGCTGTTCAGTCGCCTGGACGGCTACCGGCCCGAACAGCTGAAGCGGTTGCTGGAGGAGAAGCGGAGCCTCTTCGAGAGCTTCACCCACGACGCCTCCGCCATCCCCACCGCCTGGTTCGCCCACTGGAAGCCACGCTTCGACCGTGACCGGGCCCGCCTCCAGGCCCACGCCTGGTGGCAGCACCACTTTCGCGGCACCGACGGCGCACGGGTGGTGGCGGATGTGAAGGCCCGCATCGCGCAGGAGGGCCCGCTGAAGTCCTCGAATTTCGAGCATCCCGAAAAACGCGGCCCCTGGTGGGGCTGGAAGCCGCAGAAGGCGGCGCTGGATTTCCTCTGGCGCACGGGGGAATTGATGATTCCCGGGCGGGAGGGCTTCCAGAAGCGCTACGACCTCACGGAGCGCGTGTTGCCGAACCACCATGCGCTGCCCTGCCCCGCTCCCGCCGAGCATGTGGACTGGGCCTGCGCCACGGCGGCGGAGCGGCTGTGGCTCTTCACCCCGAAGGAACTGGCCGACTTCTGGGCATCCATCGAGGCCCCGGAGGCTCGGGCCTGGTGTGCCGCGGCGGCGAAGGCGGGACGCCTCGTCGCGGTGCAGGTGGCGTCAGCCGATGGCGCCCTGCGGCCGGCCTTCGCGCTGGCGGATTGGGAGGCCCGCCTGGCGAGGCTCCCTGAGACCCCGGACCGCACCCGGCTGCTCTGCCCCTTCGATCCCATCCTGCGGGACCGCGCCCGGGCCCTCCACCGCTTCGGCTTCGACTACCGCTTCGAGGCCTTCGTGCCCGAGCCCAAGCGCCAGTACGGCTACTACGTCCTGCCCATCCTCGAAGGCGAACGCCTGGTGGGCCGCCTGGACGCCAAGGTCCACCGGGATCGCACACTTCTGGAGGTGAAGGGCCTCTGGTGGGAGCCCGGCGTGAAGCCCAACAAGACCCGCAAGCGCAAGCTGGACGAAGCCTTGGCCCGGCTGGCGGCCTTCGTGGGGGCGGCGGAAATCGCAGGCGGCTGAATGGTCCGTTCTGTCGCATGCTGGGGGCATGACGACGCATCCCGACCATTGGAACCACCTCTACGCCTCCGGCGGACGGCCGGAATGGGACATGGCGAAGGCCACGCCGGTGCTGGCCGAGGCCCTGGAACTCGCCCAACCCTTCGGTCTCGCGCCCGGGGCCTCGGTGGCGGTGCCGGGCTGCGGCTTCGGCCACGACGCCGCCGCCCTGGCGGCCCTGGGCTTCGAGCCCACGGGCCTGGACTTCGCGCCCCGGGCCCTGGAGGGGGCGCGGGCACGCTATGGCGACACCGTCCGCTGGGCGGAGGAGGACTGGTTCACCACGACCCTGGGCCCCTGGGACGCGATCTTCGATCACACCTGCCTGGTGGCCATGGATCCCCCCCGGCATCCCGCCTACGTGGCGGCCTGCGCGGACCATCTGCGGCCCGGTGGCCTCTGGCTCGCGGTGGCCTTCCACGACGTGCAGGGTCGCCCCGCACCGCCGCACGCCATCCCCATGAAGGAGCTGCGGCAACTGGTGGAGCCCCGTTTCGACGTGCTGCATCTGGCCGAGGCCGCGTGCAGCCACCCCCGCCGCGCGGGGCGGGAATACCTGCTCGTGGCACGGAAACGCTGAGACAGATTCCACCCCACTGGGGAGCAGAACATCGCCTTCGGCCTGCAGATCAAGGGCCAGGCCAAGGCCATCATCCGGGAGAAGGTGGACCAGCTGCTCGCCCTGCTGCACCTGGAGGACTTCCGCAAGCGCTACCCCAAGGACCTGAGCGGCGGCATGCGCCAGCGCGTGGCCATCGCCCGGGTGCTGGCCCTGGATGCCCTCACCCGCCGGAACCTCCAGGACGAGCTGCTGCGGCTCTGGACCGCACTGAAGAAGACCCTCCTCTTCGTCACCCACAGCATCGAGGAATCCCTCTACCTGGCCGACCGCACGGTGCTGCTGACCTACCGTCCCGGCACCATCAAGCGGGACTTCCGGATCACCCTGCCCCGGCCCCGGGATGTGCTCTCCTCCGAGTTCAACGCCCTCAAGAAGGAGCTGTCGCAGCTCATCATGGAGGAGCAGACCCGTCACAACCAGGACGAGTTCCGGGGCGCCGCGGTGGATTGAACGAAGGTCTGGCCTACTTCCTCGGGCAGGTGTTCATGCCCAGCAGGGTGTAGAGCGGGCAGAAGCCCGTGAAGGCCGTCAGCAGGGGCACGAGGCCGATGAGGCCGAACCAGCGGGCCTTGCCCTCCACAAAGTAGAGCAGGCTGAGGAGTACGAGCCCGATCACGATGCGCACGACCTTGTCGGTGCTTCCAACGTTCACCTGCATGGGAACCTCCTTCAGGGGTGGGGTGGGATGAGTGGAGCGGCCAGCATGTCCTCACCTCGGCCCCGGGTGGCGATGAGCACTGCCAGGGTCCAGAGGGGGGCGTAGTCGAGGTAGGGAATCCATTCCGTGAGAAAGGAGGGCAGGAAGGCCCAGTGGAAGCCCACCAGGCTCCACAGGACGATCATGGTCACCACATCCAGCCCCGCGCCCACGATCCAGCCCAGAAGGCCCGTCGCCTCCACGGGGATCTGGATGGCATCCACAGCCACAGCCACGATCCACGCGGCGCGCAGGCGGGCCTTGCTGAGGCGTTGGGACATGGGAGCAGTCTAGGCGCCTGGTCCCGGAATTGGAATGGCGCGGCCCCCTGCCGATAGCTTCTCCAGCAGGCATCCGCCAGCAGGGGCATCCATGGCGCACATCCAGTGGAAAGACCGCTATCGCATCGGCTACAAGGAGATTGATGGGCAGCACCGGGTGCTGCTGGACATCCTGAACGAGCTGATCGATCTGGTCGGAGGAAGGTCGGCTCCGGATCAGGTCGCAGGAATCTTCCACCGGCTTTGCGACTATGCGCTCACGCACTTCAAGACCGAAGAAGCCTACATGAGGGCCGCCCGGTACCCGGGGCTCGCGCGCCAGGAGGCTCAGCACGCGGCTTTCATCCAACGCCTCCTGGAGCTGAACCAGACCTACGATCCCACCGACCCGGGCCTGGTCGATGAGACCCTGCCCTTCCTGAAGGAGTGGTACCTCAACCACATCCTCCAGTCCGATTTCGACTACGTGCCCTGCCTGAAACGCTTCCGGGAGGAAGCCGAGATCAAGGCGGTGATCTTCGATTTCGGCAACGTCATCTGCGCCTTCGACCATGCCCGGATCCTGGCGGCCCTGGCCCCCGCCTGCGGAAAGTCCCCGGAAGAGCTCAGGGAACTGATCTTCGGGAATCCCCAATTGTTGCTCGCCTACGAGTCCGGCGACATCGACTCCGCCGAATTCCGGGCCCGGGTCTCCGCCCTGTGCGGGCACGATTTCCCCGAGGCCGACTTCATCCAGGCCTTCACGGACATCTTCACGCCCATCGAGACCACCTTCGAACTGATCCGCCAGCTGAAGCCCCGCTACAAGCTCGGCCTGATCTCCAACACGAATCCCTGGCACTTCGAGCACGCCATCCAGACTGCGGAAATCTTTCCCCTCTTCGATGCCGTGACCCTCTCCTACGAGGTGGGTGCCCTCAAGCCGGATCCGCGCCTGTTCGAGGACAGCCTGGCGAAGCTGGATCTGATGGCGGAGGAATGCGTGTTCATCGATGACATCCCCGCCTTTGCCCAGGCCGCCGATGCCTGCCTGATGCATGGCATCACCTACACCACGCCCGCAGCCCTGTCGGCCACCCTGCGACGATTGAGGGTGGACATTTGAGAGCGTCCTCGCCTACGCGCGCGCCTTCCCGGTGACCCGCTCCACGAGGATGCGCAGCACGGCGGTTCGGAACAGGTGCTTGTCGATCTCGGCGTCCACGAGACCGGGCTGCCCGGGCGCGAACCGCAGGCCCAGGGCCCGGAGTGCCTCCCGCCTCTCCCCTTCATCCGTGAGCAGTTCCGCCCAGCCGAAGACGATGACACTTGCATAGCGGGTGGCGAGTTCCAAGGGCAGGGACTCCGCCTGGGTGACCACGCAATAGGAAACCTTTGGGTTGAAGGCGATGTTGGCGAGCTTGTGGCCCACGGTGGCCCCATGGATGATCAGGGCCCCATTCACCACCGCGTGGTTCACGGGGACAGTGTACGGCCACCCCGCTTCGTCCACGGAAGCGAGCACGCCCCATTCGGCTTCCTGGAGAAGCCCCATGGCTTCCGCCTCTTCCAGCGCCCGGTCCTTCCGGCGGAGGGGATGGCTGGGCGCGCTCATGCCTGAGCCTGCTTCAGCATCGCTCTAACTTCCTCTGGTGAACGCAATCCCCCTCGACTGTGGATAACCGCATGGCAATTGGGACAGACGGGCAGTAAATCATGGATGGGATCCACCTCATAACTGCGCCCAATCTCATTCAGTGGTTTGAGATGGTGGACATGAATCAATCCATCCGCCTCGGCTCCGTACGTTGCTCCAAAATCCATTCCGCAGATGGCGCAGGCCCACCCATGGTGAAGCAGGCAGGCTCGACGAGCCTTCCCGTTCCGCTCATAGGCATTCACCTGAATCTTTTTCACCCCACCTTCCATGAAGAAAGCCGGTACCAAAGCCTCTTCTGGAATCTGAAAGTCCAGTCCGGTTCGCTCAAACCATAGGGCTTCGAGCCGGTCGGCCAAAGCCGCTGGTTGGATAAGGATCCCCGACATCTGGGAGTCCCAATGGAACCCAGGATCCATATCCTGCAGCTCCTCCCGTGGGATGAATGGCTCTATCTGCATGTCCTCAATTTCGATATCGACATAATTCGCGATTTCACCCTCAGCAGCCTTCTCTGGATTCCAGTGCGGAGCTTTGAATGGCGCGCATTTGATCGTTCCACCCGCGACGATACCCTTTGGAACGATTCCTAATCGGATCAAATAGGCGCGATCCCCGGCTGAAATATCCTTACGGCTGCCACAGCTCCAACGTAGCGTCCCGCTCTCGACCTTGGCAGCCCTGATCTCCTCCATGAAATTCTGAAGCGGGAAACGGTTTGGATTCCACACGAATAGATACGTGGCCATAACGGCTCCTCAGGATCGTGGCCCCTGCTTCATTGCGAGCCAATTCAGCGCCTCCAAGGGCGTCATGCGGCTGAGATCCAAGGCATCCAGCTCCGTGCGGAGGGGGTCGGGTTCCGCGTCGAACAAGGGCAACGGCGGCTGACTCGGCGTGGGTGCCCGGGGCGGCGTCTCCGGTGCCTGGGCCAGGAGGCGCTGGGCCCGCTGGATCACGCGGCGGGGCAGGCCCGCCAGCCGGGCCACCTGGATGCCGTAGCTGCGGTCGGCGGGTCCCGGCGCCACGCGGTGAAGGAAGTGGAGCTGCTCCTCCCACTCCTGCACCTCCACGTGGAGGTTCTGGATGCGAGGGTCGTCCGCCAGCTTGGTCATCTCGAAGTAGTGGGTGGCGAAGAGCGTCCGCGGCGCCCCGCCCTTGAGATCCCGCAGGGCCTCGGCGATGGCCTCCGCCAGGGCCAGGCCGTCGCGGGTGGAGGTGCCCCGGCCGATCTCGTCGAGGATCACCAGGCTGGCGGAGGTGGCCTGGTTGAGGATCCGCGCCGTCTCCGTCATCTCCACCATGAAGGTGGACTGGCCCCGGGCCAGCTGGTCCGAGGCGCCGATGCGGGTGAAGATGCGGTC
>JAJZQW010000049.1 GCA_021802985.1 Acidobacteriota bacterium | reverse complement strand
GACGGGCCGGGGTCGCTGCTGGTGGTGGAGGGGGCGGTGGCGGCCATCGGGGCGGACGCGGAGCGCGATGCGCTGGCCGTGGGCGCCGAGGTGCTGGACGGCGGCGGCGCGGTGCTGGCGCCGGGCTTCGTGGATCTGCACGTGCACTTCCGCGAGCCGGGGCAGACCCGCAAGGAGAGCATCGAGACCGGTAGCCGGGCGGCGGTGGCGGGGGGCTTCACGGCCGTCTGCGCCATGGCCAACACCAAGCCCGTGAACGACAGCGTAGCCATCACCGAGATGATGCTCACGCGGGCCGCCAAGGCTGACCTCTGCCGCTACTTCCCCATCGGGACCGTCAGCCGCGAGATGAAGGGCGAGGAGCTGGCCGACCTCGGCACGCTGAAGGCCGCGGGCTGCGTGGCCTTCTCCGACGATGGCCTGCCCATCATGAACGCCTCCCTCATGCGGCGGGCGCTGGAATACACACGCTGGCTGGAGGTCCCCGTGGTGGCCCACGAGGAGGACCAGAATCTGGCGGGCAAGGGCTACATGCACGAGGGCGTCGTGAGTGCATCCCTCGGCTGCCTGGGCATCCCCGCCGCGGCCGAGGAGGCCATGGTGGCCCGGGACATCGTGCTGGCCGAGCACACCGGCGGCCACCTGCACCTGGCCCACCTCAGCACCCAGGGCTCCCTGCGCATGGTGCGCGAGGCCAAGGCCCGGGGCCTGAATGTCACCTGCGAGGTGACGCCCCACCACTTCGCCCTGTCGGACAAGGAACTGATGAAGTTCGACAGCGACTACAAGATGAATCCGCCCCTGCGCAGCGAGGCCGACATCCAGGCCGTGCTGGAAGCCCTGGCGGACGGCACGGTGGATGCCATCGCGACGGACCACGCCCCCCACGGCTGGGACGACAAGGAGGTGGAGCTGCCCATCGCCGCCTTCGGCGTCATCGGCCTGGAGACCGCCCTGCCCCTCACCCTGGAACTGCTGGTGAACCGCAAGGTGATCAGCCTGGCCAAGGCCATCAGCCTCCTCGCCTGGGAACCCGCCCGGCTCTTCCACCTCGACCGCCAGGGCCTCGGCAGCCTGAAGCCCGGCTCCCGCGCCGACTTCGTTCTCTTCGACCCCGAGGCCAAGGTCCAGGTGGACCGCACCTTCATCCAGTCCAAGTCCTACAACACCCCCTTCAAGGGCTGGAGCCTCCCCGGCAAGGTCCTCGGCACCTGGGTGGGCGGGAAACGAGTGTGGGGCTGAGGACCTGAATTCCTTTCCAGATGGGGATTGACGGGCCCAGCCATCCGGATTTAGCTGGGGACGGCCCACACGCAACATCTCGAATTCCGGTTCAGGCGAATCCGTGGGCAGACCCATGAGTTCGCCTGATTTGTAGCCAGGTGCTCTCCACAGCCAGTTCAAGCTATCAATGGAGGCGTATTGCCATGGGATCCCAACCCGTTCGACTTGCCATCTCATTGTTCATGGGAGCCGCGCTCGGCAGCACCGTTACCTTCTTTTACTCACATCGAAACGCTCGGTCATTGCAGGCCCTGGCCCTCAGCAAGGCCCCCCGTGGATTTCTCGTTGCTGAGTCAAAACTCCCGGGAAAGCAGACGCTCACGATCGATCTCGCGCATTCTTTCGGTACGAACCCAGGGGATCCTCTTCGCTATTATTCTGGAAGTGCATACGCAGCTCCCATCGGATCTCTATCCTTCTCCTACCCGACCATGAACGCTCCCGGTATGGGCGACATCATCTTGTTTCGACTTTTGACAGCTGACGGAGCAACCCGAAATTTTGTTGTGACGAACGGGGCATTCGGCGTTGTCTTCGAATCCAACGACCTCTTGGTTTCCTACGCCCAAAACAAGAATGACCGTACTCTCGGCACCTAACCCTCCGCCCCACCTAGCCGCCACCGCCGCCCTTCCCTTGAAGCCGTCAATCCTGGCCCTGCATTGCCCTTGCGCTCGAGGCGTTCCTGGCTATCCTCCAGGACCTGCCATGACATCCATCTGGCCTTTTGCGGTGACCCCATGACCCCATCGGACGCGAACCCGGGCCCGTCGGCGTCGGACCTCATCTCGCAGCGGATCGCGGAACTGGAGGATTGGCGGGGGGCGACCCTTGGCCGGATACGCCGGCTCATCCTGGAGGCGGACCCAGGCATCGTCGAGGCGTGGAAGTGGGCCACGCCGGTCTGGTCCTGCGGCGGCCTCCTCGGCGCCCTGATCGCGCTGTCCGCGGGCGCCCTCCCGGGCGCGTGGCCGGACGCGGTGGCCGGGGCACGGTAGCCTGGGGGGATGCTGGCCGTCCTCCTCCTCTTCCTGCTCCCCGTCGGGGGCGGCATCCCGGCCGGCGTCCTGCTGGCCCAGGCCAAGGGACTGCACTGGCCCCTGACGGCGGGGCTGTATTTCGTGTCGGACGTGCTGCTGGCCCTGGCCTTCGAGCCGGTGCTCCGGGGGTTCGTGGCGCTGGGACGGCGGGTGCCCTTCCTGGCGCGGTTCGGAGCGGCCATGAAGGATGCCACGGCCCGCAGTGCCGCCCATATCGGTGGTCCGGGCGCGGGGCCCATCTCCCTCGTCATGATCGCCTTCGGCGTGGATCCCATGACCGGCCGGAGCGCGGCCCTGGCCGCGGGCCACGGCTTCGTGGCGGGCTGGGCCTTCGCCATCGCGGGCGACATGCTCTACTACGGCGTCATCGCCCTCACGACCCTGCGCCTGAACACCTACATCAAGAACCCGAACACGACCATGTGGATCGTCCTGGGCGCCATGCTGATCGTGCCCGTGCTGGTGCGCCGGCTCCGGACCGGGCGAAGGCCTTCGCAGTAAGCCGCCCAGCGGCCTCCTGCTCGACTCGCACTCTGCCTGCCTTTGCCGATATCCTCTCTCTTGCTTTGTCGTTCCTGGTTAGGTTCAGCGCCAGGGTGCAGACGGAACCGACCCAGGTCATGCATCAGGCTACGGCCAAGCGCCATCTGCTTTCCAACGTCAACATGGAGGTCACCCATGAACCGGTCTCTGGCTTCGCTGCTCCTCGCCGTTCCCATCGCGGTCTCCATCGGGTGTACCAAACCCGATCTGGATTTCGAACGGATCCGGCTCGGGATGACGAAAAACGAGGTGATCGCGCGGTTCGGAAATCCGACCCGGACCTCCGTCGTCGGCAATGCCGATCTTTTCGAATACGAGGCCTACGATCATTACGGCGCCATGATCATCAACCGCAGATCCCAGTTCGTGCGCTTCGTAAATGGCAGGGTCGAAGCCTACGGGAAACTGGAAGACCTCGATGCCATGAAGCCCGCATCCGGTACCGCTGAAGGCGGCAAGAAGGTGGGCCCCGACCAAGGAGGAGAATCCCCCAGGGCCAGCGCAGGCGCATCCAGTTCCCCGATTTCCGATTTGAGAACTGAACTGGAAAAACTGGAGAAAATGAAAAAGGATGGCCTGATCTCGGAGGCCGAATTCAAGGTGTTGCGCCAGAAAGTCATCGAAAAAGCCGAAGCCCACTAGCTGACGCATCCAACCGGCTGCTTCCGCCCATCACCCAGGGGGTTCTCATGGCCCGTCGTCCGGTGCCCAAGCAAATCCTCGGTCTCCTCGGCTGGCTGCTCACCTGCTTCGTGGCTGCCGCGCTCGGTGGCCTCGCCTCTGCGCATGCGGGAGCCTTCTACCGGGAACTCGCACACCCGCCGTGGGCACCGCCAGGCTGGCTGTTCGGCCCAGTCTGGAGCCTGCTCTACCTCCTCATGGCCGTCGCCGCCTGGCTCGTCTGGCGGGAGCAGGGCTTTCGCCGGGCGCGGACCGCGCTCTCGCTGTTTCTCCTTCAACTGGCCGCGAACGCCCTCTGGACCTGGCTGTTTTTCGTCTGGCATCAGGGTGCCTTCGCATTGCTTGAGATTCTGGTGCTCTGGGCCTTGATCCTCACCACCATCCTGGCCTTCTGGCGCATCCGGCCCTGGGCTGGGGCGCTGTTGCTCCCCTACCTGGCCTGGGTGACCTTTGCATCCGCGCTCACCTGGTCGGTGTGGAAGGGGAATCCCCACCTCCTCGCCTGATGCCCGTTCGGGCCAGGTCCCTTCCGCCAGGCAGTGCCTCCAACCTTGGTGATGAAGGAACCGTATCTTTTCCAGGCCAGGGTCCATGATTGACTGCGGCTGTTCTGCCGTCCGGCCACATCCCCAGGAGCCTCCCCATGAATGATCGACAAGCCATTGAACAGGCCTACTCGGCCCAGCTCCAGGCCATCTTCAACACCTTCGTCTCCACCTGCGCCACTGGGGGCGACCAGGCCTCGGCCGAAGCCCATTTCAAGAGCGGGGTCGCGCTGCTGCGAAAGGTCCGAGACCTGGCCATCGCCAACCTGTAGCCCGGGTCCCAATTTCGCCAATCGCCTCAAAGCGGATGATCGCAATACGTCCCAGACCTGGCCAGCGTCGGCCGGATCCGGGACGTGTTGCTGCGGCTCCCTGCCTGAGCCGCGAAGGTCAGGACGTAGCCAACCTACAGAGAGAGACCGAAGTGGGCAGATCAGAGGCGGCGATCCTCGTCGCCACCCTTGCCGCCTTTGCCCCGACCCTGACCCCGGCCATGATCTCGACCCTTGTCTTGACCCTGACCTCGGCCTTGATCCCGGCCCAGTTCCCGACCCGGGTTACGGCCCAGTTCCCGGCCCTGGTCATGCGTCCGCCATCGGGTTTCCCGGGGCCAATGGGACCTCGGCAGTTCCATCCAGGGGCCATTGCTGGAGGTGGAGTACTGCCAGCGGTCATCGGCGTAGTAGTAGTGATAACCGCCCTCCTCATAGTAGGGCTGGCCGACATCGAGTTCGATGAGCGCCGGCAGGAACGGGAGGATCTGCACGCCGCCGCCCCGCACGGGCGCCACCATGCATCCCGTCAGGATGAAGAAGGAGGAGCCCAGGAGGATCAACTTGGTTTTCATCTTTTCTCCTTTTTGGTGTCACTTGCAACAGGGTCCAGGAAACCGACAGTGCGGCCATCGGTGGACCGAAACACTCAGGCGGGCGGATCCTTTTGGCGTGTCGATTTGACGCCGGTCAGGATCCCGAGACCCAGCAGGATGATCGCGCCGACGGCAATCCATTGGGCCGGCACATGGACCAGGAAGGCACCGTAGATCAGGCCGATGATGATGATTCCGAAGCCCGCTGCGTAAAGTCCGAATGACATGTGCTTCCACCTCGTTTCCAATCCTGTGTCCCTGAAGCCGAACAGGTTCGCGAAGGTGAGCCGGAGCGGCCTGGACACGGGCGGCGGCCCACCCGAAGCTAGATCCGGCCCATGAGGAGCAGGATGATGAGCAGCAGCGCCACCAGGCCGAGGCCTCCGCTCGGGTAATAGCCCCACTTCTGGCTGTGGGGCCAGGTGGGCAGGGCGCCAAGGAACGCCAGAACCAAGAGCACGACCAGGATGGTGATCATTTTGTGTCTCCTTCAAGCCGGGATGCGGGTGCAGCCTGGAAGCCCCTTTGCGTTCAGGCAAAGGCCCAAGCTGGCCTGGCCCTTGCCATGGGGGCGGTACCTTTCCTATCAAGGAGCGTGCCGCTCGAGGTCTTGGGCGGGCTCCATGCATCCAACCCCACTTGAATCAGGTCTTCAGAACACCATAAAAATCGGAAACGGCGGCGGTACGACCCGAATCCATCTCCTTACCGTTCAAAACGAAGGGGGCCCTTATTCAATACGATGGGCTTTGCCCCAAGGCAGACAGCGCCGCCTTGAATTCCTGGCCGTCTCCAGGATCATGGCTTCAGCGCCCCTCCACCCTTCCCATCCTGCGTCAGGCCCAGCCCATGCCGATCCGTCCAAAGTCCGTCGTCATCGCGTGGGTGGACGCCTTCAACCGCCCCATCGCCGGGGCCTTCACGGCCACCGCGTCCCTGGTTCAGCCGGAGGACTGGCCCCGGTTCCTCCGCATGCTCCGACGGAAGGGCCGGGCCCGCATCGCCGTCCAAGCGAACCTCCACATCGAGGGAGCAACCGCCGGCCGGTTCGAAGGTGAGTTCGTCGCGCTCGGCGCGGCCGAGGAGACGTCAGCAGGTCGCGTCAGCGGGGACTGATCCCCAGGACGGCGTTCTTCAGACCCGGCTGAATGGCCACATGGGCGGCTTCGGCCTGGGCGAGTTCAGCGCGGGCCGAGGGCAGGTCGGGAGTCTCCAGGAGCAGGGCGATGAGGTTGTTCCAGGCGTTCGCATGGGTGGGATCGGTCTGCACGGCCAGCCGGTATTGGATGAGGGCCTCGTCCCGCCGGCCCAGGCGATAGAGGCAGTTCCCGTGCAGGAACCGGTAGTCCGCGGGCACGGCGAAGGGATTCTGGAGGTCGTAGAGGTGCCCTTTCTTCGCCTCCAGGTAATCGATGGCGTCCTGCTTGACCCGGAGGAGAAACCCACAGCACCCGCCGGGGTCGTCGTCCAGGTTCTTCAGGTGTTCCAGGCTGCCGCGATAGGCCTGCTCCTGGGCCGCATCCTGAGCCTGCAGATCCGCCTGCTCTTTCCGGTAGCGGCGGTCCAGGTCGGCCAGGCTGTGTTCGCTGGTCTCGACGTGGGCCAGGGCCCCCGCGTAGTCCCGGTCCTCGTAGGCCATCCGGGCCAGCAGGAAGTGGGCCTCGAAATGATCGGGGACTTTCTGCAGACAAGGTTCCAGAAGCCGCTGGGCTTCGGGGAACCGCCGAGCGGTCACCGCCTGACCGGCCTGGTCGATGCAGGAGTTCAGGGCGATGTAGCGCTCGAAGATCGAGGTGTTTCCCACCTCCGCAGCCGGCAGGATCGAGGCAACAACGGCCAGGAGGCCAAGGCGAAGGGCCATCTGACGTGAGAAAGCCATGGGCGCCTCCGGAAAGCCTTGGTGGTTTCCGTCAGTCTAGCCCCCGCCGCGGCCACCGCCTAGGCGGCTCAGGGGTGCGGGACGGGAGACCCCTGGGCGGCCTGGGCGGCCTGGGCGGCCACGAAGGCGGAGATCTTCTGATGGATCTCGTGGAGGTCCTCCTGGGTGGCGAGGAAGACCTCGGCGCCCCGGGGCCCCTCCGCACCCGTCAGGTTCACGGGAATCCGGTAGCCCTGGGGGTCACGGGCCAGGGTCCACTTCAGTCTCAGGGTGGCGGCAGCGAAGGGCGGGGCCGATTCCCAGCCGGGGGGCCCGGGGGCAGGCAGGATCACGACCTTCACCCCCCGCACTGCAAGGAGGTCCTCGGCCACCTGCCGGGACAGGGCCGCGGCGAAGTAGTCCACTGCGGGATCTCCGGTTCCATTCACAAGCGGCACGATCGCCACCGTCACCGGCTGGGGTTGGAACGCTAACCACAGCCCGGCTGCGGCCGCGGCCAACCCGAGGACCAGGGCTGCGCCCAGCCAGAGGGCCCGGCGCAGGGGCGGGTGGACGGTGCGGCCAGCCGTTTGGGGGGTCGGGCCGGAGTCCGGACGGAAGACTGGCATGGGGAAGGATCCCGAAGGGGGCTGCGGGTTCCCCGGAATGGGCAGGACCTTGCCTACGAACCGGTAGCCCTTCCTCGGAATGGTCTCGATAAAGATGGGCTTCTCGGCGGAATCCCCGAGGGCCTGGCGAAGACGCCAGGCCGCGGCGTTGAGCCCGTCCTCAAAATCCACGTGGATCTCGCCACCCCACATCCGCTTCTGCAGTTCCTCCCGGCCCACCAGTTGTCCCGGCCGCTCCAGGAGGCAGAGCAGCAACCGGAGGGGCTGTTCCTGGACGCGGATGCAGTCCTGCCCCTTCCAGAGTTCTCCGGATGCGGGGTCCAACTCGAATCCGCCAAAGGCCAAACGAGCCATGCGGCACCAGGGTTACAGGAATGCGAGGTCAAGTATGCGGCAGCCCGGGGTGGCTTCAAGTTCTGGATCTGGATCGCGTCTAACCGGAGCCTCTCCCGTACAGGACGGCCCATTTACTGGACCGAAACAGTCTATTCAACTCCATTGACAGCAACTTTTATTTTGTTAGACAGCAGCGATGGCGCGGTGAGGTGGCGGCAACCAACCCTTCCCCTGTCGCAGCCCCCGGCTCGGCATCACCCGGACCCGATCGGGTCCCTTCCCAAGGAGGCACCCCATGTTGTTTTGTCCCCGCACACGCCTGTTCGCCCTGGCCGCCCTGTCCACTGTACTCGTTGCGGAGGACTTCGGCCCCGTCGTGAAGGTCGCAGGCCTAGCCTTCCCCGGGAGGACCCATTTCGGCGTCGTCTGCAACTACGGCCGGAGCCTGGATGCAGTCGGCGATCTCGTCCGCGCCCTGCCCGCAGGGTCCACGCTCACGGTGGTTGATACGCATGATCCATCCCAGATCGGCGCCGCCGGTTCCGTGATCGTCCGGCACGGCGTACAGCTGCTGGCGTTGCTCCCCAACGATTTGCTGGTACGGGATGGTTCGGCCTTCGCGACGAGCCTCGTCAAGCGGTTCAACGGCAGTATCCCCGCCTTTGGCACCAGCTCCGCCGCCATGCAGAATGGCTGCGCATTCGCCCTCGGCCGGCGGACCAACTGGAAGCTCCTCGTGAATCCGGGTGATCCCCGCGTGAAGGGGGTCATCGAGGACATCAAGATCGAGCAGGAGGTGCTGCCCTACGGCCTGCCGACGACCGGACGACTGCATCCGACTTCCGTCCAGGTGGTGTCCATGGCCAGCCGTTGACCCCTGCCCACACCCCGCCAGGGCGCCCCGCTCCGTCGGGGCGCTCTGCGTACGGGGGCTACCGTCCCGGAAGGGGCTGGTCCACCAAAGTCCGCAGCTCGGCCAGCGGGGATTCCAGGTAGGTCGGAAGTTCCCCCCGGATCCGGGCCGCCGCCAGCTGCCGCACCACCAGGGCGGCCCCGTCCCTGGAAGCCGTCAGGACTGGCGCCATCCGCGGATGATGGTGGAGTTTCCGGGTTTCCGGATCCAGCAGGAGCCAGTCATAGGGCGGGACCGTCCCCCTGTCCACGCTTAACTGGAGAAGGCGCACCGCCTCATCCTCGAGGCCGACCCGGACCAGGCAGGGGACGTTGAACAGTACCGCGTTGCCGAGATCGATGGCCCGCATCTTCGGACCGAGCCACCTGGCCAGGAGGGGTTCTGCCAGCCGCCGGGCCTTCTCCCGCTCCCCACGGAGGGCCGCCAACCAGAACACGGCTTCGCTCGAAGGCGGCCGGCCGAAGCTGTGCCAGAGCCGCTCCGCCTCGTCCAGGCGTCCCAGGCGGAGCATGGCATAGGCCTTCACGTTGCGGACGAGGAAGCGGTGGTCGGGTTCGAGACGGAGGGCGCGCTCCACGATGGGCAAGGCCTCCTCGGCCCGTCCCATCCAGGACAAACCGAGGGCCGCGAACCCATGGGTCCAGGGGTTCATGGGATCCAGTTCGGAGGCCCGCCGGCCGGTGGCGATGAAGAGTTCCACTGAACCCGGGCCAGACGTGATGGCCCCAAGAGCTAGGTGGGCCCTGGACTCCCGGGGAGAGAAGCAGGCGCCCTTCACGGCGTATTCCACGGCCTTCCCGGGATCCTCACGCATCTTGTGGGTCTCCAGGTTGCCCAGAATGCTCCAAGCGAGTCCGCAGCGAGGGTCCAGGTCGAGGGCGCGATGGGCCCAGGACTCTGGGGACGTGGGCGAGATCCCCCCATCCGAGAAGTCCCCCCGCAGCCAGCCTCGGCTCTCCTGGACCATCGCAATCCGCGCAGCCGTGTCCGCTCGCCTCGGATCGAGCGAGAAGGCCCGCCGGTAGGCCGATAGGGATGCTTCGCAGTCCTGGTCCCGATAGAAGGCCATGTAGCGGTTGTAGAAGTAATTCCCCTCGCCGAGCGCCAGTTCGACCTCGGAACTTGAGGCGGGGCCGGCCAGGGCCCCTTCCGCCCCCTGCCCTGGCTTCAGAGCCAACGTGATGGAGGCCGCGGCCTCCCGGATGAGGTCGTTGTAGGTGGCCTGGGTGCCCTCGTACTGGCGGGCCCAGCGAACCCGCCAGGTCTTCGTGTCGGCGAGTTGAACATTGAGTAGGATGCGATTCTTGTTCTTGGTGAGGGTGGTGATCACCAGGTGATCCGTGTGGTAGGCCCCTGCGACCTGGGCTAGGTCCCCGTTGGCCTTCTCCACCTCGACGCTGGAGGGCGGCACCTTGGTGTCGAGGCCCTCCACACCCGCGAGCAGCGTGGAGAGGGAGTTGGGCACCGCATCGGCGAGGAACGCCACATCTGGGGCCCCCATCACCTTCGTGGGAAGGGCCAGGACGCTGGGGACGCGGCCGGTCTGGGGCGGCCCGCCTCCGGGCCGCCCCCGCCAGGCGTAGAGGCCGCCTGCGGCGGCGGCCAGCAGAAGGGCACCCCCAACCACCCCCAGGAGCCGCCGCCGAAGGACCGCCCGGCGTCGCATGGCGGGATTCCATAGGGTCCGAACTTCCGGAGTCACAGCCACGGACCCCAGGGCCACGGCTAGGTCGCGCGCACTCTGGAAACGGCGGGCCGGATCCTTCTCCAGGCAGGTGTCGAGGATAGGAACGAGCTGGGCCGGGAGCCGCGAGGCGCTCGTGGGCTCCTGATCCACGATCACGGCCATGGTGTCGGCCGCCGTGGCCCGCAGGAAGGGATGCGCTCCGGTGACCATCTCCCAGAGGATCACCCCCAGACTGAAGAGGTCGCTGCGAACATCGAGTTCCCCGCCCTGCACCTGCTCGGGGCTCATGTACCGGGTCGTGCCCATGACCATTCCCACCTGCGTGAGAGAGTCCCCGGACCCAGCTCCTCCCCGGGTTGGAACGGAAGGCGCTGGCGGGTCCGCGCGCAGCTTCGCCAAGCCAAAGTCGAGGATCTTCACATGGCCGTGGACGGCCAGCATCAGGTTCTCAGGCTTCAGGTCCCGGTGGATGATGCCCTTGGCATGGGCCGCAACGAGGCCGTCCGCAATGGCGGCCGCCAGTTCCGCGGCCTTTCGCCAGGGTATCGGGCCCCGAGCCAGCCGCTGACGCAGGGTTTCGCCCTCCACCAGCTCCATGACGAGGTAGGGGCGCCCGTCCTGTTCGCCAGCATCGAAGACCTGCACCACGTTGGGGTGCGACAGGGCCGCCAAGCTGCGGGTCTCCTGCTGGAACCGCTCCATGCGGCCGGCATCCCCGACGAAGGCCTCCGGTAGGATCTTGATCGCTACCTCGCGGCCAAGGTTCGGATCCCAGGCCCGGAACACCTCGCCCATCCCGCCAGCCCCCAGGCTCCCCACAATCTCGTAGGTACCGAGGACAACGCCAGTTGCGAGGGACATAGATCCTCCGCACGGTCCGGGAAGGCGATGTGCGACCCAATTGTACGCACGCAACTTCCACATACCAGTCGTATTTTTCATGCTACTGCGTGACTCCCGCTGGCTTCCGAGAATCCCATGCCCCAAGTCCCTGGTCCTCGCCTGGACCGGTGCCTTCAACCGGAAGGTGCCTTTTGAAGGCAAGCGGTATCAGAGTCCCAGCCGTTTCTTGAGCTGAGGGGCCGCGCCTCGGCTCACCTCGAGTTCCTGATCCCCGGCCAACCGGACCAGGAGCCGTCCGAACTCCCCCGCGCGGACGCCCACCACCGCCTCTGGACGCAGCAGGAGATGGCGGTGGCCCCGCACCAGGCCACGGCCCTCCAGGGCCTCCTCCGCCTCGGACAGGCTCTTCCAGAGGGTGCGGAACCGCCCGCCGGCGTGGGCCCAGACGGCGTCCTCCTCGTAGGTGAAATGGGTCGTCCGGGCCAGATCCAGGAAGACGAGGCCCTCGCCCGCCTTCACGGCGTAGCGGAAGGGCCCGGCCGGTTTCGGAACCGGACCGTCCTCCCGGGGGGCCCGATGTGCCCGCACGCGGTCCAGGGTCCGGGCCAGGCGCTCCGCCGTGACCGGCTTCAGCAGGTAGTCCACGGCCTCCTGCTCGAAGGCCCGGACGGCGTGCTCGGAGTAGGCCGTCACGAAAACGACCGGCAGGTTCCGGGGCAGCGCACCGGCCACCTCCAGCCCCGTGAGGCCCGGCATCTGGATATCCAGGAACAGGGCATCGGCCTCACCCCCATGATCCAGCCACTCCATCACCGCGTCCCCGTCCTCCAGCTCCGCGACCACCTCACACCCCTGTTCCCGGAGGAGCCGCGCCAGACGCCGGAGGTTGTAGGGTTCGTCCTCGGCGACGAGCGCCCGCAGGGGTGGCGCAGTCATGGCAGCCCTCCGGGCAGCGGCAACCGGATCCGGGCGCGGGTCCAGCCCTCGTCGCGGACCAGGGTGAAGGCATCCGGCGGCAGCCCCAGCAGCGCGAGGCGCTCCCTCAGGTTCCGGACACCCACGCCCTCTGGGGATTGCTCCTTGAGGCCGAGGCCAGTGTTGGCCACCTCCAGCTCGAGGTTTCCCCCCGAAGCCTGAAGCTGGATGCGCACCTCCCCGCCGGCCCGGCTGGGTGCGACGCCATGCTTGATGGCGTTCTCCACCAGGGGCTGGAGGAGCAGCGGCGGGACCGCCACCGCTTCCAGGGCCCGATCCCAGCGCCAATCCACCTGGAGGCGCCGTCCCAGCCGGACCTGCTCCAGGGCCAGGTACTGCTCCACGAGCCCACGTTCGAGGGAGAGGGGAATGGAGGCCTTGGCGCCATGATCCAGGAGGCCCCGCAGCAGGTCAGCCAGGTTCACCAGGGCCCGCTCGGCGGCCTCCGGATCCTCTCGCACCAGCTCCGTCAGGCCGCTGAGGGCATTGAACAGCACGTGGGGATTCATCTGGGCCTGGAGGGCCTGGGCCTGGGCCTGGGCGGCAGCCTGGCGGGCCTCCCGCTCCCGGGCCTCGGCCCGTTCCTTGTCCGCCAGGATCCACCCCAGCAGGATGCAGATGGACAGGTTGGTGATGGCCAGGAGGATGAGGCGGGGATGGAGGGGCAGCCAGGGCCGGTCTTCCGGCGGGGCCATGCGCATGCCGCGGCCCGGACCTCGGTTCATCCCGGGCCCCGGGCCCAGCCCCGGCATGCCCCGGGGGTTCCCGCCGAACAGCAGGAGCAGGGCCAGCACCCAGGCCGCATTCCAGGGCAAGGCCTGCAGCAGGCCGCGCCAGGGCTGGACCAGGGGTGCGTCGTTTCCGGTCCATTGCCAGGGCACCGGCGTGACCGTCAGGAAGAGGAGGGCCCAGAGGAACGGGGTGAGGTAGTCCTCCGGCGATCTCGAGGGAAAGCCCATGGCCCAGCGGGCCAGCCCCCACACCAGCCCGAACAACAGGACAGCGCCCCAAGTGGCGGGGCGCTTGATCCTGTGCCAGATGGCCTGGCTGGCCGCGAGGGCTCGCATGGGCCATCAGTCTAGTTCATGTCGGGATCCATGCCGGAGCCAGGTCCCATGCGGCCGCCGGGGCCCATGCCGCGTCCGGGGCCGCGGTGCTTCATCCGCTCCTGGCGCTGGGCCCGCATCTTCTCCCACTGGGCCTTCTGGTCAGGCGTCAGGAGCGCCTGACTCTCCAGCATCATGGTTCGACGCTGCTGCAGCATGGCGAAACGGGCGGCGCTGGCCTGGTCGTAGAGGACCTTCAGATCGGCGTCCTTGGTGGCCGGATCGATCATGGCCGCACGGAGGGCCTTCTGCGCCTGGAACACGGAGGTCCGGCTGGCTTCCAGGGCGGGGCGGTACTTCTCGTGCAGCGCCCTGAAGGAGGCCTTCTGCGCAGCGGTCAAGTTGAGGCAGGCGAAGGCGGGGCCGGCGCCGGGGCCGCGTCCGTGGCGGAAGCCCTGGGCCGCCAGCGGCAGCGCGGCGACCACCAGGAGGAGGGCGAGGGAGCGAAGGGTGGGTTTCATGAAGGTCTCCTGTCGAAGGGCCCCGGGTGAACGACCCGCAGCACCTCCATGGATGGGGCCATCCCCCTGCAAGTTGACGATCCCCCGCCCGATTGCAGATCCGGCCCCCCGAATGGCAGATGGGGCCCCCTGAATCGCAGGCGCACCCACTCACGGTCAGGTCACGGTCGGGAATGCCCCGTCACCCCCTCCGGAAAAACCCGCATAATCGAAGGTTCCTGGCCCAGGACTGCGGAGACCCCATGGACTTGACCGCCCTCTTCCACGACCACCTCGCCGAACACCAGCGCTGCGCCGAGGAAGCCCTCGCCCGCACAGGCTTCGAGGCCCTGGTGATCTCCAGCGGCTCGGTCCACACCTATTTCGCGGATGACCAGGACGCCCCCTTCCACCCCACCCCCCACTTCGCCCACTGGTGCCCCATGGAGGGCCCCCATCACGTGCTGGTGATCCGTCCCGGAAAACGGCCCCGGCTCATCCGCTACGCCCCCGAGGATTTCTGGTACGAGCAGCTGCCCCTGGGGAGCCCCTTCTGGTCAGGCGGCTTCGACCTCGAGGAAGCCGGCAGCGTGGACGACGTGTGGGTCCGGGTCGGGACTCTCACGCGGACGGCCTACCTCGGCAACGAGACGGACCGGGCCGCCACCGCTGGGCTGGAGGCGAACCCCACCCTTCTCACCGCCCACCTGGACTGGACCCGCAGCTACAAGAGCGCCTACGAATTGCAGTGCATCGAAGAGGCCACCGTCCTGGGCGCCCGCGGGCACCTGGCCGCCAAGGCCGCCTTCTTGGCTGGCGCCAGCGAGCTGGAGATCCACCACGCCTACGTGCAGGCCGTGGGCTGCGTGGACCACGAGCTGCCCTACGGCAACATCGTGGCCCTGAACGAGAAGGGCGCCACCCTGCACTACGAGGGGAAACGGAACCTGAAGCACGGCTTCACCCTGCTCCTCGATGCGGGCGCCCAGGTCCGGGGCTACGCCGCGGACATCACCCGCACCGTCACGGCCCCCCACTGCGATGCCCGTTTCTCCGCCCTGGTGGCAGGGATGGAGCGGGTGCAGCGCCAGCTCTGCGAAGCCGTGAAACCCAATCTGCCCTACGGCGACCTGCACCACCTGGGCCACCTCAAGATCGCGGGCCTGCTCCAGGAGCAGGGCTTCCTCAAGGCCGATCCTGAGGAGGCCGTGGCGAAGGGTCTCAGCCGTCCCTTCTTCCCCCATGGACTGGGGCACCACCTGGGGATCCAGGTCCACGATGTGGCCGGACGGCAGCTCGATCCCGAGGGTACCCCCGCCCCGCCCCCGCCGCAGCACCCCTCCCTGCGCACCACCCGCATGATCGAGGCGGGCCAGGTGTTCACGGTGGAGCCCGGCCTCTACTTCATCCCCATGCTGCTTCGTCCCTTCCGCGAGAACGAGCACAGCGCCCTGTTCAACTGGACCCTCATCGACGAGCTGACCCCCTGTGGCGGCATCCGCATCGAGGACAACCTGTTCGTCACCGACACCGGAGCGAGGAACCTCACCCGGAAGCACCTGCCGAACTGAGCAGGATTGGCCTCTTTCCCAGAGCGGGCTCCTGGCTTGTAATGGAGCCGATCCAATCCGCAAGTCACGCCTCGACCAGGAGCGCCCATGACGGCCGCCTTCGACTCCGCCCGCGATCACCGCATTTCCCGCGACGAGGCCGCTGGCCTCATCCGGGCTCACCAGACCCAGGCCGCGCCTGGCGCCCACAAGGCCTCGGCCTTCAACCGCAGCGCCTTCGAGCAGCTCCTCGCCCAGCCCGGCGCCACGGGCATCCGCATCTACCACGCCCGCCACGCGGACGGTTCGCCCACCATGGTGATGGTGGCGGTGGACGCCGCTGGCAACGATCTGTCGTCCACCAGCAACCTCTGCATGCAGAACACCACGGATTGCCCTCCCATCTGCGCGGCGCCCTGGAGCTGAACCCCCCTTGCCATCCTTCGAGGCGCTTCGTCGAACCATTTTTGCGATCAATTTCATCGCACCCCTGGTTCCGGTCCTGGCCGTGGTGATGCACGGCAGGGCCACAGGCCGATACCGCACCCAGCCCTGGATGTCGCGGTTGTCGGTCCTGCTTGTGTTCATCCTGATCGAGGATTGGACCATGTTGGGCACGGCCATGAACGGCATTCATAACCCGTGGCTGGCGGATCTCTGGTTCCTCCCCGAGGTCCTGTTGATGGCCTGGGCCATCAACGGAGTCGGCTCCCGCCCAGTCTCAAACCCCACGCTGGGCCTTGCCGCACTTGCTGTCGTCCTCGGGGTGGCCTGGGAGGCGGCCCACACGGGCCTGCGCACGCGATGGGCGGTGACAGGCACGGTTTCAAGCCTGCTGCTCCTGTGCCTCTGCCTCTGGCAGTTGTTCGCGCTCATCGTGCAAACAGAGGCAGGTTCCCCCTGGCGCGATCCGGCGTACTGGTTCCTGGGCGCATGGTCTCTCCTTCTGATCATGGACCTCACCTTCTTCCCCTTGTACGGCCTGTTCCTGCGGAGCCTTTCCAGAACCTGGATCCTTCTGCCATGGTTAGGGAAAAGCATCTTCGGCCTCGTCCTCAATCTCGGCCTCGCACGGACCTACCTGTGCCCAATTCCCAGCTCGTCCTGAGCTACCTCCTGGGACTCCTCGCCCTGCTGGCCTTCAGCGGGCTGGCGCTTTTTGCGGTGGCCCACGCCAAGGACCGCATCATCCAGGAGCACCGCAAGGCCCTGGAGGCGGAGCAGCGGCTGCGGCGGGCCCAGGAGGCCTTCACGGACAACGCCCACCACGAGCTGAAGACGCCCCTGCAGATCATCTCGGGCCACCTGCACATCCTGCGGCAGTTGGAGTCCCGCCCGGAACAGACGGAGATCCTGGTCCGCGCGGAGTCGGCCACTCGGCGCCTCCAGGATCTCGTCCAGGACTTGCTCGATTTCACGGCCCTCCACCAAGGGAGCCTGGCGATCCGGCCCGAGCTGATGGATCTGGAGTCCCACCTCCGGGCCTTGAGCACCGAATATGGAGCCCGGGCGGCGATCAAGGGGTTGGACTTCCACGCCGAGGGCGACCCATTTCCCGCGCCGGTGGCCTGCGACGGCCCCCACCTCCGGCAGGCCCTGGCGGCCCTCCTGGATAACGCCCTCAAGTTCACGGCGGCGGGATCCATCCAGGTCCGATGGACCGTCCGCCGCGAGGAGGCCCGCGTTCGCCTCCGGTTCGAAGTGGCCGATACAGGCCCTGGCTTCTCCCAGGACTGGTTCCGCCTGCTGGAACCCTTCGAACAGGGAACGCCGCCTGCCCATCAGGTCCGACAGGGTCTGGGCTTGGGCCTGCCCCTGGCCGCAGGGCTCCTGCGGGCCATGGGGGGGCGCATGGGGCTGACCCCCCTGCCCGCCGGCACCCTCGCCTGGGCGGAATTGGATCTGGCCGAAGAGTTGCCGGGCGGATGAGACTGGGATTGACCCCCACTCAAGCCTCGCTTCGCGATATACAAGACGTTCACTCGGGAGATCCATGCGCACGTCCCCTCTCTGCCTCCTGCTTGCGGCCCCGGTGCTCTTCGCCCAGACGCCAGGCCCAGGCTCGGGCCGACTGACCCTGGAAGCCATTGCCCACCCCACGAAGCGCGTGGCCTATGCGGGAGCGCCGTCGGCGCGGCTGGACTGGTTGCCGGACGGGGCCCTGGTGCAGACCCAGCGGACCGGCGCCCAGGTGTCCCTGCTGCGCGTGGATCCCATCACCTGGGCGCGGAAGCCCCTCTTCGAGGCGGCCCCGCTGCAGGCTGCCCTCGTGGCCGCGGGCGTTCCGGAGGCCGCCGCCAAGGCCGCCCTCGGCAAGGGCGTCTTCACCTGGAACGAGGCTCGCAGCGCCTTCCTCGTGGAGGCCGCGGACGATCTGTATCTTGTGGACGTGTCCACGGCCAGGGCCCGGCGCCTCACGAACCAGCCCGGCGTTGAGGATGAACCCAGCTTCAGCCCCGATGGTCACGAAGTGGCCTTCCTCCGGGGCAATGACCTCTACCGCGTGGACCTCGCCACCGGCGCAGAGACGCGACTCACCCAGGGCGGCGGCGAAACCGTCTTCAACGGCCGCCTGGACTGGGTCTACCAGGAGGAGGTGTACGGCCGGGGCAGCTTCAAGGCCTACTGGTGGGCGCCCGATTCCCGCCGCATCGCCTACTTGAGCCTCGATGAGAGCAAGGTGCCCGTCTACCGGCTGGAGGACGACCGCCAGATCGTGCAGCGCACCCTCGGCGCCCGCTATCCCCGGGCCGGGGAGCCCAATCCCACGGTCAAGCTGGGTGTGGTGGACCTGGCGGGACGGACGACCTGGACGGAGGATCCCTACCCTGGCCAGGAGACCCTCATCGTCCAGGTGGGCTGGGATCCCGCCGGCAAGCTCCTGGCCAGCTATCAGGACCGGGTGCAGCATTGGCTGGATCTGCGCCGCTTCGAGGAGAATGCCTCCCGCTCCCTGATCCGGGAGGAGAGCCGGACCTGGCAGGAGCGTTTGCCCCTGCCCACCTACCTGCCCGACGGCAGCTTCCTCTGGGAATCCGACCGCACGGGCTATCGCCACCTGTACCACTACGCCCAGGATGGACACCTGCTCGGCGCCCTCACCTCGGGGAATTGGGATGTGAAGGCGCTCCTGGGAGTGGATGCCAAGGGCACCTTCGCCTATTTCGAGGCGACGGAACGCAGCCCCATCGGCCTGGATGCCTACCGCATCGGCCTCGATGGCCAGGGCCTCCAGCGGCTCACGGAGCGCCCCGGCACCCACCACGTGCGCTTCAACAAGACCTTCACCGCCTTCCTGGACCTCTGGAGCGACGTCCACACCCCGCCCCAGCAATCGCTGTGCGATGGCGCCGGGAAACAGCTCCGCCTCATCGATGCCAATCCCGCCGAAGCATGGAAGGCCCTGAAGCTCGGCCAGGTGAGCCTCCAGCAGGTGAAGACCCGGGACGGCTTCCCCATGGAGACGCTGCTCGTGCTGCCGCCCGACTTCGATCCGGCGAAGAAGATCCCGGTCTACCAGTACATCTACGGAGGCCCTGGCGCGCCCATGGTCCACGATGCCTGGAACCCCGGCATGCCCTGGTTCCAGTTCCTGGCTCAGCACGGCATCGCCGTGTGGATCTGCGACAACCGGAGCGCCTCCGGGAAGGGCCAGGTCAGCGCCCGGGGCATCTACCGCAACCTCGGGGCCGAGGAATTGCAGGACCAGCTGGACGGCCTGGCCTGGCTGAAGCAGCAGGGCTGGGCGGACATGGACCGCCTCTGCCTCGACGGCTGGAGCTACGGGGGCTTCATGACCTCGTACGCCCTCACCCACAGCACTGCGTGGAAGCTGGGCATCGTGGGGGCACCCGTCACCGACTGGCACCTCTACGACAGCATCTACACCGAACGGTACATGGGCCTGCCCTCCGACAACAAGGCCGGCTACGAGTCCAGTTCCGTGCTGAAGGCCGCCGGGAACCTGCACGGCAAGGTCCTGATGTTGCAGGGCACCCTGGATGACAACGTGCACCCCCAGAACACCATCGAGTTCCTGGATGCCCTCCAGAAGGCCGACCTGCCCACCCCGCCGCTGATCCTGCTGCCGGGGTCGAATCACAGCCCCCGCGCCCCCCGCCACGCCTGGGCCCGCTACCAGGCCATGTGGAATTTCCTCGCCAGGAACCTGTAGGGCGACGACCCTGACCCGTCGGTGGCTGACAGCCCTCCGACGCTGCCTGCATACTGAACCTTTCCCGGATGTGACATGAGCGAAGCCATCAGCCAGGATCCACGTCTGCTCGACAACCAGGGCATCGCGGGTCACCCCCGCGGCCTGATGGTCCTCTTCTTCACGGAGATGTGGGAGCGGTTCAGCTACTACGGCATGCGGGCCCTGCTGATCCTCTTCCTGGTGGCCCCCGTGGACAAAGGCGGCCTGGGCATGCACATCGCCAAGGCCGCGGGGATCTACGGCACCTACGAGATGTCGGTCTATCTGGCCAGCCTGCCCGGCGGCTGGCTGGCCGACCGCTGGCTGGGTCAGCGCAAGGCCGTGGCCCTGGGGGCACTCCTCATCGCCCTCGGGGAGTTCATCCTGGCCGCCTCCGGGACGGTCCACGTCTTCTACGCCGGCCTGACCGTCATCGTCGCGGGCACGGGCCTCCTGAAGCCCAACTGCGCCACGCTGGTGGGCGCCCTGTACGCGGACAACGACACCCGGCGCGATCCGGGCTTCACCATCTACTACATGGGCGTGAACCTCGGCGCCCTGATCGCGCCGATCATCTGCGGTTTCCTGGCCCAGGATCCCCGGTTCCTGGGCTTCCTGGCCCACATCGGTCTGGCCACCACCAGCGGCTGGCGCTGGGGCTTCGGGGCGGCGGGGACGGCCATGATCCTGGGCCTCATCCAGTTCGGGCTTCAGCAAGGCAAGTTCGGCGAGGCCGGCCTGAAGCCCGGCTCCCAGCAGGTGGAACACGGCCATGCCAGCACCCGGGAGCCCCTCACGATCGAGGAGCGGAAACGGCTCTGGGTGGTGGGCATCCTGTTCGTGTTCTCCGTGATCTTCTGGATGACCTACCAGCAGGCCGGCTCCAGCCTGAACCTCTTCGCCGACCGCCTCACCCGGTCCCAGATCTTCGGCTGGAGCTTCCCCTCCACCTGGTTCCAGAGTGTCAACTCGGCCTGGCTGCTGCTGCTGGCCCCCATCCTCTCCTGGCTCTGGGTGAAGATGGGCCGCCGGGATCCCTCCAGCCCCACCAAGTTCGCCCTGGGCCTGCTCTTCGTGGGGCTCGGCATGCTGCTGCTGGTGCCTGCAGCCAGGATGGCCACGAGTGTCACCCGGGTGGCTCCCTGGTGGCTGGTGGGCACCTACGGCCTGCACACCATCGGGGAGCTGCTGCTTTCGCCGGTGGGGCTCAGCACCACCACCAAGCTGGCCCCGGCCCGCTACCAGGGCCTGATGATGGGGGTGTGGTACGTCTCCCTGGGCCTGGGCAGCAAGCTGGCGGGCAAGGTGGCCGGACTGTTCGATACCCTGCCCCTGCCCCGCATCTTCGGCAGCCTGTTCCTGATGACCGCGGTGGCAGCCCTGGTGCTGGCCGTGCTCACGCCCCGAATCAAGCGGCTCATGGGCGGGGTGCGGTAGCCCCCTTCACTTGCAGTTGCCGCTGGCCCTGCAGAACTCCACCACGGCCCGCAGCATGTCCCCGACGGACATGATGCCCACCAGCTCCCCTTTCTCGTCCACGACGCAGAGGCCATAGAGCTTGTGTTCCAGGAAGAGCTGGGCGGCCACGCCCAGCTCCACGTCCGGTGTCACCGTGTGGGGGTGGGGGTTCATGACCTCTTTCACCGGAGTCTTGGAGAGCAGGTAGTGGACTTCCCACGTGTCCAGGGAGGTGGCCTTGCCAGGG
>JAJZQW010000048.1 GCA_021802985.1 Acidobacteriota bacterium | reverse complement strand
GGACCGGGAAGATGCGCTGTAGGGTGCGCCGCGTCTCGGGGTCCTCCCGTTCCAGGCCGTGGTCGCGGCTCAGCACCGTCCGCAGGGCCTCCGCCAGTTGGGTGGTGGTGTCCAGGGGGCCTGGGTGCGTCACGAGGGCCTTCGCCAGGGGAAGGGACAGGGGCTCGTCGGCGTTCTCCGCCAGCAGCTCTGCCAGCTCCGCTTCGCTGAGCGAGCGCAGGAAGGCCGAGGCGGGTCGCCCCTTCTGCGGGTTGAGGCGGAGGTCCAGGGGACCCTCCACCTTGAAGGTGAAGCCCCGGTCCGGGTTGTCGATCTGCATAGAGGACAGACCCAGGTCCGCCAGCACGAGGTCGAAGGGCCCCGTCTGAGGGATCAGGCCCGGCAGCCCGCCGAAGTTCATCCGCCGCACCCGAAGGACGTCTTCGCCGAACCCCTCGGCCCGCAGGCGGGCCTCCGTCCTGGGCAGTTCCAAGGGGTCGACGTCGAGTCCCAGGAGAAAACCGCCAGGCTGGAGGCGGCGCAGGATCTCCCGGGCGTGGCCACCGTAGCCGAGGGTCGCGTCGAGGGCGCGCTGCCCGGGCTTTGGATCCAGCACCGAGAGGATCTCCGGCACCATGATGGCGCGATGGGTGCCAGCGGGAGTCTGGCCCCGGGCCCGCACCTTCTCGGCTTCGCTCGCATAGGCGAGCGGATCCAGCTCCTTGTACTTCTCCTTGAAGTGTCGGGGATGGGTGCCCTGGTAGCGCGCGCGGCGGCGGTGAGGGGAGGGCTCGTCCGACATCCGATCAGTGTGTGGCCGGGGCGGTGCGGATACAAGCAGGGCCCTCCGTTGCACCTTTCCATGGGAGGATGGAGTCAATCAATACGAACGGTGGCTCCTTCAATCTGAACGACGAACCATTCAGATACCCCGCGGGGCTGGGCCGTTCGACCGGGTGGGTGGATCTGAACCGTGCTGGATTCGGCCTTACAAGGGCCATCCTGCTCAAGGGCCGACCCCTGCAAGGTTGCGCATCCGATCGAGCCTGCCATTTGGCACGTCTCCTGCCCTTTTCCAGGGAAGAGGGCCCTTCCTGGGCTCATTGACATCATTCTGACCGTTCATGGCTTGACCACGCCTGCCTGCGGCGGTTTCTACGATCGCTCCATGCCGCCACCGCTTCACCTTCAACAGACCTTCATTCAGATGCCGTCTCCAGGGGTTGGCCATGTCCAAAAAGATCAACAAACCCGACCAGGCCCCCCCGGCTGCGGATACGGCTGAGGGCATCACCGAGGATCGTCGCCAGGAGGCCCTGCTGAAAACCGGGGCCCTGCAGAGCGCGATTTTCAACAGCGCCAATTTCTCCAGCATCGCGACCGATGCGAAGGGTGTCATCCAGATCTTCAATGTCGGCGCGGAACGGATGCTGGGCTATGCCGCTGCCGACGTGGTGAACCAGATCACGCCCGCGGACATCTCGGATCCACGGGAGGTGATCGCACGGGCCAAGGCCCTGAGCGCCGAACTCTCCACGCCGATCGCACCGGGTTTCGAGGCCCTGGTCTTCAAGGCGTCGCGAGGCATCGAGGACATCTACGAGCTGACCTACATCCGCAAGGACGGCAGCCGCTTCCCGGCGGTCGTGTCGGTCACGGCGTTGCGGGATGATCAGGGCGCGATCATCGGCTACCTGTTGATCGGGACCGACAACAGCGCCCGCAAGCGGGCCGAGGAGGCGCTGCTGAAGGCGGGGGCCTTGCAGAGCGCGATTTTCAACAGCGCCAATTTCTCGAGCATCGCCACCGATGCGAAGGGTGTCATCCAGATCTTCAATGTCGGCGCGGAACGGATGCTGGGGTACGACGCCGCCGAGGTGATGAACCAGATCACGCCCGCGGACATCTCCGACCCCCAGGAGGTGATCGTGCGCGCCAAGGCCCTGAGCGCCGAACTCTCCACGCCCATCGCCCCGGGCTTCGAGGCCCTGGTCTTCAAGGCCTCGCGGGGCATCGAGGACATCTACGAGCTGACCTACATCCGCAAGGATGGCAGCCGCTTCCCGGCGGTCGTCTCGGTCACCGCACTGCGCGACGACCAGGGCGCAATCATCGGCTACCTGCTGATCGGAACCGACAACACCGCCCGCAAGCAGGTCGAAGCGGAACAGAAAGTGCTCGATCAGCGTCTTCGCGACCAGCAGTTCTACACGCGTTCCCTCATCGAATCCAACATCGACGCGATCATGACCACCGATCCCTCCGGCATCATCACCGACCTCAACAAGCAGATGGAGGCGCTCACCGGTTGCACGCGGGACGAGCTGATCGGCGCGCCGTTCAAGAATTTCTTCACCGACCCGGAGCGAGCCGAAACGAGCATCAAGCTGGCGCTCAGCGAAAAGAAGATCACGGACTACGAGCTCACCGCGCGGGCCTGGGACGGCAGGGAAACCGTGGTCTCCTTCAATGCGACCACCTTCTACGATCGCGACCGGAGGCTGCAGGGGGTGTTTGCCGCCGCCCGCGACATCACTGAACGCAAACGCCTGGATCAGGTGCTGCATGAAAAGAACCTGGAGCTGGAGAGCGCCAAGTCCCTGGCGGAAAAGGCGAGTCTCGCGAAATCAGAATTTCTTTCCAGCATGAGCCACGAGCTGCGCAGCCCGCTGAACGCCATCCTCGGCTTCGGCCAGTTGATGGAATCCGGTTCGCCGCCGCCGACACGCATCCAGAAGGAAAGCATTTCCCAGATCCTTCTGGCGGGATGGCACCTGCTGAAGCTGATCGACGAGATTCTCGATCTGGCGAAGGTCGAGTCCGGGCAGGTACCGCTGTCGCAGGAACCGGTGTCGGTGGCCGAAGTCATGCTGGAATGCCAGGGCATGATCGAACCGCAGGCGCAGCAGCGAGGCATCAGGCTGACCTTCCCCAAACTCGACAGTTCTTTCTATGTCCATGCGGATCGGACCCGGTTGAAGCAGGTGCTCATCAACCTGCTGACCAATGCGATCAAGTACAACCAGCTTGGCGGTGCGATCGTCGTGGAATGCACCCGGAGCCCGCTGGCACGCACCCGCATCAGCGTTCGGGATACGGGTCCTGGACTGCCTGAAGAACAACTGGCGCAGCTATTCCAGGCCTTCAACCGGCTGGGGCAGGAGGGCGGTGGTGAGGAGGGCACGGGCATCGGCCTGGTGGTGGCCAAGCGCCTGGTCGAATTGATGGGAGGCATCATCGGCGCCGAAAGCACCATCGGAGAGGGGAGCGTGTTCTGGTTTGAACTTGGCTCGATGGATGAACCCCGTCTCCCCCATGGAACAGCCGATGAGGCAACGCTGAGCAATCCCAGCACGACCCGTGAAGCGGGTCTGCGCACCCTGCTCTACATCGAGGACAATCCGGCCAACCTGAGGCTGGTTGAGCAGATCGTGGCGCGCCACTCCGATATCCGCCTGCTCACCGCGATGAACGGACCCAGCGGCATCGAGATAGCGCGAGCGTCCCTGCCGGATGTGATCCTGATGGACATCAATCTGCCGGGCATCAACGGCTTCCAGACCCTGGAGGCCTTGCGTGCGGACCCGGCCACGGCGCACATCACTGTCATGGCCCTCAGCGCAAACGCCATGCCGGCGGACATCGAGTGGGGCATGAAAGCAGGGTTTATCAGCTACATCACGAAGCCCATCAAGATCGAGGTCTTCATGAATGCGCTCGATGCGGCCATGGAATCCGCGGGACAGGCGATCCATCCGACGCCATGAATCAGGATGAGGGCCATGCTTAAGCCAGTCGATCTCCTGAATGCCAGCATTCTCATCGTCGACGATAAGGATGCCAACGTCCGCCTGCTCGAGGGCATGCTGGGGGCCGCCGGCTATACCTCGGTCACCTCCACGACGGATCCGACGGAGGTCGGTCCGCTTTACCGCAGGGCCCGGTACGACCTGATCCTGCTCGATCTTCAGATGCCCGGCATGGATGGATTCCAGGTGATGGAGGGGCTCAAGGAGATCGAACCGGACGGCTACCTGCCGGTGCTTGTCATCACGGCCCAGCCCTCCCACAAACTGCGAGCACTTCAGGCCGGCGCGATGGATTTCATCAGCAAACCGATCGAGTTGGCGGAGGTGCTGTTACGCGTTCGCAATATGCTCGAGGTCCGACTGCTACACAAAGAATCACGTAATTACAACGCCATTTTGGAACAAAAGGTCTGTGAGAGAACCGCCGACCTTCAAGACAACTATCAGGAAACCATCTTCACCATGATGCGTGCAGCGGAACACAGGGATGAAGACACCGGGGCCCATGTGCAGCGCATCAGCTATTACTGTGGCGAACTGGCCAGGCGACTCGGGATGGGTGATGAGTTCATTGATGAAATCTTCTTCGCGAGCCCCATGCACGACATCGGGAAAATCGGCATCCCCGACCACATCCTCCTCAAGCCAAGCGGGTTCACGCCGGATGAGTGGGGGATCATGAAGGGGCATACCTTGATGGGTGCGAAGATCCTGGGCCAAAGCAAATCACCCTACCTCAGGATGGGTGCCGTGATCGCGCTGAACCACCATGAACGCTGGGATGGCGGGGGCTATCCGAACGGCAGGCGCGGTGAGGCCATCCCGCTTCCCGCTCGCATCATGAATATCTGCGACGTCTATGATGCGCTCCGCAGCAAGCGACCCTACAAGCCAGCCCTGGGCCATGCCAAGACGGTGGACGTCATTCTTTGTGGCGACGGCCGTACCCAGCCAAAACATTTTGACCCGGCGATCCTCCAGGCTTTCGAGGCGAACCACTCGTTGTTCCGGGATATCTTCGACGCCCACACCGCCTAGACCCTGATCCCTCGCGAATCCACCTCGTCATTAACCTATGATTTTGAGGCGTTAGGGGCGGCCTGGCGAAGCGGTCACGTCCCCACCCTGGCGACGGCCGGGGTCCGGAACCGCCCGAGCAGGATGCCCCCCAGGACGGCCACGAAAAAGCAGCCTGCCCAGACAACCCTCGGCCCCAGGTGCGCGTAGACGAGTACCCCTAGCCAGGGGCCCAGGGCCAGGCCCGCGGCGAAGGTGGTGCTGTAGAGGCCCATGTACTCGCCCCGCCGTTCCGGGGAGGCCAGGGTGGCCACGGCATCGGCCATGGCGGGCAGCAGGATCATCTCGCCGAAGGTCCAGATGACCACCGTTCCCAGCAGAGCCCCCTTGGTTCGCGCCAGTCCCGTGAGGCCGAAGCCCACGGCGTAGCACAGGGCGCCGAGCAGGAGTTGACGCCGGTGGGGCCACCGCGCCATGGCCAGGTTCAGGGCCACCTCCAGGGCCACGATGACCAGCGTGTTCACCGTGAAGATGAGGCCGAAGAAGCGCGTGTCGAAGCCCAGATCCCGGGTGATCCAGAGGGGCAGGGCACCCTCGATCTGGAAGAAGACCATCAGCACGGGCAGGAAGGCCAACAGAAGCAGGGCGAGGCGACGGTCCCGCCAGGCGCTGATGCTGGGCAAGGCATCCGGGTGGGGCACGGGTTTGGGGTGGGTTCGCAGGAAGAGGGTCAGCACCGCCGCGCCGGCGAGGGTGGTGAGGCCATCGGTCCAGAAGACCCAGGTGAAGCTGCGATGCGCGATGACGCCGCCCAGGGCCGGGCCCACGGCCATACCCAGGTTGACCGCAAGCCGGTGCAGGGCGTACACCGCTTTCCGCTGTTCTGGCGCGGCCAGGCCGGCCAGCAGAGCCATGGCACTGGGCCAGAAGGCCTGGGTGAGGGCCGCCCAGAGGAAGATCAGCACGAACAGAGTGGGTCGCGAGGTGGCGAAGGGCAGCAGCAGGAGCAGGGCGCCGGAGGACCAGAGGCTGGCCTTGAGGATGCGGGCATGGCCAAGGGCATCCGCCAGCCGTCCCGCGAAGGGGCCTGTCAGCAGGGCGCCGGCGCCGTAGACCATCATGGCGATGCCCGCATCGCCCGGGGACCAGTGGCGTCCCCCCGTGAGGTAGAGCACCAGGAAGGGCAGGGCCATGGTGCCCAGCCGGTTCACCAGCGTGCTGGCGCAGACCAGCCAGACATCCGCAGGAAGGCCTTTCAGGCCACGCCAGGGGTTCAACGGTGGTCTCCCCCGTCCTGCGAACCCAGGGCCAGGTCCCGCCCGCTGCGGCACCACTCGCTCCAACTGCCGACGTAGAGCGCCGCGCCAGGCAGGCCCGCGTGCTCAAGGGCCAGCAGGGTGTGGCGGGCGGTGACCCCGCTGCCGCAGTGGACGGTGAGCTGGTCCGGTGAGGTCCCGTCCAGCAGATCCAGGTAGATCCTCCGCAGGGCCTCCGGAGCCTTGAAGCGCCCGTTCGGGTCCAGGTTGTCGGCCCAGTAGGCACTCAGGGCCCCGGGGATGTGCCCAGCCACAGGATCCATTGTCTCCTCGTCGCCCCGGTACCGTTCGGGGGTCCGCACGTCCAGCACTTTGCGGGCCGAGTCGTGGCGACGGGCGTCCACGACCTCCGTGTCCGGGCCGATGCCCCAGGCCCCCAGCTGGGCGGCGAACCGGGCCGGGTCCGGGAGGGGATGGCGGCCCCCGTGGGCCGGATCGAAGCCGGGATCCGAGGCGGTGCTCAGGTGGCGGTTCAGGTCTGCGTGGAGGGCGCCGGGCAGGTGCCCGGCCGCGAACTCGGCGGGATCCTGCCGCGCGTCCAGAAGGCGGACCGAGGCCAGGCGGGCGTGGAGGATTTCGGGAGCGATCAGCGGCATAGGGGGATTATGGGGCCTGACCCGGGTACCCTGGTGCTCGAGGCGGAGGACACCCCGCCCTGTCCGTGCCGGGAGCCTGCCATGACCGAGACCCACGTCCCCGAATCCCGCTGGCGGATGATCGCCGCCGGCGTGCTGGTGGTGGGGGGGCTCCTGCTGGGGGGCTTCGCGCTGGTGCGCAGCCTGGGCATCAATGGGGGCGGCGAGGGCGCCAAGGCGGGCTCGGATGTCAGCGCGGTGGCCTTCCTGGACGCCCAGGGGCAGCGGCACACCCTGGCCGAGTTCAAGGGCAAGGTGGTGCTGGTGGATGTCTGGGCCACCTGGTGCCCGCCGTGCCGCAAGTCGCTGCCGGAAGTGGCCGAGTTGCAGAAGGCCGGCGGATCGTCCTATGTGGTGGTGCCCATCTCCGTGGACAACGGCGGCTGGGGCGATGTGACGCCCTTCCTCGCGCAGCATCCGGAACTGGGGCTCACCGCCTATGTACCGGATGGTCCCAAGGCCCTGGACGCCTTCGGTCCCATCAGCGGCATCCCCACCAGCGTGGTGGTCGATCGCGAGGGGCACCTCATCCAGCGCTGGTCGGGCTATGGCGAGGGGATGGCCAAACGGGCCCTGGACGAGGCCCTGAAGGCCCGTTGACATGGGCCGGACGAGGATCGGAGCAGAGCGGGCCTGGGGCCTTGGTGTCGCCTCCCTGCTCGCCCTCATCCTGGGTCCCCTCCTGCTCTTCCCCACCCCCCTCCGGCGGGTGGCCATGGCCTGGACCGGGCTGCTCATCCTGGCCGCCTGGCTGCTGCTGATGGCCGCCATCGTGGGCTGGCTGGCGAAGGCCGGCACGCCGCTCCTGGCCCTGATCGAACGCGGCCTCCGGAGCTGGGTGGCCCGCTTCGCATTGGATCCTGGGGCCCTGTGGCTGCACTGGGCCCGGCACGCCCACCACCCTCAGCAGGCCTGGTGGTGCCTGGAGCAGGCCGTGTGCCTGGGTGGGGCCGAGGCGATCTTCCAGGAAGGGCTCATCTACCTGGAGGGTGGGTTCGGTCCCGGCGGGGCCACCGCTGCCACGGAACGGCTGGGCCGGGCGGCCCAGCGGGGGCATCCCGAGGCGGCCTTCCGGTACGCCGAAGCCCTTCGCACCGGGCAGGCGGGGCTGGCGGATCCTGTCCGCGCCGGGACCTGGTACCGGCGAGCCGCGAAGGCAGGGTTCGGTCCGGCGGCGGCCTGGCTGGCCCGCGCCCATGACGTTGGCGATGGGGTGGAAGCGGATCCCGAGGAGGCCCGCCGGTGGGCCGAGGCCGCCGCCCGTCTGGCGCCGCACCCGCCCCTGAGCCACAGCCTCATGCGCCACGATGCGGCGCCGGAGGATGCCCTCGTGCGTCTCGGCGGCCAGGCCATGGCGCGGCTGGAATCCGCGGCCGCGGTGGCCGTCTCCCACCCCGCAGGCCGCGGGGCGCTGCTGCTTGGTGCGGCACTGCTGGGGGGGCTGGCGCTGCTGGTGGTCGGGACCCTCTTCTGGACCGGTTCCTCGAACCTCCATCACCTGCCGCTGCTGATGCTCGGCCCGCCGGTGGCGATGCTCGCCTGGCAGGCCTGGCGGCTGCGCCGCGAGGGGCCCCGCCAGGGCCGGGACCGGCTCCGGGAGGCGGCGGAGACGGGGGACGCGGAGGCCTGCTACCGGCTTGGACAGGCGTGCCAGCGCGGCGGGCGGGGGCGGCCGAAGGATGCGCTCGACGCAGTGCTCTGGTACCGGCGGGCCGCGGAGGCGGGGCATCGGGAAGCCATGCGGGCCCTGGCGGAGGCCTACCGCGGCGGGCACGGCATCCTGCGGGATCCTCGGGCGGCGGCCCGGTGGGAAGAGGCAGCCCGTGGCCCTGGGGATCAACTTTACGATGCCCCCATCCGATGAAGGGGTACGGAGGGTTCATGTCCCGGTCCTGGATCGGTCTGCTGCTGGTGGCCGCCCTCGTGGGCTGCCGGGAGGAGCCGCGCCGCATCGAGAATGCCAACCTGGGCATCGTCGCCACCTTCCCCGGCGAGCCCAGGCTTCAGCGCCACACGGATGCCACGCCCTTCGGCGACATCGAATGGTTTGACCTGGCCATGAGCCCCGGAGGCCGGCTGGACGAGACGTTCTCCGTGGCCGTGGGGAACCTGCCCCGGGGCGACCAGGGGGGCACCACGCCCCGGGAGATCCTAGGCACCTTCCAGAACTGGCTGACCTACCGGCTGGGCCCCCTGCGGCGGACGGACCTCCCGGAGGCCAAGGGGCCCGGCTTCCGCTACCAAGTGAGCCTGGTCAACGGGGGCGTGGCCGAGGGCATCGTCGTGTGCCGGCAGGGGCGGATCTACCACGCCCAGGCCATCGTGGGAAAGGTCGGAGATCCACGCACCGAGGCCTTCCTGAACGATTTCGAAATCACGGTGCGGTAGGTCCGTTTCCCGCCAGGAGGGCCTCGACGGCCCGCACCAGGTGATCCGCCTCGGCATCCGTATCGAGGACAGGATGCAGGCCAGGCACGGCCCCGCCGATGCCCAGGAAGGGCACCCCAGCCTGCTGGGCGGCGGCCAGGTCATGGGGCCGGTCGCCGATGTAGAGATGCGGACCGGGACAGCCCTCCAGGGCCCGGCGGATGAGGTCCACGCGGCCGTGGCGGGGCAGGGAACCCAGCAGGGGGATGGCCGGGTCCACGCCCAGGGCCGCGGCCTTGAAGGCCAGCAGGGCCGGGGCGTTTCCCGAGACCAGCCAGACCCGGTGCCGGGCCGCCAGCCGGTGCAGGCCCTCCAGGATGCCGACGTAGGCTGCGGGGGCGAGGCCGCCGGGTCCGAAGGCCGTCTGGAACCGGGCCACGCAGACCCGCTCGTATTCTGCATAGCCTGTTTCGGATAGTCCGAGCCCGAAGCGCATCCGGTGGAGCTCATCCACGATCTCCCAGTCCGTGGAGCCCCCGCAGCGGCCCAGCTCCTCCGCGGTGGGGGCTACGCCCCAGAGACTCCCCAGAGCCTCCCGCAGCAGCACGAACCCGGAGCTGAAGTGGCCCAGGGTTCCGTCCAGGTCGAAGCAAAGCGGCATGGCCCAGGATCGCACGGGATGGCATCCTCGAAGGAGAAGGTGATCCTTGATGCGCACCCGTGCCCTTGCGTTCCTCCTGGCCTGTTCCCTGCCTGCGGCGGCGGAGGACGGCCTCCGCTACCGTTTCCAGGTGTGGATGCGGGGGAGCGCGGCCCCGCTGGAGACGCGCTTCGACCTGCGGCCGGCGCCGGGCACCACCAGCCACAACCGCGTCAAGCGGCCCCGCATGGCCGCCTGGCGCCTGGAGGCCCAGCGGAACCAGGGGACCCCCTACGCCCAGGCCGTGCTGCTGGCCCGGGCCGAGCGGCTGCTCTACCTCTCGGGCCCCGCACCCCAGACCCGCCGCGAGCCCATCCTGCTGCGATTCGGGGCCCAGAGCCTGCCGGTATGGAGCCTCCAGCTGCCCAAGGGCCTCGATGCCTCCGGCGTGATGGTGGAGGTGGCGCCGGGCCTCCTCGCTCTTTGCGACCTCAGTGCGCGGTTCGAGCAGGGGGACGTGGCGCGGATGGAACTGCACCTCGAGGGGCTCGAGGGTACGCGGGCCCTGGCACCCGCCGAGGATGGGACCGCCCTCCTCAGCACCCTGGGCCTGTGGGCCCGGAATCCCAAGGGTGAGGCCACCGAGGCGGTGGAATCCGTCCGCTGAACGAGGAACAGCGCTACGGACTTTACCCCCCAGGGCTTATCCTGGAGGACTCGGAGGAATCATGCCGTTCAGGGACGAGTGCGGGGTGTTCGGGATCACGCCCCAGCCCGAGGCCGCCCGCCAGACCTACCTGGGGCTGTACGCGCTCCAGCACCGGGGCCAGGAGGCCGCCGGCATCTGCTCCCGCGACGCGGAGGGGCTCCATCTCTACAAGGCCCAGGGCTACGTGGCGGACGTGTTCACGGAGGCGGTCCTGGACGGGCTCCCCGGGGACGCGGCCATCGGGCACACCCGGTACTCCACCACCGGCGGGAACGTGGCTTCGGCGGCCCATCCCTTCCTGATCCATGGCCGCTTCGGCCAGGTGGCCCTCTGCCACAACGGCAACCTCACCAACACGGAGGCCCTGCGGGCCAAGCTCATCGCCGATGGCCATACCTTCACCAGCCCCTCGGACTCCGAAGTGCTGCTGGCCCTCATCAACCGCGCCCCGGCGGACTCGTTGGAAGAGGCCGTGGTCTCGGCCCTTCGTGAGGCCACGGGGGCTTACTCCCTGCTCATCCTCACCGAGGATGCCCTCATCGCCGCCCGGGATCCCCACGGCTTCCGGCCCCTGGCCATGGGCCGGCTCAATGGCACCACGGTCTTCAGCTCCGAGACCTGCGCCTTCGATCTGGTGGGCGCCGCCTACCTGCGGGATGTGACCCCCGGGGAGGTGGTGGTGGTGCCCCGGAACGGTGACGAGATCCGCTCCCACTTCCCCTTGCCGAGGGTCCAGCCCAAGCCCTGCGTCTTCGAGCACATCTACTTCGCGCGGCCCGATTCCCTGGTCTACGGCCAGAGCGTGATGGTGGCCCGCCGCGAGATGGGCCGCCTGTTGGCGCTGCGCCATCCCGTGGAAGCGGATCTCGTCGTGCCCGTGCCCGACAGCGGCGTGAGCGCGGCCCTGGGCTATTCGGAACAATCGGGCATCCCCTTCGACTTCGGCATCATCCGCAACCACTACGTGGGCCGCACCTTCATCGAGCCCAAGCAGAACATCCGCAGCTTCGGCGTGAAGGTGAAACTGAACCCGGTGCGCCACCTGCTGGCAGGCAAGCGCGTGGTGCTGGTGGACGACAGCATCGTGCGTGGCACCACCAGCAAGAAGATCGTGCAGATGGTGCGGGAGGCCGGCGCGAAGGAGGTCCACCTCCGCATTGCCTGCCCCCCGACCACCCACTCGTGCTTCTACGGCATCGACACCCCCAAGCGCCAGCACCTCATCGCCTCGTACATGCCCCTCGAGGAGATCCGTGCCTTCGTGGAAGCCGACACCCTCGGCTACCTCTCCATGGAGGATCTCTACAGCAGCGTGGGCGACGATGGCCAGGGCTTCTGCTACGCCTGCTTCACGGGGAACTATCCGGTACCGCCCGAGCGGGGGTGACCCCATGACCGGCTCCGGCCCCAGCGGTTCCCCTCAGGCCAGGTTCGAGGATGGCCTCCGCCTCCTGGCGGCAGCCCTGGCCCTGGAGGTCGATCACCGCAACGGCGCCGCCATCGTCAGCGCGGCCTGCGACGCCATCCAGTGTTTCATGGCCACCTTCGAGGTCGCGGCCCAGCGCCACCTGCCGGATCCGGCAGGGGAGATCACCCGCCTGCGCGGCCAGATGGAGGCCCTGCTCACGCCCCGCCAGGGGGCCGAGGAGGCCGCTCATCATGCCCTGGAAGCCGCCCTCCTGGCCCGGGATCAGGCCGCTCGGCTGCTGCCCCAGTTGATGGACTAGAAATTCGCCCGGCCCAGGGCCACCAGCCGGGGCCCGGGGCCGCTTGCTAGGGCCGTGGGCAGGGGGTTGGTCACTTCGCCGCCGCCATGGTGGCGCCAGAAGGTCCGAAGGTCGGCCTGGAACCAGGCCAGAAATTCATTGAACCTCACCTGGCGGAATTCTTCGGCCGTCAGTTCGCCCACCACCTCCACCACCGCAGAGGCGCCTTCGGGGGGCACCCGGAAGGTGTGCCAGGGCCGCCCCTGCCCCTCCTCGGGCCGTTCCAGGACCCGGGCCAGGAAGGCGTCATTCCGCCCAGGCTCGGGCAGATCATGGGCCGGGTGGGCCTGGAGGGCCGGGCCGAGACACAAGAGGCAAAGGAGGCACAAGGGACGCATCCCCCTAGAGTGAGGCCACCCGGGGCTGAGGTTCCAGGCCAGTTGAATTACCCTTGGGGCATGCCCATCGCCATCCTCGGTCCCACCGCATCCGGCAAGTCCACCCTGGCGGTGGCCGTGGCGCGCCGGACGGGGGGGACGGTGGTGAATGGGGACCCCTACCAGGCCCTGGCTGGCCTCCCCATCGGCACGGGGCAACCGGAGGAGGCCGAGCGGGGTGGCGTTCCCCACCTGGGCTATGGCGTTCTGCCCCTCTCCGCCCGGCCCAATCCCGCCGAATTCGGGGCCCAGGTCCGCACCTGGCTCGCGGCCTGCCGTGAGCCGGTCCTGGTCACGGGCTCGGGCCTGTATCTCCGGGGCATCTGGAACCAGCTCAGCGAACTGCCCCAGGTGCCGGTGGGTCTGGTCGCCCGGGTGCGGGGCTGGGCCGCGGTCCTGGGTGCCCCGGCCCTCCATCGCTTCCTCGGGGCTGTGGATCCCATTCGGGCCGGAGAGCTGCATCCCAATGACAGCGCCCGGGTCCAGCGCGCCCTGGCGCTCCATTTGGCCACGGGCCGCCGGCCCTCGGCCCTGCTCATGGGCGTGGTCCCGGGCATCCCGGCCGGCTGGCGCGTTCTGGTGGTCTCGCCCGGCCGGGACGCTCAGCGGAAGCGGGTGGTGGCGCGGGTGGCAGCCCAGGTGGTCGCTGGATGGCCAGCGGAGGTGGCGCGGCTGGTGGGGGAAGGTTATCGGGGCGATCTGGAGGCCCTTCGTCCCCTGGGTTATGCGGCCTGGATGGCCGGTGGCAAGGCCGGCGACATCCAGGCGGCGGTGGTGCAGGAGACCCAGGCCTACGCCAAGCGCCAGGCCACCTGGTTCCGCAATCAATTGCCGGAAGCGCCCGTCTGGGATCCCGACGGGGAGCCGGTGGAGGTGGCCTTCGACCGCCTGGGGCTGGCATGAGGCCCGCGGCGTGGTACGAGGGCCGCACGTCGCTCGACCTGGCGAGCGGGGACGGCTGGGCCTGGATCGGCCTGCGCTCCGGCGATGGCCTGAACCGGCTCCACAGCGATCTGCTGGTGGCCCTGGATCGGCTGTTCATCGCGCTGCGCTGGGCCGGAACCCGGCGCGTGGCCCTCAGTCCATCCGGCTGGCTGTCGGGCCAAGGGCGGCACTTCTGCGCCGGGGCGGACCTCCATGAAGTGGGGGCCCTCGACCCAGTGGCGGCGGAGCCCTTCGCCCGCCGGGGCCAGCGGGTGATGGGCCACCTGCTCTGGCCCGGCTGGCACACCCTGACCGTGATCTCCGGCGTGGCCATGGGCGGTGGTTGCGACCTTGCCCTCCACGGCCAGGAACGCTGGGCCGTGGCAGCGGGAGCCGAGGGCAAGGGCGGCCTCCGTCTCGCACATCCCGCCGCGAAGCACGGCATCCTCACCGGCTTCGGGGGCACCGTGCGCCTGCCGGAACTGCTGGGCAGCGAAGGCGCGGATCGCCTCTTCCGGCATTTCGAGACCTGGGATGGCCCGACTGCCCTGGAGGCCGGGGCCGTGCATCGATGCGTGGCCCCGGACTCCGTACAGGAGGAAGTCCTCGCCTGGTTGAACCCTGGCCCGGTCAGTGATGGGTGGCGGCCAGGATGGGGATGAGCATGGCCATGGCCACGGCCCCGCAGCAGCAGATGAGGATGATCGGCGTGAGGGCCGCGCAGACACCGCGCCAGGTATCGGTCTTGTGCATGCGGGCCAGGCCCATGCCAATGACCACGATGCCTGCCAGCTGGATCAGGACGCCGAGGTAGGGGACCAGGCCGCCGATCTGCAGGAAGGCGGAAGCGTAGCCATAGGCCCGGATGCTCTGGTTCACGCCCACACCGGGTTTCAGTCCGCCCCACATCCACAGGAAGAAGTGGTTGAGGGCGCCGCCGATCACCATGCCGAGGAAGCTGAAGAGGGGCATGAGGAGCAGGATGACGCCGAGGATCACGGGCATGAGCGCCGCCACCGTGTGCCCCTCCACGCGGGCCTCCTGGAGGGCGGCCAGGGACGCGATCCCACCCACGAGGGAGAACACCAGCACCATGATGAGGAAGATGGGCACGGAGAGCAGCAGCAGGAAGCGCCAGGGGGCGCCGAAGCCATCCGTCACGGGGACGCGGTCGAAGAGCTCGAAGGGGTTGCTGAACAGCAGGCGGAACATGGCGCCCACGCGCTCCCAGAAGCCGGGCATGGCCTCCAGATCCTCGAAGGGCATGGGGCGGAGCGGAGGCGGAAGCGGCTCGGCGATGGGGGGCGGGGGCATCCAGAGTGGCGGCGCCGGCGGCTCCGCCAAGGGGATGGGTTCATAGGGGCCCGTGGTCTCGCTCATGCTGCGCTCCGGGGGATGGCCCCTACGCTACCACATCAGGCCTCGCGGAAATCCTTCGGTCGCAGCCCCTGCTTCTCCAGCCGGGAGAGCAGGGTGGAGGGGGCCAGATCCGCCAGGGCCGCGGCGCCGTCGGTGCCGGAGACCTTCCCCCGGGTGTGCCGCAGCAGGCGCTCCAGGTAGACCCGTTCATGGGCCTCCCAGGTGAGGGGCCGGCCGCCACCGCCGTTTCGGGCCGGAAGGGCACCGGGGGGGAGGCGCAGTTCGCGGCCCGTCGAGAGGATCGCGGCCCGCTCCAGCACGTTCTGCAACTCGCGCACGTTGCCGGGCCAGGGGTAGGCCTCCAGCTGGTCCCGGACTAGGTCGGGAAGGGCGAGGGCGGGCCGCCGATTCTCTCGGGCGAAGCGATCCAGGAAGGCCTCGGCCAGGGCCAGGATGTCCTCCGGCCGCTCCCGCAGCGGGGGCAAGTGCACCGGGAACACGTTCAGGCGGTAGAAGAGATCCTGCCGGAAGCGGCCCTCCTGCACGGCCAGGGCCAGATCCGTGTGGGTGGCGGCCACCAGGCGGACATCCACCTTGCGCGGCTTCTCGGCGCCGAGGGGATCGATCTCCCGCTCCTGGATGGCCCGCAGCAGCTTGGGCTGGAGATCCAGGGGCAGGTCGCCGATCTCGTCCAGGAAGAGGGTGCCGCCGTCGGCCAGCTCGAAGCGGCCCTTCCGCGCGGCCGAGGCGCCGCTGAAGGCGCCCTTCACGTGGCCGAACAGTTCGGACTCGATGAGGTTCGCGGGCAGGGTGGCGCAGTTCACCTTGATGAAGGGCCGCTCCCGGCGGGGCGAGAGGTGGTGAAGGGTCTGCGCGACCTTCTCCTTCCCGGTGCCGGTCTCCCCAGTGATGAGGACCGTGGCTGCGGTGGCGGCCACCTGGCGGAGCTGATCCAGGATCCCCCGCATGGCGGCGCTCTCGGCCCGCAGGGGCTCCTGCAGCACGTCGCGCCGCTGGACTTCGCGGAAGTAGCTCACCTCCTCGGCCAGCGTCCGCTCCCGCTCCGCGAGGCGCCCCAGGTGTTCGGCCTGCTTGAGGCCCAGGGCCAGCAGGGAGGCGAAGACGCCGACATGGTGCAGCACGCTCGCCGGGTACTGGCGGCAGACCATGGCGTCCAGGGTCATCAGGCCGAAGGTCTCGCCCCGGCTGCGCAGCGGCGCCACCAGACAGCTGTGGCCGTGGGGCATCTCCATCAGGCCGTGGAAGGTGTCCTCCCCCGGATCGTCCTCCTCGAAGGTGGCGGGGTGCGAGCGGGCCTTCAGGGCGTTCTGGAGGCGCAGGTTGCCGCGCACGGAGATGTGGGCCCCGGCCAGCTGGGGCGTGGCCAGGGGCCCCAGGGCGTGGGCCACGCGAAGGCCATCCCCCTCACGGAGCAGGACGGTGGCGAGGTCGTAGGGGACCAGTTCGCCCAGGCGCTCGAAGGCGTGGCCCACCATGGCGGTGGGATCCTCGCCGTGGGTGAGGAGGGCCCCGGCCTCTTCCACGAGGCGGGCGCCGGTGAGGGCGGCTTCGAGATCCGGGATGGGCATGGTGGGCCTCGAAATAATTCTCGACATGTCGAGAGTCCGGGTCAAGCGACGCCTTCTCGAAGGCCCGCTTGCGGCGGTAGATACACTATCTCAATCATCAAGGCTGGCCCTTGTCCCCCGACTCGTCCCACTTCGGTTCCTATCGTCTGCTGGCCCGCCTCGGTGAGGGGGCCATGGGCGAAGTCTGGCGGGCGCTGGATCTGCGCCTGGAGCGCGAGGTGGCCCTCAAGATCCTCAAGGATGCGGACGATGTGCGGCGGCGGGCGCTGGTTGGCGAGGCCAAGCTGGCCTGCCAGCTGAACCACCCGAACATCGCCCACATCTACGACGCCGGCGAGGTGGACGGCCTGCCCTACATCGCCATGGAACTCGTGGAGGGCCGGTCCCTGCGCGAGCTGGTGGGGGCGCCCATGGAGGGCGCGGCCCTGCACGCGCTGGCGCGCCAGGCGGCCTCGGCCCTCTGGCACGCGCACCAGAAAGGCATCGTCCACCGGGACATCAAGCCGGAGAACCTGCTGCTGAACGACGAGGGCCAGCTGAAGATCCTGGACTTCGGCATTGCCCGGCGCGGGGGGGACGATCTGCCCATGGGTGCCACGTCCCACCACATGACCCTGGTGGAACGCACGGCGCCGGGCTACTCCCAGGGCACTCCGGCGTACATGAGCCCCGAACAGGCCAACGGGCAGGCGCTGACGGGACAGTCGGACCAGTTCAGCCTCGGCGTGGTTCTCTACGAGCTGGCCACCGGCATCCACCCCTTCCTGCGCGGCAGCCTCGTGGACACGCTCTACGCGGTGACCCGGGATGAACCCCGGCCGCTGGCGGAGGTCCGGCCGGACCTGCCTCGGAGCCTCCAGGACGCCATCCACCGGCTGCTGAGCAAGCGTCCCCAGGATCGGTTCCCCAGCCTCCAGACGCTGTGGGGCGGGCTGAACGAGGAGATCCCGACGGCCTCGGTCCCCCACCTGAAGCCCAGGTCCCGCTTCCGCCGCCCGCTGGCGGTGGGGGCCGGTGCCGTGCTGCTGCTGGCGGCCGGGGGGGCCGCTGGCCTCTGGATCCAACGCCGGGGCGAGGCCTCTGGGCTCCGGGAGGCCCGGCGGGCTTCCGGGGAGGACTTCACCCGGGGCCGGCGGGTCGTGGCCATCCTGCCGCTGGAGCAGATGCAGCCGGATCCAGACCATGCCTGGCTCAGCAACAGCTTCGCGGATGCGATGTCCTTTGGCCTGGTGCGGCGGGAGGATCTGCTGGTGGTGGACCGCCTCCGGGTGGTGGAGGCCATGCATCAACTGGGCGACACGCCCGGCCGGGCCCCCCGGGCCCTCGGTGCCCTGGGCCGGGAGCTGAAGGCGGAGACGCTGGTCCTCGGCAGCTACCAGGTCATTGGCGGCGATCTGCGGATGACCGTCCGGGTGGTGGATGTGCGCAGCGGAGGGACCCTGCACCAGTTCCAGCTGGACCGGCCGGTGGTGGACCTGCTCAAGGTGGAGGATGAACTCCAGCAGCGGCTGCCCAAGGAGATGGGCCTGGAAGGGAATGCCCCGGCGCCGGGCTCTCAGGCCCGGGATCCCCGGACCCGGGAGCTGTACACCAAGGCGGTGGAGGTGCTCACGGAGGGGAACCTGGACTCGGTGGAACTGGCCAACAACCTGCTGACCTCTGCCATCCAGATCGAACCCGACTACGCTCCGGCGCGAGCGGAGTACGCCTGGACCCTGGCCGAGCTTGGCGTCACCAAGGCCCTGAGTCAGGGGCGCTACGCGGAGGCCCAGGGTCTCCTCAAGCAGGGGAAACTGGCGGCGGAGGCGGCCCTGAAGCTGGATCCCAGCGCACCCCAGGCCTACCGGGCCCTGGGCTCGATCCTGCTGCGCATGGGCGATCTGGAGGGCGCCAGCCGGATGGCCCTCCAGGCGGTCCGGCTGGACCCCGCCGACCACAAGGCCTACGACGTGCTTGCCGATGTCTTCGCCGGGCTGGATGGGGAGGAGAACCACCAGGCCGCGCGGCGCTATTTCGAGAAGGCCCTCAGCCTCTACCCGGAAGACTGGCAGGCCCATCACCGCTACGGCGTGCTGCTCCAGAACGATGGCGATCTCAAGGGGGCCCTTGAGCACGCCGACCGTGCCATCGCCCTGCGTCCGGCGGCGGAGTACGCCTACGTCACCGCGGCGGACGTGCTCCTCTGGATGGGCCGCCCCAAGGAGGCGGAGGCGCGCCTCCGGGCGGGGTTGCAGCAGGTGCCGAACTCGAACGTGCTGAGAAGCCTCCTGGCCTACACCGCCTGGGAGGAGGGCGATCGCGCCGGGGTGGAGGCGGGCCTGCGCGGACTGCAGGGGGCCTGGCCGCCCGATCACTCCAACACGATCCTCCTGGCGGGCCTGGGGAAGGCGGCCTCGGGGGATGTCGCGGGCGCCCTGGCCCTCTTCGACGGCTTCCGCCAGCGGGTGCAGGCCGAGGATCTCGGCGCCAAGAAGCACAACGAAAAGCGGGTGCTCTCCGTGAACCTCTATTTCATGGCCCGCATGGCGGCCAAGCTGCAGGCGAAGGCCGAAGGCCAGCAGCTGCTCGATCTCGCGGACCGGTTCCATCCCGGCAAGCGGCGCGTGGCCGAACAGGATCCGGCGTTTCGCTAGGAGCGTCGAGCTTTCGCGATCAGGGCCTCGATGCGTCGCCGCACCTCGGCGATGAGGGCATCCCGATCCTGGAACGCGGCCGGATCCACCGGTTCGCCCACCACGACCTCGTAGCGTCCGGGCCGGATCCGCAGGGTGCCGGGGGGCAGCACCTGGAAGCCCCCCACGGTGGCCAACGGCACGATGGGGACGCCCGCCTCCTGCGCGAGGGCGAAGCCCCCCTTCTTGAACGGCAGCATCTCCCCCGTGCGGCTGCGGGTGCCCTCGGGGAAGATGACCACGCTCTTGCCCCCGCGGATCTCCAGCGCGGCCTCATGGATGCTGCGGAGGGCCCGCTCACGGTCGCGGCGGTCGATGAAGATGACGCCGGCCACCATGGCCGCCCAGCCGACGAAGGGGACGTACTTCACCTCCTTCTTGGCGATGTAGACCGCGGGCAGGGGCAGGACGCCGATGAGGACGGGGGGATCCAACTGGCTTTCGTGATTGGACATGAAGATGACCGGTTGGCGTCCCTCGCGGATCTCCTCGGGCAGGCCCTCCCAGCCCGTGAGCCGCAGGGGCATGCGGCAGAACCAGGCCACGCAGCGGGCATAGCGGGGGCCCACGGTGAAGAAGGCCCTCCGGCGTCCCAGGAAGGGAATGGCGGCCAGGATGCCGAAGACGGTGGGTGGCACCGCCATTCCGGCCCAGATCGTCATCACAACTCCGCCGAGCCTGGTACTCCGCCAGTTGGCCACGCCCCCTCCCTGTGGTATCCAGGCTATCAAGGCAGGGAGGTTCCCGTGGGTATCACTGATCGAATCCTGGAAGATCACGCGGCCCGGAAGGACCATGACGGGGTGACGTGGTTCACGGATGGGGACATGGCCCGTCTGGGCATCCAGGATCGGCTCTTCACCGTGATGCAGACCGTGCAGCACACCCTGAAGCTGCGCCGCGCCCCAGAGTCCGTGGAGAGCCACGGCTGCACGGATCGCTGGTCCGTGCAGGACGTGGGCTGAACGGGCGGTCGGGATCAGGCCTGGAGGGCCGCTTCCATGGCGCGGGCCCGCGGATGGAGGATCTGGTTCTCCAGGGTGATGTGCAGGTGCAGGTCCCGCTCCATCTCCTCCAGGCCGAGGTAGAGGGCCCGGAAGGTGGCGCAGCCGTCTGTGGGGGTGGTGTAGGCCCCGGTGAGGTGGTGAAGTTCCGCCAACAGGGCACCCACGGCCTCATGTTCCATCTCCATCACGCGGATGGGGCTCTGGACGCTGCCGAAGCAGGCCCCGCCCATCTCGCCCTGCTCCATGCGGATGATGAAGGGGAACAGGATCTGTTCCTCCTTCATGAGGTGGGGGATCAGATCCGCGTGGAGGGCGGCGAAGATCTCCCCGACGCGGCCCAGCTCCGGGTGCCGCTCGCCGTGGGCCGCGCGCACCTTGTCGAGAAGCCGCTCCAGCCGGGGCAGTTCGGTGCGGAGGTAGTCGTGGTGGGTGGGCACGATGTGCTGGATGAGCGCCGCCAGGCTGGCCTGGGTCCAGGCCTGGAAGGAAGGTGTCCCTGCGGCCGGGGCCTCTAGGGTGGCGAGGCCCGCCAGGACTGTTTCCGCCTGGAGACCGGCGGTGGCGCAGGCCTCCCCGAGGCTGCGGTGACCGCCGCAGCAGTAGTCGAGGCCCAGGCCCTCGAAGTAGCGCATGGTCTCCGGGCGCTCGAGCACCAGCTCGCCCAGCTTCGTCTGCAGGTCCGTGGTCATGGGATCTCCGTGGTCGGGGCAGGGGGCCCTGACCTCCAAGGTGCGCCGCAGGGTGCGTGCCTGGGGTCACAAGTCATACTAAAACGGTCTGGTTTTCCTGAATACCATTGGCCTTCCGGCGACACCTCCTCCAAGTCGTTTGCTTTCAATCCACAGTGATGGACTTGGAGACGTTCTTGGGGGCGTCGGGGTGGACGCCGTGGTCGATCACGCCGAGGCCATCCAGGTAAGTCATCTTCAGCACAGACATGCGGAAGGCCAGGCGCTGCAGGACCACAGTGGCCGCGAAGACGAAGAGGTTGGGATCGCCCGAGAAGGGGACTTCGAGATACTTCGACCAGTAGCGGTCCTGGCCCATGGGTTGGCCGGAGACGGCCAGGGCCAGCTCGGGGTTCTTCTCGGCAATGAGGAGGATGTCCGCGCCGCGGATCTTGTGGGTGTGGATCTGGCTGATGGTGATGCGGACATCCCGCTCCTCGCTGGGGCACACGAAGAGCAGGGGGTAGTTGGAGAAGCGCGTCTCCACGAGCTCGGGCCAGGCCTTCAGGGATTCGAGCCCGCCCTGGAAGGGACGGCCGTCCCGGTGCTGCTCGTAGACTTCCAGGAGGCCCGCCAGGTCCTGCACCGAGAACAGCGTGTTCTTGCCGAGGATGGTGTTGGGGCCGTGATTGAACTCCGCG
>JAJZQW010000047.1 GCA_021802985.1 Acidobacteriota bacterium | reverse complement strand
TCTTGGGCCCCCCTATCCGGGGCGGTCCTCCGGCACGAGCCGGCCACCTGGACCCTCGTCGGCGAGGCCCGCTTCGAGGTGCTGGGCATCGCGTTCGGGGTGCCCTTCCAGACGCGCAGGTCGAGCGGACAGTGATCCGGGCCGTCGTCTTCGATCTCTGGAACACGCTGGTCTTCAGTCCCGGGGGCAGCCCCTTCCAGCGCCTGAAGCCCCTGCTGCGGCCGGACCAGCTGCCCCGGCACGCCGAGCTCATGCGGGATGGCATGGTGCAGCCCTATGGTTCGGTAGAGGCCTTCCTGGCCGCCTGGCGGGAGCGAATCGACCTGGCCCCGGACCAGGCGGCGGCCATGGCCCAGGCCTTCCTCGAATCCGGCGACCAGGCCGAGTGCTTTCCGGGAACGCCCGAGGCGGTGGAGGCCACGCGGGCCCTCGCCCGGGTGGCCCTCCTGTCCAACACCCAGGACTTCGGTCTGGAGCTGCTGGACCGCCTCGGGATTCAGGAGCGGATCCGGCTGCGGCTGCTGAGTGCCGAACTGGGCGCCCTCAAGCCCGATCCCGCCGTCTTCGAGGCTACCCAGCGCCGGCTGGGCCTGTTCCCCGGCGAGCTGGCCATGGTGGGCGACAGCTGGACCGACGATGTGCTGGGGGCACTGGCGGCGGGTTGGACGGCCATCTGGGTGAACCGCGAGGGAAAACCCCGTCCCGGCCACGATCCCGACGCGCCCCTCTACGAGGTGCGCAGCCTGGACCGGGTGCCGGAACTCATTGAACAACTCCAGGCCGGCATGCGCTGTCCGACCTGTCTGGGCTGATGCGGGGGGTGGCGCGACCGGCGCCCGGGTTGGGATGAAATACAGAACTGCCTTCAGCCGGTGATGGACGGTGATAGACGGTGATAGGGACCGGATGCTTGCCCCTGGTGGATCTCTAGCTTTGATCGCTGGTGGGTGTCATGCCGATTTGCCTTCAATCATGAAGAATCCACCACGGAGCACGGGCACACGGGAGGCGCCGTGGTGGGTCTCGATCATTGACGGCGGACTGGGATCAGGCTGGGTCCAAACGGCCCCATCACCGTGAATCACCGTCCATCACCGGCTTCATGCCTTTGCTCGTTGCCCACGATGGCTGGAACGAGACCTTAGCCGATGTGCGCCAACGCCTGCTCCAGGTCGGCCAGGATGTCCTCCACGTCCTCGATGCCCACGGAGAGGCGCACCAGGCCATCCGAGATGCCGGCGGCGAGGCGGTTCTCCCGGGCCATGCCGGCGTGGGTCATGGAGGCGGGATGGCTGACGAGGGTCTCGACACCCCCGAGGGATACGGCCAGACCCGCCAGATGCACGTTGTCCATGACGACGCGGCCCGCCTCCATGCCGCCCTTCAGCTCGAAGGCGATCATGGAGCCGAAGCCCGTCATCTGCCGCTTCGCGAGGTCATGCTGGGGATGGCTGGGCAGGCCGATGTAGCGGACCCAGGCCACCTGGGGATGGGCCTCCAGCCAGGGAGCGACCTTGCGGGCGTTCTGCTCGGCCCGCTCCACGCGGAGGGCCAGGGTCTTCAGGCCGCGGCTCACCATGTAGGCCTGGTGGGGATCCATGTTCGCGCCGAGGTTCACGAGCATGCTGCGGATCTGCTTGTGCAGGGCCTCGGTCTTGGCCACCACGATGCCACCCACGATGTCGGCGTGGCCGTTGATGAATTTGGTGACGGAGTGCAACACCACGTCCGCGCCCAGATCCAGGGGTTTCTGCAGGTGGGGGCTGGCGAAGGTATTGTCCACCACCAGCAGGGCGCCGGCCGCGTGGGCGATCTGTGCCGCACCGGCAATGTCGGTCACGGACATGGCGGGGTTGGAGGGGGATTCCACATAGACCAGCTTGGTATTCGGCTGCATGGCCTTGCGGAGGTTCTCCAGGTCCGAGGTGTCCACGTAGGTGGAGGCGACGCCGAACCGGCTCATGTGCTTTTCCATGAGGCCGCGGCTGGGACCGTACACGCTGTCGGTGCTGACCATGTGATCGCCGGCGCTGAGCAGGGCCAGGTACACGGTGCTGACGGCCCCCATGCCGCTGGCCATGGCCGTGGCGCCGAAGCCGTTCTCGAGCTGGGCGACGTTCTCCTCCAGCGCGGCCGTGGTGGGGTTGCCGATGCGCGTGTAGATGTAGCCGTCCTCCGTGCCCGCGAAGCGGTTCGCGCCCTGCTGGGCGTTGCGGAAGGCGAAGGTGGAGGTCTGGTAGATGGGCGTCACCACGCTGCCGTAGGCGTCCTCGCGGATGCCGGCGTGGACGAGCTTGGTGTTGAAGCCTTTGTTGCGCGTATCCATGGCTGCTCCCTGTTCTCGTTTCTACTTCACGGAGGCCCGGAGGGCCTCCACCTTGTCGGTCTGTTCCCAGCTGAACTCGTTGCGGCCGAAGTGGCCGTAGGCGGCGGTGGCGCGGTAGATGGGACGGCGCAGGTCCAGGGCCTCGATCATGGCCTTGGGCGTGCAGCTGAAGACCTCGCGCACGGCCTTCACAATGACCTCGTCCGAGACCTGGCCCGTGCCGAAGGTGTCCACGGCGATGGAGACGGGCTCGGCCACGCCGATGGCGTAGGCCAGCTGGATCTCGCAGCGATCGGCCAGACCGGCAGCCACGATGTTCTTCGCGATGTGGCGGCCCATGTAGGCGGCGCTGCGATCCACCTTGCTGGGATCCTTCCCCGAGAAGGCTCCGCCGCCGTGGTGGCCGCTGCCCCCGTAGGTGTCCACGATGATCTTCCGGCCGGTGAGCCCCGTGTCGCCCATGGGGCCGCCCACCACGAACCGGCCCGTGGGGTTCACGTGGTAGATGGTGCGGTCGTCCAGCAACTCCGCGGGCAGCGATGCCTTGATCACGTCCTTCAGCACGCAGTCCCGAATCGTGGCGTTGGTGATGTGCTCATCGTGCTGGGTGGAGATCACGACGGTGTGGATGCGGCGCACCTGGTCGCCGTCGTACTCCACGGTGATCTGCGACTTCCCGTCGGGCCGGAGCCAGGGGAGCTGGCCGTTCTTGCGGACCTCGGCCAGCTTGCGCGTGAGCAGGTGGGCGTAGTGGATGGGCGCGGGCATCAGCTCGGGCGTCTCCCGGCAGGCGTAGCCGAACATCAGGCCCTGGTCCCCGGCGCCGCCGGTGTCCACGCCCATGGCGATGTCGGGGCTCTGCTGGTCGATGGTCACCATCACGGCGCAGGTGGCGTAGTCGAAGCCCTTGATGTGGTGGTCGTAGCCGATGTCCTTCACCACGGCGCGCACCAGTGCGGCGACGGGGATGTAGGTCTCGGTGGTGATCTCCCCCGCGACGAGCACCAGCCCGGTCGTCAGGAGCGTCTCGCAGGCCACGCGGCTGCGGGGATCGTCCTTGAGCGCGGCGTCGAGCACCGCATCGGAGATCTGATCCGCCATCTTGTCGGGATGCCCCTCGGTGACGCTTTCGGACGTGAAGAGATGCTGACCGGTCTTCATTTTGTCTACTCCGTGGGAGGGTTGGGCACTAGTTGTCAGAGACGTGGATCATGTTCGAAAAAAGGTGCATGCGTTCCCGGATGCACGCGGGCGTGAGGGTTTCCAGCCGGGCGGTGCCGAAAGCCTCCACCGTGAAACTGGCCATGACCGTGCCCGCGAGGGTGGCACGCTTCAGGCTCTGGAGGTCGAGGGTCTGTCCCGAGGCCAGGTAACCCAGAAATCCCCCCGCGAAGGTATCACCGGCGCCGGTGGGATCCTGGACCTCTTCCAACGGGAAGGCGGGGGCCATGAAGTAGCCCTCGGGCGTGAACAGGGACACGCCATGCTCACCCCGCTTGACAATCAGGATGCGGGGTCCCAGGGCCTGAATTTTTTGATAGGCCTTCACCAGATTGCGTTCGCCGCTGAGGCTTCGAGCCTCGGATTCGTTCACCAGCAGGATGTCGATCGTCTTCAGGACATCCAGCAGTGCGTTGTGAGAGCCCTCGATCCAGAAATTCATCGTGTCCAGGGCGATCCATTGGGGACGTTGGGCCATCTGGTTCACGACATCCAACTGAAGCACGGGATCGATGTTGCCCAGGAACAGAAAGGAAGCCGTGCGGCAGGCTTCCGGAAGCACGGGCCGGAAGCCGGCGAAGACGTTGAGATGCGTCTCCAGCGTCTGGGCCTCATTGAGATCCTGGCCGTATTCCCCCTTCCAGCGGAAGCTCTGGCCGGGAGCCTGGACGAGGCCTTCCAGGCCGATGGGACGGCCCTCGAATACCTTGTAGTGTTCCGGTCCAAAATCCTCCCCCACCACCGCCACGATCTCGACCGGCCGGAAATGACTGGCACTCAACGAGAAATAGCTGGCGGAACCGCCCAGGATGTTCTCCCGGCGGCCGAAGGGCGTTGCCAGGTCATCGAAGGCAACGCTTCCGACGGCGAGTAGGCTCATGTCGTCTCCGGGAGGCAAAGAGGGGCTGGGTCAAGGGATACCCCCACGTTCAAGCGGGGATGGCGTCGGGAACAGTCAGGCTGGCAACGGCTCCTCCACTCACCCTTCAAATCCGTTTGATTTGCAGGGTGAGCGCCGTTGTTCATCCGGCTGAGTGCCGGTTCCGAGCCTGGGGCAACGGGGTTGCCTCGCAACGCTCCTCGAAGGGGAAAAGGATACCAGAATCACCTCGGATGAGGGGTCTTAGGCGGAGGCACCGTCCTGGTCCACCAGGTCGAGGTCCAGCACCACCGCCAGCCGGGGGGCATCGGCCCGCTCGATCCACTGCACGCGCGCGCCCAGGAGCCGGGCGAGCTGGAGCAGCCCTTCGCGGGCCTCGCCGTGGAGGGCGCTGGACAGCTCGGGATGGAGGGTGAGCCGCACGTTGGCGCCACGCAGGCGCCCACCCAGGCGCACCAGCTCCCGGTAGGCGCGGAGGAGGGCGGTCTCGGGGCTGACCAGGCGGCCAGTGCCCGCGCAGGCGGGGCAGGGCTGGGTGAGCTGGCGTTCCAGGGAGGGGCCCGTGCGCTTCCGGGTCAGCTCCACCAGGCCGAATTCGGAGATGCCTCCGGCCCGGGCGTGGTTGCGGTCCCGCTTCAGCTCCTCCTGGAACCGCGCCAGCACCGTCTCCCGGTGGGCGGCCTCGATCATGTCGATGAAGTCGATGACGATGATGCCGCCCAGGTTGCGCAGCCGGAGCTGGCGGACGATCTCGGGGATGGCCTCCAGGTTCGCGAGGTAGACCGTCTCTTCGAGATCCTTCTTGCCCACGAACTTGCCGGTGTTCACGTCGACGCTGACCAGGGCCTCGGTCTGGTTCAGCACGATGGAACCGCCATGCTTGAGGAAGACCTTGGGCTGGTGGGCCGCCTCGATCTCCGCCTCGATGCCGAAGGCGTCGAAGATGGGCAGGTCCGAGGTGAAGCGCTTCACGCGGTTGGCCCATTCAGGATGGAGCCCCTCGACGAAGGCCAGGACCTCGCGGTGGACCTCGGCGTCGTCCACCCAGAAGCTGGCCACCTCTTCCCGGAAGATGTCCCGGAGGACTTTCTGAAGCAGGCGCAGATCCTGCCAGACCAGGCCAGGGGCCGGAACCGTGGCGGCCTTGGCTTGGATCTCCGTCCACATCTGGCGCAGGAAGGCCACGTCGCCCACCAGGTCCTCGTCCTTCTCCCCGATGGCGGCGGTGCGGACGATGAAGCCTTCGCCGGGCTGGGCGTGGCTGCGGATGAGCTCGCGCAGGCGCTCCCGCTCCTCGGGATCGGTGATCTTGCGGGAGATGCCGATGTGGTCGATGCCGGGCATGAGGACCAGGAACCGGCCCGGGAAGCTCAGGTGGCGGGAGAGGCGGGGCCCCTTGGAGCCGATGGGATCCTTCACCACCTGCACGAGGGTCTCCTCGCCCTCCTTCAGGGGAGGCAGGGGCGCGGGCGGCGGGGGCAGTTCCTCGGCGGAGGCCTCTTCGCCGGCTTCGGCGTCCTCCTCCGGCGCCAGGTCCGCCGCGAGCCGCTGGGACAGCGGATCATCCAGGTAGAGGAAACCATCCTTGGCCCCTCCGATGCTCACGAAGGCGCTCTGCATGCCGGGGAGGAGCTTGGCCACCCGGCCCTTGTAGACATCCCCCACCTGGCTCTTGTTCATGGTCCGCTCGATGAACAGCTCGCAGAGCTGGCCATTCTCAAGCAGGGCGATGCGCGTCTCCAGGGGGGTCGCATTGACCACCAGGGACTTCCGGACTTCCATGGAACCAACCTTTCAGAACTCGGCGGAGGGGAGCCCTACCCCGTCCCCAGGCCCCGGGGCCGTACCAGGCCGCGGGGAGATGCTTCTTTTCTACCATACCCCTTGGATGCCGCACCGGGGGCCAAAGGTTCCACAACCTGCATCAATCGCGGCAACGGAGGAAAGGATGGACAGGATTAACAGGATCAACTGATGGATTAACAGGATTTTAAAGCACTAATCCTGTTAATCCTGCTTTTCAATCCTGTTCATCCTGTCCACGCTTTTTCAGTCTGGGAAGGCCTGGGCGCAGAGGGGGGTGCGCTCCTGGGTGCGGCGCTCGGTGATGCGGTTGCGTTCGTCCACGAACACCACCTTTGGGGCGTTCGCCTCGCTCTCCTCGGCGGTCATCCAGCCATAGGCGGCGATGATCACCAGATCGCCCTTCTGCACCAGGTGGGCCGCGGCCCCGTTGATTCCCACTTCGCCGGAACCGGGCACGCCGGGGATCACGTAGGTGGCGATGCGCGACCCGTTGGTCACGTCATAGATGTCCACCTTCTCGTTCTCCAGGAAGCCTGCGGCTTCGATGAGCAGGGGATCCAGGGTGATGGAGCCTACGTAATCCACATCGGCCCGGGTCACCGTGGCGCGATGGATCTTGCCGAGCAGGAAGTGACGCAACATGCTCCCTCCGGTCCAGGCTCCCTCCGGAGTCCCAGCCAACGGTCAAGGATGCGCTCGGGTGAACCCTGGGTCCAGCCTCGATTTTTTACCTGTCCGGCAAAATCAGTTGAAGAGCACGACGTGGAGGTCGACCCCGATCCGCGGCAGCGGGATCGGGGGTGGGGCCGACGGCAGCCGGAGGGAGTCCCGGACCTCCGCCTGGAGGCTGAGGTTGAAGCCCGTCCGCAGCTCCCAGCGCCCGTCGATGAGGAAGTAGGCCCGGTCCTGGTGTCGCGGGTCGATGGCGATGTAGGGCCGTTCGGGCACCCGGGGGCCGAACCTTTTGGCGAGTCCCGGGGGCAGCCCCCCCTTCTTGGCCAGTCCCGGAGGCAGGCCGCCCTTCTTGGCGAGCCCGGGGGGCATGCCGTGGCCGTGGCCCTGGGGCATCGCCAGGGCGGCGAGGGTGAGAAGGACCGGCATGAGCATGGGACCTCCCGGGAAGCTGGTTCCAGGCTAGGCCGATCAACGCCCTTCGTCCATAAACCGAAAGGACGAGGGCGGCGCTCCCCCGACCCGCGAGCATCAGGCAGCGAAGGCGGGCTTGCCTGCCTTTGCTGCGGGGGTCTCAGGGGGGACGCAGAGGCCCGAAGGGCCGGGCGGTCCCCCCCTCGGACCCGCGAGCATCAGGCAGCGAAGGCGGGCTTTGCCTGCCTTTGCTGCGGGGGTCTCAGGGGGGACGCAGAGGCCCGAAGGGCCGGGCGGTCCCCCCTGAACGACATCAGACGCGCTGGGGGCTCAAGCTGACGTTCAGGCCGGCCTCGTCGGCAGCGGGGGCCAGGATGACGTTGTCGATGAGCCGCGTGCTGCCCACGTAGGCGGCCACGCAGAGGGCCACGGTCCGGTCGACGGTGCCCTGGACCGGCTCCAGGGTCTGGGCGTCCACCAGTTCCAGGTATTGAACCCGGGTCACCCCCGACTTCGAATGGGAGAGGGGGCCCTGCACGATCTCCAGCAGGCGGGCGGCGCTGCGCTCGCCGCCTTCGAAGGCCTCCCGGGCCGCCTGGAGGCCGTGGTTGATGGACAGCGCCCGCTTCCGGCCCTTCTCGTCCAGGTAGGTGTTCCGGCTGCTGAGGGCCAAGCCATCGGCCTCCCGCACCGTGGGGACCACCACCACGTCCACGGGCATGTTGAGGTCGCGGACCATGCGGCGGATGACGATGGCCTGCTGGTAGTCCTTCTGGCCGAAGAAGGCCAGATCGGGCTGGACGATGCTGAAGAGCTTGGCCACGACGGTGGCGACCCCCCGGAAATGCCCGGGCCGGAACCGCCCGCAGAGGGGTTCGGCCAGCTGGCCGGGCTCCACATGGGTCTGGAAGCCGGTGGGATAGATCTCGGCATCCTCGGGGATGAACAGCACCGACGCGCCGGTCTCCAGGCAGAGGCTCTGATCGCGCTCCAGGTCCCGGGGGTAGCTGGCCAGGTCCTCGCCGGGACCGAACTGATTTGGATTCACAAAGATAGAAACCACGGTGGCATCGCACCGCGCCGCGCTCTGGCGAATGAGGGCCCCGTGGCCCTCGTGGAGGAAGCCCATGGTGGGAACGAAGCCGATCCGTTGCCCTTTTTCCCGGAGGGTTCTCAGGAGGGCCCTCAAATCAGCAATAGTACGCACAACACGCATGGCCAAAAACCGACTCCCCTTGGATGACACCGCTCAGATTACCAGGGCTCGGGTCAGGGTTTCCACTGGACCACGGCCGGACGGACGGCTTCTGGAAGGGTATAGGATTCCCGGGCATCCGGGAAGCCTCCGGTGCGCACATCCTCGGCCCAGGCCGCCAGGGCCGTGCGCAGGTCTTCGAATCCCTGGGCATAGCGCCGGACAAACTTGGGCCCCGGTTCCGGGGACAGGCCCAGGATGTCGTGGAAGACCAGCACCTGTCCCGAGCAGTCCGGCCCGGCGCCGATCCCGATGGTGGGGATGGCCAGGGTCTCGGTGATGCGAGCCGCCAGGTCGGCAGGGATGCCCTCCAGCACCAGGCTGAAGCAGCCGGCGTCCTGCAACCGCTGGGCGTCCTCCAGAAGCCGGATGGCGTCGGACTTGACCCGGCCCTGGACCTTGTAGCCCCCCATGGCGTTGAGGCTCTGGGGCGTGAGGCCCAGGTGGCCCATGACCGGGATCTCGGCGTCGAGCAGGGCGTGGATCATGGGCAGGCGCTTGGCGCCGCCCTCCAGCTTGACGCCGGCCGCCCCGCGCTGGAGGAAGCCCCCGGCGTTGCGGAGGGTATCCTCCACGCTCAGGTGGAAGCTCAGGTAGGGCATGTCCGCCAGCAGCAGGGCGGTGGGGCGGGTGCGGGCCACGGCCTCCAGGTGGTGGTTCATCATGGCCATGCTGACGGGTAGGGTGTTCTCGAAGCCCAGGCAGACGTTCCCCACGCTGTCCCCCACCAGGAGCATGTCCACGCCCGCCGCATCGGCGATCCGGGCGGTGGGGGCATCGTAGGCTGTGGTCATCACCAGGCGTCGTCCCGCCTGGGCCCAGGCCAGGACCTGGGGGATGGTGACGCGGGCATGGGACTCGGGGGTCTGGTGGCTCATGGGGGGTCTCCGCTGGAGGGTCGAAGCCGAGGGCCTTCCATGAGTACACAAAAACCGGAGGACAAGCGGAACAGGATTCAAAAAGGGCGCGAGAACGGAGGGGGGCGGCTGGGCCTACGACCAACGAACCTTCACCACGAAAGGCAAAAACAAAGGCTTGAAGCCGGTGATGGACGGCGATGGACGGTGATAAGGACCGAATGCTTGCCCCGGGGTGAAACCCAGGCTGCGTTCAAACAGCCCCATCACCGTGAATCCCCGTCCATCACCGGCTGAGTGCAGTTCTGCTTTTCATCCCAACCCGTTCGCCTTTCGTACGCCCGGGTGAGATTGGTGACTTTAAATCCTGTTAATTCATCTGTTAATCCTGTCAATCCTGTCAATTCCTTTCCTGCTTCTACTCCGGGTCCGGGAACGCCGGCAGGTTCACCTGGGTGGGGGTGTAGTCCAACAGGGGATCGGCCCGTTCGGGTAACACGAACCGCAGGCCCACCGCGGCCACGGTTTCCTTGAAGTGGTGGAGGTCCTCCCGCCCGAGGAAGGCGTTGCCGTAGCTTTCCGGCAGGCGGGCCCAGAGCTGCTGGAAGCTGGGGAAGGCCTCCTGCATGCGGGCCCGGGCGCCCAGTTTCTCGCCCCGGCGGAGCAGCAGGGCCGCGCCCTCGGCACTGGCCTCCAGCACCTGGGCGGGGAACTGCAGGTCCCGGGCCGCGGCGAGGACCTCGCTCCAGGCCTCGAGGGTCTCCTGGGCCACCCGCTCCGAGGGCGGGGCGGTGGACAGGAGCAGGGCGTGGGCCCGGTGCCACTCCAGGTCCAGGAGCCGGGAGTCGCAGCCTTCCACCGGCCCCTTCAGGTTTTCGAGGATGGCCCAGCCCTGCTCGGGGGCCTCCTGGTGGGTCCGCTCGGCCTCGCGGGCGGAAGCCTGGGCGAAGCGCAGCTGGGCGATCCGCTGGCGCCAGAGGAGGCCCGTGACTTCGTATTGGGTGGCCGCGGCGTGGTAGAGCCGGGCGGTGTCCCGCCAGGCGCCCCGGAACCGGGCCACCTCGCCCTGGAGCAGGATCTGGTCCCCCTTCTCCTCGGGGGAGAGGATCCCGGGCCGGGCCGCCAGGGCGTTGAGCTGGGCGTGGTCGGCCGCCACGGTATCGCCGAGAGCGGCGAGAGTCCGGGCGCGCCAGCCCTGGGCCATGGACACGGTGGCCGCGTCCCCCAGGCGCTGGGCGTGCTGGAGGGCCCGGTCGAGGTGGGAAAGGGCCGGCCCGAGGAACTGTTGGAGGCAGCGGACGGTCCCCAGGGCGAGGTGGGCCTGGGCCTGGAGGGCCACGTCGGTCTGCAGCCGGGCCGTCTGCAGGGCCTCCTGGAGGAGCTGGAGGCTGGGCTCCGCCTGGCCCTGGGCCAGCCGGACCTGGGCGAGGGCGATCTGCACGGGGACCAGGCTCCGGTAGTCCTGGCCGTGCTCCAGCACCCGCTGGGCGGACTGGAGCAGCGAGGAGGCCCGCTGGAACTGCGATTGCCCGGCCAGGGCCCGGCCCAGGGTCAGCAGGAGGGCCGCCTGGTCCTGGGGGTGGGGCTTGGTCCCACCCCCATTCAGCAACTGGAGGCCCTCCTCGAGGGCCCGGACGCCCTTGGTCATGGCGCCCTGGAGCAGGTAGAGGGAGCCCAGGGCCAGCCGGAGTCGGGGCTGCTCGGGATGGAGGGGATGCTCCGTCAGGCGTTCCGCCGCGGCCAGGATGGCTTCCTGGGCCTCTCCGGGGCGCCGGAGCTGCAGGTCGATGGTCGCCTGCTTGCGCAGCAGCCGGGCCTCGGCGAGGCCGGTGTCCCGGCGTTCGGCGGCCGGCAGCCGCCCCAGGGCCTCCCGGGCCTTCCGGAGGGCCTCGAGCGCCAGGGTCGCGGCGGGTCTGGGGCTTTCGCCTCCCTCGGGATCCAGGGCCCCCTGGGAGCCGGTGGCCCAGGCATCGGCCAGGTATTCGTGGAGCTGGGCCTCCTCGGCCGGACTGGGCTGGAGTTCCAGGGCCTGATCCACGATGCGCTGGGCGTCCTGGGGGGTGGCGGCAGGCTCCCGGTGGATGGCGGCCAGAACCGCGGCCAGGGCCGTGGCGTGGTCGGAGGCGAGGGCCTGGAGGGTGACGGAGAAGGCCAGGGCGCCGCCCTGTTCCTGGAGGGCCGCCAGGAGCGCCCGGGCCAGGCGCTTCAGTTCCGGCTGGGGGGTGTGGGACAGCACCAGTTCTCGCCAGCGCGGATCGGGGATGGTGACTTCGCTGCGCCGAAGCTGCACCAGCCGCGACCCCACAGCCCCCTGGAGGGCATCCTCCAGCGGGTCCCCCGTGAGGCCCAGGAGCCGCCCGAGGGAATTGGTGGGCAGGGGCCGGTCCGCCAGGGCCAGGAGGCGCACGAGGGTGGCGGAGGCCGGCGGGAGGCGCTGGAGGCGGCCCAGGAAGATCTGCCGCATGAGGTCTTCCTCGGCCCGGGGCACGGGGGGATGGTCCGAGGCCAGGGCCCAGCAGTCGGCCTCCCAGACCAGGCTGCCGTCCTGCTGGGCCAGCTCCAGGAAGTTGCGGAGGAGGCCCGGATTGCCGAGGCTGCGGTTGAGCAGATCGTTCACGTACTCCACGGGCAGGGTGTGGCAGCCCAGCAGGTCGTCCAGGACCCGTCGCAGGTCCTCGTCCTCCAGGCGGTTCAGCCCGATCAGGGCCGCGGTCGGCTCGGAGCGCAGCTGGGCGACCAGGGGCTTGAGGCCCGCACCCTGGACGCCGGTGGAGAGGGAGAGCAGCCAGGGGGCCCGGGAGGCGTGGGCCAGCTCCCGGACCAGGGCCAGCACGTCCGGGGCCGCGCGGTCCAGGCCCGACAGGTGGATGAGCCGGGCATGCAGCCCCGTGGCGAAGTCGAGGGCCTCCAGGGCGGCCTTGATCTCCTCGGCCTCTGGACCCGCCTCCTGGCGGTTGAGGGCCCGGCCCCCGGTGAGGAAGGCGAAGGCCTGGACGCGCAGGGCCAGGGCCTTCGCCGCCGCGGGGTTCTGGGCGTACAGATCCACCTCGCTGCCCTGCAGCAGGGCCTCCAGGAGGCGCCCCAGGAAGCGTCCGGCCGGTTCGTCCTGCGAGGTGGCCAGGTGGTGGACCCAGATGCCTTCGCTCTCGGCCACGGCGCAGGCCCAGGCGGCGAGGTGCTCCTTGCCGACGCCTTCCTCGCCCTGGAGCAGGATGATCCGTTCCATGGGGATGGGGGCCCCCAGCCCGAGCACGAGGGACTTGAGGTAGGTGAGTTCCTGGCTGCGTCCCCGGATGGGCCGCGCGACCAGTTCCGAGAGATCCCTGGGGTGGGTCCAGGGCTGGTCCTCGGCCTGGGGAGACTCGGGGACTCCCGTCGACAGCAGGTCGGGCAGGTGGTTCGCATTCCAGGGGGCCGGACCCATGACCCGGGGCACGACGAGGAGGCCCGTCCGGAAGGTGAGCGCCTCGGGGTGGAAGAAGCGCGGGTGGGGACTGGCCGCGGCCACCTCACCCAGGTGGCGCAGGAAGGCTTGGCGGGACGCGGCGCCCCAGTCCGTCCACAGCCGGGCGAGGGGCGTCCCCTGGATGGCCTGGAGATACCAGGCCTGCTCGTCGTCGTAGCCGAGATGACCAAGGACGGGGTCCAGGGGCGTGGCGTCCAGGAACCGGCCCAGGAAGGTCTCCCGGAGCTGGTCCAGGTCGTGGTCCGTGGGCCGGGGGGTCCACAGCTGGAGGAGGAAGCGGGTACCGTCGTTCTCCCGGCGCATGAGGTGCCAGGCGCAACCTTCGCCCTGGCCCAGTTCCGCGAGCCAGGTGAAACGATGCGCACCCAGGAAGCGGGTCACGTCCATGGACGGAAGCCAGGCGTCGGGGCGGTTCTGGGAGGCATGGCGGGAGTCTACCAGAGCGGCGGCAGGCCGCCGCGACGGTCACCGCGCCAGGAAGGGATCGAGGATCACGGCCGCCGTGAGCAGCAGGGCGAACAGGTTGATGTTCATGAAGACCCGGCGGAACATTCGCGCATTCAGGTCGTCCTTCAGCAGCGGGATCGAGCCGATGAGCAGCCAGAGGGCGGCGCCGGCCAGGATGAGGAGGGCGGGTGCGGTGGCGAGCACCCTGAACACGGGCAGCAGCCCGCAGGCGGCGGCGGTGCCACAGATCCAGGTGAAGGTGAGCCGCGCCAGGCGGCGCCGTCCGAAGACCGTCACCAGCGTGGGGAAACCGGCCTCTTCGTAGCCCTCGGCATGGAGGGCCACCAGCAGCCAGAAGTGGGGCACCTGCCAGATGAAGAAGACGAAGGCGAGGGTGAGGATGGTCGGATCGTGGATGGGGCCCCCGGCCGCGGCCCAGCCGATGGCGGGGGGCAGGGCGCCGATCAGCGAGCCCGGGACCACGGCGAAGGCGCTGACCCGCTTCAGGGGCGTGTAGAAGCCGTTGTACCAGGCCATGGCCAGGGCACCGAGCCAGGCCGCGGTCCAGTTGTGCGCGAAGAGGAGCACCAGGAAGCCCGCGAGGGCCAGGGTCGTGGCGATGATCACCGCCCCGGCAGGCGTGAACTCGCCGCGGGGCAGGGGCCGGTTCCAGGTGCGGGGCATCTGGGCATCGAGGTGGCGCTCCTGGAATTCGTTCAGCGCGCTGGCGCCCATGGCCAGGAGGAGGATGCCCAGCAGGGTGGTGACCAGGCCCGCATCGGCCCCCCGCCGGAAGGCGATGTAGCCCGCCGCGGCGGTGAAGGTGGAGGCGCCGGAGATGCGAAGTTTGGTCAACTCCAGGAAGGCGGAGGCCAGGCTGGATTTATGGGCAGGGAGGGCTGCGACGTTCACGCGGAACTCCGGCGCTACTTCAGGGTCTTGAGGTAGCCGACGATTTCATCCAGTTCCTTGGCTGCCAGCGGCGTCACCGGCATGGAGGGCGGATAGCCGCGCACCACGGACTTCATGGGGGCCTGGATGGCCTGCCGCAGGTAGGCGTCGTCCACGGTGACCGTGCGGGCGGCCCCTGCCACCAGCACCGCCTCGCGCTTGCCGAAGAGGCCCTTGAAGGTGGGACCCACCATGGGCTTGCCGTCCACGGAGTGGCAAGCCAGGCAACCCTTGGCCGTCATGAGCGCCACGGCCGGGTGGAGGGCCGGGGCGACGGGCTGGGGTGGCGCGGCGACGGGTTGGGGCGCGGGCGCATCCTCCCCGCCGAAGTACCAGGCCTTGAAGGCCGCCTCGGGAACGACGATGACCTTGCTGAGCATCAGGCTATGGTCCACGCCGCAGATCACGGTGCACTCGATGTCATAGGAACCGAGTCGGGTGGCCTGGAACCAGGTGGTGTTCGCGTGGGTGGGCACCGCGTCGATCTTTAGCCGGAAGGCGGGCACGAAGAAGCCGTGGATCACGTCCAGGGTGCGGACCTCCAGCTTCATGGGCTTGTTGAGGGGCGCGTAGAGCACCTTGCTCTGCTTGCCGTTCGGGTATTGGAAGGACCAGGCCCACTGGCGGGCGGTGACCTTCACTTCCATGGCGTCCCGGGGGGCCTGGCGCATGTATTCGTAGTTGGTCCAGCCGTAGTAGAAGATCGAGAGGAAGAGGAGCAGGGGGATGACTGTCCAGAGGACTTCGAGGCCCATGTGGCCCTCGATCTGCTCGGCCTTCGGGTGGCGCTTGCGGCTGTAGCGGATGACGAAATAGATCATCAACACCGTGATGAACAGCAGGAAGGCCACGGAGAGCCCGAACACGTAGAAGAACACCGCGTCCGATTTCTGGGCGGAGATGGAGGCTTGCTTCATCCAGTCCATGGCGGAACCTCAGCGGAAAGCGACGTCGGAAAACAGGAGGGCGAAGAAGATCAGGAGCGTGCCCAGGGAGACCAGGACGATGGTCTTGAGCAGGGGCCCCTCATACCTCAGGTGCATGAAGAAGTAGAAGACGAGGCTGGCCTTGATGGGGGTCAGGATCAGCAGGCCCCAGACGGCGTAGCTCTGGCCGAAGTGGCTCATGAGGACCAGGAGGCCGGTGAGGACCACCAGGGCCAGCCAGACCTTCACGAAGGTACCGTAGCCCGGATGTTCGATGCCGTGCGCGTCGGCGTGGGCGGAAGCAGTGATGGCGGGTTCGCTCATGTTGGGGTCCTTACGCCGCCAGGTAGAACAGCGGGAGGAGGAAGATCCAGATCACGTCCACCAGGTGCCAGTAGAGGCCGCCATTTTCGAGGAGGACGTACTGGTCCTGGCGGATCTCCTCCCTGGCCACCTTCACGAGCATGTAGGCCAGGACGGAGAGTCCGGCGATGACGTGGAGGCCATGGAGGCCCGTCATGGTGAAATACAGCCCGAAGAAGACCTGTTCGCCGTGGGGCAGCGTGGCCAGATGCGGTGCGTTCGGGTAGAGGCCGTGGTGGAACTTCGTGGCCCACTCGAAGGACTTGATCACCAGGAAGGTGACGCCCAGCACCAGGGTGGTGCTCAGGAAGGCCATGGTCTTGACCTTGTCGCCACGCTGGATGGCCACGAGGCTCAGGACCACCGTGAGGCTGCTAGTGAGCAGCACCACCGTGTTGGTGACGCCGAGCGTGGCATTCAGCTCCGCACCGGCATGGTGGAACTCCGCCGGGTAGGTGGCGCGCATGTAGGCGTAGGCGATGAACAGGCCCCCGAAGAGGACGATCTCGGTCACCAGGAAGAGCCACATGCCCAGCCGGGCGCCGAAGTCATCCCGGTGGACGGCGTCGTGGGCGTGAGTCGCGTCGCTCATCCTTGGCTCTCCTGCGGGAAGTGGTAGGGACCGGTGGTGATGGTCGGGATCTCCTCGAAGTTCTCCTGGGGGGGCGGGCTGGGGATGGTCCACTCCAGGGTCACGCCGCCCCAGGGATTGTCCTCGGCCTTCTCGCCTTTGAAGAGCGCGTGGACCAGCGTCCCGAAGAACATCAGGAGGCCCAGCACCAGGAACCAGCTGCCGACGGTGGCGATCTCGTGCCCCGTGTTGAACTGGGGCAGGTGATGGAAATAGCGGCGGGGCATGCCCATCACCCCCAGCACCAGCATGGTGAAGTAGAGCATGTTGAAGCCGATGAACAGCGGGAACCAGGAGGCGTAGATCGCCTTCTTGGAGTACATCTTCCCGAACATCTTGGGGAACCAGTAGAGGAGCGCCGCGAAGAAGGCGAAGCCCGTGCCGCCGAACATCACGTAGTGGAAGTGCCCCACGACGAAGTAGGTGTCATGGACGTGCACGTTGACAGCCAGGGCCCCGAGCATCACGCCCGTGAGGCCGCCGATGCAGAAGAGGAAAATGAAGGTCAAGGCGAACAGGAGCGGGGGCTGGAAGTCGATGGAACCCTTGTAGAGGGTGCTCACCCAGTTGAATACCTTGATGGCGCTGGGCACGGCCACGATCATCGTGAGCAGGGAGAAGGTCATCACCGCGAACTGGCTCAGCCCGCTGGTGAACATGTGATGGGCCCAGACCAGGCTGCCTACGCCGGCGATGGCCACACTGGAGAAGGCGATGGCCTTGTAGCCGAAGATGGTGCGCTTGGCGAAGGTGGGAATGATCTCGGTGATGGCCCCCATGGCCGGCAGGATCATGATGTAGACCGCCGGGTGGGAGTAGATCCAGAAAAGGTGCTCATACAGAAGGGGATCGCCGCCCTTGGCGGGATCGAAGATCCCGATGCCGAAGGCCCGTTCCAGGATCACCAGGACCAGGGTGATGGCCAGGATCGGCGTCGCCAGGATCTGGATCCAGGCCGTGGAGTAGACGGCCCAGCAGAACAGGGGCATGCGGAACCAGCCCATGCCGGGAGCCCGCATGCGGTGGATGGTGGTGATGAAGTTGATGCCCGTGAGCATCGAGGAGAAACCCAGGATGAAGGCGCCGAATACAGCCAGGCCCACATTGGTGCCGGTACGCAGGCTGAAGGGCACATAGAACGTCCAGCCCGTGTCCGGGGCGCCGCCGCCCGTGAACAGGGCGATGACTACGATGGCGGCGCCCGCCATGTAGAAGTACCAGGAGGCCAGGTTGAGCCGCGGGAAGGCGACATCCTTCGCGCCGATGAGGATGGGCAGGAAGAAGTTGCCGAAGACCGCCGGCAACCCCGGCACCACGAACAGGAAGACCATGATCACGCCATGCAGCGTGAAGAGGGCGTTGTAGGTCTGGGCCGTGATCAGGTGCTCGAAGGACGTGAGCTGGACCAGGCGCATGACGAAGCCCAGCGCGACCGCGACAAAGAAGAAGAAGACCATCGAACCCAGGTAGAGCAGGCCGATGCGCTTGTGATCCGTGGACAGCAGCCAGGCCACGAGCCCCTTGCGGGCCCCGGTGTCCACGAGGTAGCTGGGCTGGCCGGTGGTGGCGTGGGTGCTCATTCGTCCTCCTCTGACTTGGCCTTGCCGCGGCCCTTGGAGACCAGGACGAACATGAAGATCGCCGCCGCGAGAAGGGTGATGGCCGCAGCCACCTTGGTGAAATTCAGGACGTACTTGCGGCCCTGGGGGTCATAGCTGAAGCAGAATTTCAGCAGCTTGTTGATGGAGGGGTGGGCCTCGCCCCGGGCCGCCTCCTGCAGGGCCATGTCGACATCGGCGGGCAGGTAGGTGATGCCATACATGTAGCGTGTCACCTTGCCGGTGGGGCTGAGGATCATGATGGCGCCCGCATGGACAAAATCATCTCCCACCCGCTTGTATTTGAAGCCCACCGAGTCGGCCAGGGCCTTGGTGGTGGCTGCATCGCCGGTCAGGAACCGCCAGGCGGAGGCTGGGAAGGGACGGGAGATCTCGCCCAGGTAGTTGGTGCGCTTCTGGCTGGCCATCTCCGGCGTGTCCCGGTCATCGAAGCTCACCGTGAGGATCTGGAAAGCCTTCCCTGGCTCGGCCTGGACCTTGCCCATCGCTTCGGCGAGGCCGTTCAACTGCGGGGTGCAGATGCCTGCGCAGCGGAAGTAGTTCAGGGTGAGGATGGTGGGCTTGTCGATGAGGGAGCGCAGGGACACGGGCTTGCCGTCCTCGTCCTTCAGCACCAGGTCGAGGGGCACGTTCTGGCCCAGCTTCTCGTCCACCCCGACTTCCTGGGGCGTGAAAGTGGGCGCCGGGGCGGCTGGTTGGGCCACGGACTGGGCGCGCACCGCGGGCGCAGCCAAGAGCAGCGCGCCCAGGACCGCGGTCACGAAGCGTTGTTTCGTTCCGGCTCGCATGGTGTCTCCTCAGCGGCCCGACAGGGCGGACTGCAATGCCTTCCAGCGTTCGGGGGCGTAGGTGGCCACCGCCGGCGAGAACCCGTTGCCCGGCAGGCTGGCGGACACGGCCAGCGCGAAGGCCTTGTCGTCCTCCCGCCAGCGGGGGATGCCCGCGAGGGTCTGGGCGGCGCGGGCGGGGTCCAGGATGGCCCCCCGCAGCAGGGGATGGGTCGAGGCATCGGCGAGGGCGGGGGTGGCCTGGTCCTCCGCTTCAAGCTTCTGCTCCGCGAACGGTACGGGGATCTTGTCGGGGATCACCTCGCCGGCGCTGGCGAAGAGCTTGGCGAGGGCCTCGAGGGCCTCCGGATTCTCCGGGCCGTGGTCGAAGGCGCCAAGGGACTGGACCACATGCACCAGGGCCATGCGGTCCTTCTTGCTCAGGTAGTTGTAGGACACCATGCCCGAGCCCTTCACGCCTTCATCGAGCGTTTTGTAGATGTTCTCGATGCGATAGCCGTTGGTCCACCCGGCCTGCTGGGTGAAGTTGCGGGGCTTGGGATTCAGGCCCGCACCGCCGGGACCATCGCCCTTGCCCTCCGGTCCATGGCAGGTGACGCAGTTCTGAACGAAGAGCGCCTTCCCGCGGGCCATGAGCTCGGGGTTGGGCGTCATCACCGTCTTGGGGTCGATGGGCGGCAGGACCACCCGCGCCGTTGCGGGGTAGTCCGTGGGGTCCAGCCACCCGGTCTCGCCCTGGGGGGCATCCACCGCCACGCTGGCCTCGGGCGTGTTGACGTTGCGCATGCCCGGCACGATCAGGAAGGCGAACAGGGCGACGAGGACGATGAAGGTCCCCACCACCAGCAGGGCGGAGAGGAGGCGCTTGAGTTCGGAGGGAGATACGTACGTGTCGATCATAGACGGAACTCCAACCCTTCCTTCAGGAAGGGATCACCGATGGGCAGGTCCTCACCCTTCTCCATGGCGCCGCGGATCCAGAGGAGGGCACCGCTGAGGAACAGGAGCGCGAAGCTGAGCTCGGGCCAGGAGAAATGCGGGCCTCCGGGCAGGACCGGGAAGATCAGCCAGTAGATGTCCAGGATGTGGGCGCCCAGCATCAGCAGGGCCACGCGGCGGAGCCGACTCCCATCCCCCTTGGCGTCCCGGGTCACCAGCGCGAAGAAGGGCATCACGAAGTGGAAAAAGGCCAGGGCGAAGGTCACGGTGTGCCATCCGCCCGTCAGCCGGGCCTGGAAGTAGATGACCTCGTCCGGCAGGTTGGCGTACCACATCAGCATGTACTGGGCGAAGCCGATGTAGGACCAGAACACGGTGAACGCGAAGAGGAAGCCGCCCAGGTTGTAGAGGTGGTCCTTCCGGATGCCCTGCAGCCGATTCTGGTCCCGGAGGTAGAGCACCGCGAGGGAGGTGGCCGCCAGGCCGCCGAGAAAGGCTCCGGCGAAGAGATACACCCCGATGACATCGCTGTACCACTCGGGCGTGAGTCCGGACACCCAGTCGAAGGCCACCAGGGTGATCACGAGGGCGAAGATCCCCATGAAGGCCGGCGCGAATTTGCGGGCGCGGAAATTGAAGGCAGGATCCTTGGTGGTGTCCTGCTTGAGGGAGCCGCCCACCAGCACGGCCAGCCCGACCAGCACCAGCACCAGGGAAAGCACGGTGCGCACAGAGAAGAAGGGGCTGCTCAGCCAGAAGGCCTTGCCGGCGAGGATCTTGTTGTGAAGGGCCTCGGGTCGCGTGCCGGGATAGAGCACCGGCAGTGCGCCCAGGGCGATGAGACCGATGGGGGCCACGGGGATGAGCAGGGTGGCGATCCGCTCGGGAATGCGGCGGATGGGCACGCTCCACTTGGCGTTCACCAGGTGCTCCAGGGCCACGATGAAAAGCGCGCCCAGGGCCACGGTGAAGAGCAGGACGAACCAGAGGATCCAGTTGGCCCAGAAACGCTCGGGACTGGCCTTCAGGTAGGCCGCGATGACGCCCAGGAGGCCCAGGGCCAGGGTCCCCCGGAGGAGGTTCGTGGTCGTTCGGTTCTGCTGGCTCATCGGGCGCCCGCCTCCTTCACATCCGCGTCCGTGGCGTTCTGGGCGCGCTGCAGGGCGCGCACGTAGTCGACCACCGCCCAGCGCTGCGTCTCGGTGAGGTCCGTCGCGTGGGAGGGCATGGCGTTCTTGCCCATGGTGATGACCCAGTAGATCTTGCCGTCAGGGTAGTCCCGGAACTGCTGGGCCTGCAGGTTCGCGGGTTTGGCACCATAGGCGGCGGTCAGGGTGGGCACGCCGTTCCCGAGGGCGCCGTGGCACAGCTCGCAGCGGTTGTGGAAGACCTTCCGGCCCATGGCCAGCACCGCCGGTGTCCGGGGCAGGGGATTGACCAGGGAGGCGGCCTCTTCCTGGGAGGACACGCCGATGGGCAGGTAGCCCCGCGCCACGGTCCCGGGAACCGGCATCCGCATCCCGAAGCCGTCCTTGAAGAAGGGATCGGCCTTCTGGGCATTCAGCCGGGGCTGGTCCTCCATGTGGGACATGGGCGGCAGCACCGGGAAGAGCTTGACGGCCCCGTACATCAGCAGCCCAGCCACCACGCAGGCGGTGAAGATGCCACCCGCGGTGCGGAGGATGAAGTCGCTGGTGAGGATGGGCTCATGATCCGGCTCGGGCAGGACCTCGATCTCCGTGGCGCCAGCCGCGGCCAGGGCCGCCTGGGCGGCCGCGGCGTCGAAGCCCTCGCCCTCCGCCTCGATGGCCAGGGCGAAGCGGTCGCGCGTGATCGCCTTGATCGAGGCCGAGGACAGGACCGGATGGCCGAAGAAAGGCAGCTTGTTCAGGAGGAGGAGCATCCCCAGGCCCGCCGTGAAGGTGGCGAAGAGCACCGTCACCTCGAACATGATGGGGACGAAGGCCTCCCAGGACCAGGGCGCCTTGCCGCCGGTCACGATGGGGTAGTCGATGGCGCTGATCCAGTACTGGAAGCCCAGGGCGGTGATGGCGCCGAGGACGCCCATCACCAGGACCATGCCGCCCAGGGGGGAGCGGCGGAGGCCCAAGGCGTCATCGATGCCGTGGATG
>JAJZQW010000046.1 GCA_021802985.1 Acidobacteriota bacterium | reverse complement strand
CCCCACGGTGTCCGTCGCCGAGAGCGGCACCAGCGGCACCCTGACCTTCACCGCCTCCGCCACGGACAACGTCGGGGTCACCCGCGTGGAGTTCTACGTGGACGGCGCCCTGGCGGGCACCGACACCACCAGCCCCTACACCCTCGCCTACGATTCCACCAAGGTCGCCGATGGCTCCCACAGCCTCGTGGCCCAGGCCTATGACGCCGCCGGCAACGTGGGCACCTCCACCTCCGTGGCCTTCACCATCAGCAACGGCACCAGCGGAAGCACCACCACGCAGATCCTCGGCAACCCTGGCTTCGAAACCGGCACGGCCAGTCCCTGGGTGGCCTCCACCGGCATCCTCGACAACGGCACCTCCGAGGCCGCCCACGGCGGGACCTGGAAGGCCTGGCTGGACGGCTACGGCAGCAGCCACACCGATTCGCTTACCCAGCAGGTAGCCATCGACCCCGCGGCCACCGCCGCCAGCCTGAGCTTCTGGCTGCACATCGACACGGCCGAGACCACCTCCACCACGGCCTACGACACCCTCAAGGTGCAGGTGCGCAACACCTCGGGCACGGTCCTCGCCACCCTGGCCACCTACTCCAACCTGAACGCGGGCACCGGCTTCACCCAGAAGAGCTTCGACCTGGGCGCCTACAAGGGGCAGGCCATTCAGCTCTACCTGGTGGGCGTGGAAGACAGCTCCGCCCAGACCTCCTTCGTGGTGGACGACTTCGCCCTCAACGTCACCACCGGCAGCGGCGGCGGGTCCACGGACACCACGCCTCCCACCGCGTCGGCCACGGAGAGCGGCACCACGGGCACCCTCACGCTCAGCGCCACCGCCACCGACAACGTGGGCGTCACGAAGGTGGCGTTCTATGTGGATGGCGTCCTGAAGGGCACGGACACCGCCGCGCCCTACACGATGACCCTGGACAGCACCACCCTGGCCAACGGCAGCCACTCCCTCACCGCCAAGGCCTACGATGCTGCCGGCAACGTCGGCACCTCGGCCGGCGTAGCCTTCTCCGTCAGCAACACCTCCGGCTCGTCGAGCCTGACCGAGGCCTTCGACACCGGCACCAAGACCTCCTACGCGGTGGGGACCGTGACCCTCGCCACCGGCTCCTGGACCCTGAACGACGCCCTCCTGGGTGCCAGCAGCAGCGACCGGAAGAACGGCACCCAGAGCGTCCGGGTGCGCAACAGCGGCAAGGTCACCATGGGCTTCGATGTCGCGACCGGGGCCAACACCGTCTCCGTGAAGCATGCGAAGTTTGGCACCGATGGAAACTCCACCTGGGGCCTCTGGTATTCCACCGACGGCGGCACCACCTGGTCGCAGGCCGGCAGTTCGGTCACCACCTCGTCCACCACGCTGGCCACCGCCACCTTCTCGGTAGGCGTGACCGGCACCATCCGCTTCGAGCTCCGCAAGACCGGCGGCAGCTCCAACCGGATGAACTTCGATGATTTCGCGATCACCGGCTACTGATGGACGGATCCAGACGCGAGGCCCCGGCAGTTGCCGGGGCCTCGGCCTGGCCACGCAGCCCTCCCTCCGCGTGGCGCCGCCCCGTCTGGTCGACGCGCCCGTGGCCCTGGAGTGCCGCTTCAATCGGGAGTTGGAACTGGGGCCGGTCACCACCCTGGTCCTGCTGGATGTGCTCGTGGCCCACGCGGCGGACCGCATCTACGACGAGACCCTCGACTGCGCCGATGCCAGCCGCTGGCAGCCCATCAGTCGGCTGGCCTCGGTGGCCGGCCCCAACTACGGCGTGCTGGGCGAGACCCTGCGGCTGGGAGAATCGAAGTTACCCTAGTCCGCCTCGTCCGGCTCCACGAAGAGGTGCTGGATCTGCGGGAAGCGGGCCCGGAGGCTGCGCTCCAGCGCATTGATGGCCGCCACCAGGGCGGTGCCGCTGGGCTGGTCCTGGAACTGCACCTTCAGGGCCACCATGATCCGGTCGCTCCCCACCACCACCGCCACGAGGTTCAGCACCCGCGCCACCGCCGGGTCCGCATCCACCGCCGCGCGGATGGCGGCGCGCAGCGGCAGGGGCGGGGCCTCGTTCATGAGCAGGCTGGTCACCTCCACGCCGACAAAGAGCGCCACGGCGATGAGCACGAGGCCGATCCCCACGCTGCCGACCCCGTCCCAGACCGCATTCCCGGTTCCCATGGTCAACAGCACCGCGGCCAGGGCCAGCACCAGGCCCGTCAGGGCGGCGATGTCTTCGGCCACCACCACCACCAGCTCCGTGCTGGACGACTGCCGCAGGTAGCGCAGCAGGCTCCGTCCCCGCCGCTCGGCTCGGGCCGCCTGGAGGGCCCCGCGCAGGGAGGCGCCCTCCAGGAGGATGGCGAAGCCCAGCAGGCCCACGGCCCAGACCAGGTGATGCGGCGTCTCCGGGTGCCGGATCTTGTGGATGCCCTCCACCACCGAGTAGAGGCCGCCCACGCTGAACAGCAACAGGGCCACGAGAAAGCTGGCCACGAAGGCCGCCTGCCCATGGCCCAGGGGATGGCGGCTTCCGGGCGGTTTCGCGCCCTGCCGAAGGCCGAGGAAGAGCAACACCTGGTTGGCGCAGTCCGCCGTGGAATGGATGGCCTCGGTCAGGAGGCTCGAGCTGCCCGTGAGGAGGAAGACCGCGAACTTGGACAGGGCGATCCCGCCGTTGGCGACGAGGGCGAGGGCGATGGCGCGGGAGGAGCTGGCCGACATTCTTTCAGCCTACCCGTCCCAGTGCCGCACCCAGGCCGGGTCGTACTTCCCATCGTCCCGGCGGGGGGTCTCGTCGGCCTCCACCCGGGTGACGCCCTGGGCCGAACTTGGATCAGGGCACCTTCGTCCCCAGCTCCCGCAGCAGGTCCCCCAGGAGGTACAGCGACCCGGTGACCAGGCGGGGCGCCTCCGAGCTGGCCCGCAGGTGGGCGGCGGCTTGGCGGATCGTGAGGATCGGCGCCTCCAGCCCCCAGGCCTCCCCCAGGGCGCTGGGACCGGCGTAGCGGGGCGCATCCCCTTGGATGAAGGTGATGGACAAGGGGTCGATCCGCTTCAGCTGGGCGGCGATGCCGGCCAGGTCCTTGTCCCCCATCACCCCGAAATAAAGGTGGGGCCTCAGGCCACAGGCGAGGGCGTGCTCCGCCAGCACCCGGGCGCCTTCGGGATTGTGGGCGCCGTCCATCCACACGCCATCCAGGCCGGGCACCGCCCATAGCCGCCCGGGCCACTGGACCGAAGCCACGCCGGCCCAGAGCCGATCCTCGGGGATGGGAAAGCCCAGTCCCCGGAGCTGCCGGACGCCTTCAAGCGCCGTGGCCAGGTTGTCCAGCTGGTGGGCTCCGGCCAGGCCCACGCGGTGACCGTCCACCCGCGAGTGGTCCCAGTGGACCTCCGCCGGACCCAGGCTCGGCGCCGGACACAGGAGGGGAGCGCAGGGCAGCAAGGGGCGCACCCATTCGGGGTCCAGGGCGGGCCCCAGCACCAGGGGCCGCCCGTCACGCGCCGTGCAGAGCTTCTCGCCAGCGATGGCCTCGCGGGTGTCCCCCAGGTACTGCTGGTGGTCCAGACCCACGGTGGTGAGCAGGGTCAGCACCGGCTCCGTCGCGTTGGTGGCATCCCAGCGTCCACCCATGCCCACCTCGAGGAGCGCGATCTCCACGCCCGTCATCCGGAAGGCGAGCAGCGCCGCAGTGATCATCAGCTCGAAATAGGTGGCATGGATCCCAACCCGGGCCTCGGCGTCGAAGGCCTCACTCAGCAGCAATTCCAGGGCCCCCTGGCCGATGGGCGCGCCGTCCACCCAGATGCGCTCGGTGACATCCACCAGATGCGGCGAGGTGGTCCAGCCCACCACGAAGCCGGCGGACTTCAGCATGTGGGCCAGGAAGGCCCCCGTGCTGCCCTTGCCGTTGGTACCGGCGATGAGCACCACGGGGTAGCCCTCGTCGGGCCTCCCGATCCCCTGCAGCAGGGCCCGGATGTTCTCGAGCCCGCACTTGATGCCGAGGTGGCCCCGCTCCTGGAGTCGGGGGATGGAGACCAGTTCCAGGTCGCCGGCCATCAGTCCCGCGCGGGCAGCATCCACTCGAGGCAGGCGGCCACGAAGTCCTTCAGGTGGTCGCGGGTGACCACCCGATCCACCATGCCGTGGGCCTGGAGGAACTCGGAGCGCTGGAAGCCCTCGGGGAGGCTCTGCTTGATGGTCTGCTCGATGACCCGCGGCCCCGCGAACCCGATGAGGGCCTTGGGCTCGGCGATGTTCAGGTCGCCCAGCATGGCGTAACTGGCGCTCACGCCCCCGGTGGTGGGGTCCGTCAGGAGGGACAGGTACGGCAGGCCAGCCTTGTCCAGCTTGGCCAGGGCGGCGCTGACCTTGGCCATCTGCATCAGGGAGAGGGTGCCCTCCTGCATGCGGGCACCGCCGCTGCAGCTGACGATGACGTAGGCGCAACCCTTCTCCAGGGCCCGCTCGACGCCCAGGCGGAGCTTCTCGCCCACCACGCTGCCCATGCTGGCCGCCAGGTAGTCGAAGTTCATGATGGCGGCCACCACCGGATGGCCGGAGATGGTGCCCTCCACCACGGCCACGGCATCATCGGTCTGCCCTTCCTGCTCCAGCTTCTTCAACTGGTCCTTGTAGGCCTTCATGGCCACGAAGCCCAGGGGGTCGGCGCTGCGAAGGTCGCCGAAGAGCGGCGTCCACCCCTCGTCCATCAGGTTCTCGAGGCGCTCGGCCACGTCGATGCGGAAGTGGTACCCGCACTTGGGGCAGACGTTGTGGGTGTTGACCAGCTCCTTCCGGTAGATGAGCTCCTTGCAGGCGTCGCACTTGATCCAGAGGCCTTCGGGGACCCGGACCGTGCGCTCCTCCACCGCCGTCTTCTGCTGCCGTTTCTTGACAAACCAGGATGTCATCGGGACCTCGCTCAATGCCACCAGCCAGGGCTCAGTGCTGCCGGGCCGGACCGTGCTTCAGGGACTCGAAGAGGCGGTCGAGGTCGCCCTCGTTCGCGTAGTGAAGGACCACGGAGCCTCCCTTGCCGTTGGCCTTGATCTCCACCCGGGTCGCCCAGGCCTGGGTCAATTCCTCGGCCGCGGCCTTGATGAAGAGCTCCTGCGGGTGTTTCTTGCGGCCCCGGGCCTTGCGCTGTTTCTGGAGGTGCTGGATGCGCGCCTCCAGGGCCCGCACACTCAACTGCTCCGCCACCACTTCCCCCGCCAGCTGCTCCTGGAGGCGCGGGTCTGCCACCCCCAGCAACACCTTGGCGTGGCCCGTGCTGAGGCGGCCCAGGATCACGTCCATCTGCATTTCCGAAGGCAGCCGGAGCAGGCGGAGGGTATTGGCCACCTGGGGCCGGGACTTCCCCACCCGGTCGGCCACCTGCTCCTGGGTGAGGCGGAGGTGCTCCCCCAGCTGCCAGTAGGCCTTGGCCTCCTCGATGGGATTCAGCTCCTGCCGCTGAATGTTCTCCACCAGGGCGAACTCCAGCAGGCGGTCGTCGGGGATCTCCTTCACCACCACCGGGACCATGGCGATGCCGGCCTTCCGGGCGGCCCGCCAGCGCCGCTCGCCCGCGATGATCTCGAACTTCTCCCCGACCTTCCGGACCACGATGGGCTGGACCATGCCGTGCTGCTTCAGGCTCTCGGCCAGTTCCTGGAGGGAGACCTCGTCGAAGTGGGTACGGGGCTGGGCCCGGTTGGGCACCAGGCTGCCCAGGGGCAACTCGCGCTGGTTGGCATCCTCGGGCGCCATCTGGCTCATGAGGGAGGTGAGTCCCCGGCCCAGGGCCGGACGCTTCAGGTTGCTGCTCATCAGGCTTCCTTCCTCTCGGGCAGCTCGAGGCCCAGCCACTCCTTGGCCAGGCTGAGATAGGCCTGGGCTCCTTTGGACTTCAGGTCATAGAAGGCCACGGGCCTGCCGTGGCTGGGGGCCTCTGCGAGGCGGATGTTGCGGGGGATCATGGTCTGGAATACCTTCCCCGGGAAGGCCTGACGGACCTCGGCCGCCACGGCGGCCCCCAGGTTCGTGCGCTCCTCGGCCATCGTGAGGAGGATGCCCCCCAGCCGGAGCGAGGGGTTCGGGCCCGACTGTATGCGCCGGAGGGTCTCCGTCAATTCCGCCAGTCCATCCAGGGCGAAGAACTCGCAGGGCATGGGCACGATCACCTCATCGGCCGCCGTCAGGGCGTTGAGGGTGATCATGCCGAGGCTGGGAGGCGGATCGATGAGGATGTAGTCGAAGCGGTCCAGGAGGGGCGCCAGCCCCTGGCGCAGCACCTGGAGCTGGGGCAGCTCGAAGAGCTCGAACTCCATCTGTGCCAAGTCCTTCCCCGCGGGAATCACCTGCATCATCGGGACTTCCGTGCTGAGCACCAGCGCCTCGGCCGGGGCACCCTTCATCAGGGCATAGGCCCCTGCGCGATGGTCCGGCTTGGGGAATCCCAGCCCCGTGGTGCTGTGCCCCTGGGGATCGAAGTCCACCAGCAGCACCATCTTCTCCATCATGGCCAGGGAGGCCGCGAGGTTGATGGCGGTGGTGGTCTTGCCCACCCCACCCTTCTGGTTCGCCAGCACCACGACCCGCGCGCGCATCAGCCGGCCCTCTTCGTCGCCAAGGCGCTGCTCGAGTCGCGCATCACGGAATCCCCTCGGGTGTGGAACATGCCAGTTTAGCAGCTTGGGTTCCACGGCGAAGGGGGAGGGTCCAGCAGGCCCGGCGCCGGCCTCGCCACGCCGACGAGGTGCGCGGGACCCGAGAGCCAGAGTTGCCGCCAGGATCCATCCGCATCCATCTGCAAGGTCACGACCACGGGATCTCCACCCGCAGGATGCAGCGCCCAGGTGGAGAGGCCCGTTCCCCGCATCAGCCAGGCGGCTGCCACCGCGCAGCCAGTGCCGCAGCAGAGCGTCTCGCCCTCCACGCCCCGCTCCCAGGAGCGGATCTTCGCCTCGCCGGGGCCGACCACCTCCACCACATTCACATTGGTCCCCCCCGGGATGGCCGGGTGCCACCGCAGGGGCGGCGCGAGCGTGGCCAGGTCCACCGCTGCCACCGATGGCACCCTCAGCACCAGCTGGGGATTGCCCACCCATCCGAAGCCCGAGGGGAAGGGCGTATCCATGAGCACGGGCCGCAGTCCGAAGCCCTCGCCTTCCGGCATGCGGATGCCGACTCCGGTGGCATCGCGTCGCAGCTGGATGCGTTCACCGCTGGAGACCGCTTCGATCAGTGGGCCGGACGGGGCCCCCGGAACAATCAGTGCGGCCCTGCTACCGTTGCCACAAAAGGACTTGGAACCATCTGCATCCCAGTGTTCCAGGATCCAGGGTCCCGATCCGGGCCTTTGCATCAAAAAAAGGCCATCTAAACCGAATCCGGTCCCCCTGGGACACAGCTTTTTGGCGTAATCCGGTCCAGAACCATCCTTTAGGTCCTCCTCCCAGAGGTAGCCGAAGACATTCCCCGAGGCGGACGCGATCAGGAGATCCATGGGGGTCCTACCGGTCCTGCGTGCGGTTGCGGAAGGTGTAGACGGTCTCTCCGGGGCGGGCATAGCCCTGCCGTCGCGCCAACGCCTCCATGAGTTCCGGATCCTTCGCCGCCAGCCGCTGGACCTCGTCCAGGAGCTCTCGGTTGCGGTGGTTCAGGTCCATGAGCCTGGCCCGGGCCTGGTCCAGCTCCGCCTGGCGCTTTCGCAATTCGGGCAGGCCGTCCTGGGATAGCAGGAGGGCCACCATCGAGAACACCGCCGAGGCCCCGAGGACGCCGTAAAGGGTGCTGGACTTCAGGAGCCAGTTGGCGTTCATGGGATCGGTCTCCTCGTCCGGCAGGAGGCCCTCAGGGCCCAGCCCCTCAGGCCAGGTGCGCTCCGAAGGCTTCCCGTCCGGTGTAGCGGGCGGCGGCGCCCAGCTCCCATTCGATCTGGAGCAGGCGGTTGTACTTGGCCACGCGATCGGTGCGGCAGGGTGCCCCCGTCTTGATCTGGCCGGCCCCTGTGGCCACGGCCAGGTCGGCGATGAAGGTGTCCTCGGTCTCGCCGCTGCGGTGGCTGATGATGGCCCGATAGCCGGCCTTGTGGGCCATATCCACGGCCTTCAGGGTCTCAGTCACCGTCCCGATCTGGTTCAGCTTGATCAGGATGGCGTTGGCCACCCCCTCCCGGATGGCCCGGGCGAGGATCACCGGATTGGTGACGAAGATGTCGTCCCCCACGAGCTGGGTCTTGGTCCCCATGGCCACCGTCTGGGCCTTCCAGCCCTTCCAGTCGCCCTCCGCAAACCCGTCCTCGATGGAGACGATGGGGTGGCGCTTCACCAGGCCCTCGTAATAGGCAATCAGCTGAGCGGGAGACTTGGCCTCGCCGTCCAGTTGATAGGTTTTCCCCTTGAGGAATTCGTTGGCGGCGCAGTCCAGCCCCAGGAAGATGTCCTGCCCCAGCTTGTAGCCCGCCTTCTTGATGGCCTCCCCGATGAGATCCAGGGCCTCCTCGTTCGAATCGAGGTTCGGGGCGAAACCGCCTTCATCCCCCACCCCCGTGGCCAGCTTCCGGGCCTTTAGGACGCCCTTCAGGGCGTGATAGACCTCTGCACCCCAGCGGAGGGCTTCCCGGAAGTTCGGGGCCCCTACGGGCAGCACCATGAACTCCTGGATGTCCACGTTGTTGTCCGCGTGGGCACCCCCGTTCAGGATGTTCATCATCGGCACGGGCAGCAGCCGGGCGGTGGCCCCACCCAGGTAGCGGTAGAGCGGCATGCGAGAAGCCCGGGCCGCCGCATCCGCGAGGGCCATGGACACACCCAGGATGGCGTTCGCCCCGAGGCGCGCCTTGTTCTCGGTGCCATCCAGGTCGCACATGAGCTCGTCGAGCTCGGCCTGCTGGAAGGGATCCATCCCCTGGAGCGCGCCCTGCAGCTCCACATTGATGGCATCGACGGCCCCTTGCACGCCCTTGCCGAGATACCGCTTCTTGTCGCCATCCCGGCGCTCAAGGGCCTCCCGGCTGCCCGTCGAAGCGCCCGAAGGCACCAGGGCCTGACCGGCGGTTCCATCGGACAGATGGACCCGGGTTAGCACGGTCGGATTTCCCCGACTATCCAGGACTTCGAGAGCGGAAACGCGTTCGATCACGATCATGGCGGCACCTGGTCCAGAGAGGCGCGCTAGCGCGCCTCTCTGATCTTAGCCAGGTGTCAAGGTGGATGGATCCTACTTCTTGACGGCCTTCTTCACGGTCTTCTTGGCGGCCGGCTTCTTCGCGGCGGCCTTCTTCGGCGCGGCCTTCTTCACGGCCTTCTTGACGACCTTCTTCACAGCCTTCTTTGGCGCGGCCTTCTTCACGGCCTTCTTGACGACCTTCTTCACGGCCTTCTTCGGCGCGGCCTTCTTCACGGCCTTCTTGACGGCCTTCTTCGGCGCAGCCTTCTTCGCGGCGGCCTTCTTGGGGGCAGCCTTCTTCGCGGCGGCCTTCTTGGGGGCGGCCTTCTTCACGGCCTTCTTAGCGGCCGGCTTCTTCGCGGCGGCCTTCTTCGGCGCGGCCTTCTTCGCGGCAGGCTTCTTCGCCGCGGGCTTCTTGGCGGCAGCCTTCTTGGGGGCGGCCTTCTTCGCCGGCTTCTTCGCGGCAGGCTTTACAGCCGCGGGGGCGGCGGGGGTGGCGACCGGGTTGGTCATTTCGGCCATGGGTGGCTCCTTTACGCCCTTTTGGGCGGTGTTGGAAGGGGAGGTGCGGGAAGTCGGCTTGGCCGTAGCATTTTTCATGCCGGGTTGTGCGTGGTCCCGCTGGGTGGATGAACGGTCCTTGCCTGCGGCCGCAGCCGCGGGGGGATGCGCCGCTTCGGCGGCAGAGCCAGCCTTGCTCTTCGGCTTGGCGGCTTTCTTCGGGGGTTCAAGGCCTGCGAGGATCTGCGCGAGGCGCTTGCCGGGATAGTAGTCATCCAGGAGGGCGTCCCCCACCAGGACGCCGTGGACGCCGAGGGCTTCCATCTGCTTGATCTGCTCAAGCCGCTGGACCCCGCCCTCGACCATTTTGAGACACTTCTTGGGGATTTTCTTTACGAGGGCCACCGCCTGCTCCCAGGAGGCCTCCCAGGTATCCAGGTTGCGCCCCACGGCGCAGATGATGTCGGCGCCGGCTTCCACTGCCCGCTGCAGCTCCGGCTCGGAGGTGACCTCCACGACCACGTCGAGCCCCTTGCTGGTGGCGAACTTCAGCAGGGTTTGCAGGCGGTCCTCCGTCAGCAGCGCCGGCATCAGGAAGATGGCATCCGCACCGAGGATCTTGCTTTCCTCGACCTGGTATTCCTCGAAGATGAATTCACGCCGAATCAGGGGGAGCTTCACGTGGCTCCGGACCTCGGACAGGTGCTTGTCGTCCCCGAAGTAGAGGAACTTGTCCGTGGCCACGGCCAAGGCCCGGGCGCCGTTTTCCGCCAGGCTCTTGGCGTGGGTGGAGGCCTTGTAGGTCTCGCGAACCTGCCCCCGGCCGGGATCGCCCCCGGCCACTTCACCCAGGATGGTGATTCCCGGCTGGCTTAGCTCTTCTTTCAGGGAGTGGTGACCCTTGTAGGCATCTTTTACCGCCACGGGGCCCCTCTGCTTCTTGATTTCAACATCGAGAGCCTTGAAGATGGCGACCTTCTTTAGCATTTCCCACGCTCCAAATCTCAGATACCTCGCTGCTGGCCCTATGGGGAAGATGATCGGCCATTTTTCCTCTGAGACAACATGAAACCAGCGATTCGGATGAGGTCAACAGAGAAATTGCAAAAATCTTCATTTTTTTTGACGCTACCTCCCCCACTCCGGCCATTCAATTCCACGTCCGACCGCGCGACACTGATGCCAGAGGCGCACCATGACGACCACCGTGCTCGACCATCCGCTCATCCACCACAAGCTTTCACTCATCCGCGACCGCAAGACACCGGGGAGTCTCTTCCGCGCGCTGATCGAGGAAGTCGGGCTCCTCCTCGCGGTGGAGGCCACCCGTGATCTCCCCGTGGAGCCGGTGGTCATCGAGACCCCGCTGGAGCGTACCGAGAGCCTGCGGCTCAAATCGCTGGACCCGGTACTGGTGCCTGTCCTCCGCGCGGGGCTCGGCCTGCTTCCGTCCTTCCTGCGGCTGCTCCCCACCGCGAAGGTCGGCCACCTCGGCCTCTACCGCGACCACGACTCCCTCGTCCCCGTTCCGTACTACCGCAACTTCCCCCCCCTGTTGGAGGTTCGCCCCGTCTTCGTGCTCGATCCCATGCTGGCTACGGGCGGCAGTGCGTCAGAGGCCGTGCGCCAGCTGAAGGCGGCCGGAGCCGTCAACCTCGCACTCGTCGCGGTCCTGGCCGCACCTGAGGGGCTGCGGCGGCTCCAGGCGGACCATCCCGATCTGCGGATTGTGGTGGGTGCCGTGGATCGGCAGCTCAACGAGAAGGGCTACATCCTTCCAGGTCTCGGCGACGCCGGTGACCGCCTCTTCGGCACCGACTGATACCCGCTGGCGATCCACGATGGAGATTCGCTGCTCCAATTGAATCAGCGGGTGCTGGATCCGTAGCCCTTGAGGGCGCGATCGCCCTGCGCCTGCTGCTCCAACTCAAAACGGACCGCATCACGCTGGGCCGCTACGGCCTGTCTGCGGCTCTCCACGCGCTCGGCGAGGCGGTGCCCCCTCGCCACGAGCTCTGGCCAGCCTGGGCCCTTCTCCGCCCCGGCCACGGCGGCTCGGAAGTCGCGGTTCCAGGCTTCGAGGGCGGCCTCATCCAAGGCACGTTCTGGATCGGCCAGCCAGGCCTCCAGGGTCTGGATGGCAGCCCGTACGGCCGCGTCGCTCATCCCACCATGTCCCGGACCTGGAAGGCGGAGGGATCCATCGTGGCGGTGCCCTTCTGGTCCGACTGCTCCCAGGCCTGGCGGAGCTCGCCCATCTGCCGACCCACGCGCTCAAGGCGGGTGGAATCCTTGCTGGCGCTGCCTGCCAGGATCTCACGGGTCCACCAATCGTGGAGCCTCACGAGGTTGTCCACCAGGTCTCCGCCGTCCTCATGGTTCAGCCGTACGGTAAGTTCCTCCACGATGGCCAGGGCCTTGTTGGTCGCCTGGGCCTTCGCCGCAATGTCGCGCCGCCCGAGGGCCTGCACTGCCTGCGAAAGAAACCGCTGCCCCGCCTCAAGCAGGATCGCCATCAACTGCTGAGGCGACGCCCCGAGCACCCGCTGGGCAAGATACTGGCTACTGGCTTTGGCGTAGGGTTGCATGAGGACGCTCCCGTTCCTGTTTCGGCGGATTCCTGTGAAACTCAAGCCCCGTCACATTCCAGTCAGACTCGCGCCCGCAGACTGGAGTTGGCCCACCACGGCCTCCATCTGCGCGAACTGGGCCTGAAGCACCTTCTTTCGCTGGGCGAGACGGTCCTGGCCGGCCGAGATCTGCTGGGCCAGGCTGCTGTTCTGGTCGTTCACGCTCTGAATGATCTGCGGGAGCTGCCCGCTCACAGCGGCGGTCAGGTTGGTGACCAGATCCTGGACCGCCTGGCCCACGCCGCGGCTGAGGGTGAGGCTTCCTGAACCCACGCCACTGGCCGTCAGGATGAGGCCGTCGAGGGGCGTCCCCGCGGCCCCCACCAGGATTCCAGCGTTGCCATTGAGGGTGTAATTCGTCCCGTTGACGGTGAAGGTCCCCGAGACGGCCCCATTGGGGACGTACGAGGTGATGTTGAAACCCACGGTGCCCGTGGTCGTATTCGCGCCGGCGCCATAGAACTGCACGGCGGCCGAACTGGAGGTTCCAGAGAAGGCGAAGACGTTCTTTACCGCGGTGGGATCCTTGGCCAGGGCCGCCTGGAACGCGGTGGTGTCCAGGCTGAGGGTGCCGTCCTGGTTCACCTTCACGCCCACGCCACCCGCTGATGTGTAGGTCGAGGTGAGCGGAAGGCCACTGGGAACCGCTGTGAGTGCGGTGCGCACCTGGGAGATGAGCGACCGGGCGACGCTGTCGCCGTAGAGGGCCCCACCTGAAGCAGAGGCGGACGTGAAAGCCGTCACCAGCGCGTTGTATTTGCTGATCACGTCCTGCATGGCGCTGGTGATGGTGCTGGTGTCCGTCGCCACCGCCAGGTTGGTGGTCCCCGTCTGGCCGCCCTGCTTGAGGGTAAAGGTGATGCCCGAGACCGCGTCCGATACCACATTGGTCTGCCGGGTCAGCTGGATCCCGTTCACCGAGAAGATGGCGTTCTTCGCGACATCCGCCGTCGCCGACTGAAGTCCTCCCGTGAGCGTCGTGGGCGTCGTCATGCTGTCCACTGTGCCGGCTGTGATCCCAAGGGTGTTCACGGCCCCGCCACTGGTGACGTCCGCCAGGGAGACCACACCATTGGTCGTCCCCGTGCCGGTGCCCGTGGCCGTCACCACCAACTGGTAGGGGTTCGCCCCCGATCCCGTGTTGACGACGGAGGCCTGCACGCTGGCCCCCGAGGCATTGATGGCATCGCGGAGCCCGTACAGGTTGTTGCTGCCAGAATCAAGGGTCAGGGTCTTGATGACCCCATCCGTGCCCTGAATGGCGAAGCTGGCAGAGGTCCCCGTGAAGATGGTCGTGGCCAGGGGATCGGCCACCGCCAGGTTGGTTGGGGCACCCCCCGAAAGGGTGGGCGAAATGCGCCCGGCCGTGGCGATCTGGCTGACGTTGAGGCCGTAATTGCCGACCGTCGCGCCCGTCGCCGTGGCTGTCACATACGTATTGGTCGAGTCCGAGCTGGTCACCGTCTGCGCGGCGAAGCTCGTACCCGACAGGGTGCTCAGGCTGGATGACAGCGCCGTGAGGTTGGACTGCATGGCCTGAAAGGCCCCAATCCGCTGGGTATTCTTGGCCTGCTGGGCCAGCATCCGCTGAACCGGCTGCCCCTCCTGCTGGAGGATGGCATTCACAATCGCGTCAGTCTGCAGCCCCGTAGAGAGGCCCTGGAAGCTGAGAGAAGACGACATGGACGACCTCCACACACGGGGAGGGCTAGCCCTCCTTGTCCATCAGGACGCCCGAAGCGGTCTTCGGGTTGGCGAATTCTCGCAATTTGCGCGCCATGGCCAGAACTTCCTCAGAGGGCACCTGGCGGATCACTTCCCGGGTGGCCGGATCGACGACCTTGAAATAGAAACTGCCGCTGCCTTTGTCCACCCCGAACCGGAGTTCGGAGGGCAGCTGCTGAAGATAGGTTTTCACGTCCTGGACCGCAGCCCCCAGGGTCTGTTCGGGGGACACACCCGGCGCGGACGGGCCCTTCCCATCCGGCCCCTGGGGGACGGGTGCTTGGGTCAGGGGGGGGCGGAGGGTGGTTTCCGGGACCGACGGGAGTCGGATCGCCGTCGCTGGGACGGTGGGGACTGGGAGGGTCGGCGGAAGGCCCGGCGCCAAGCTACCCAGAGGGTTCACTTGATCAGCCATGACGGTGCTCCTCACCGAGGACTACCGGGGAAGGCGGATTGGCGCCGCCTCCCCCCGGTAGCTCAGGAATCCCGGTTACTGGAGGAGAGCCAGGATGGACTGGCCCGACTGGTTGGCCTTGCTGAGGGCGCTGATGCCGCTCTGGTTCAGGATCTGGAACTTGGACAGGTTCACAACCTCGTCCGCGACGTTGGCATCGTGGATCTGGCTGTAGGCGGCCGTGAAGTTCTCCACCTGGATGCCCAGGGTGTCGGAAATGGCCGAGAGCTGCTGCTCACCGGCGCCGATGGTTCCGCGGAGCGCGGAAACGGAGGTCAGCAGGTTGGTGATGGCCGTCGCAGCAGCGCTTGCACTGGTCACGGAAGCGAGGGTGTCCGTGCCGGCGACGAGGGAGTTGAAGGTCGTCACACCCACGGACACGGTGCCATAACCGGCCACCGCCACCGTCAGGGTCGAGCCGAACACCGAAGACCCGTTGAAGGTGGTGCTCTTCTCGATGTTCGAGATGGTGCCGATGATGTTCTGGAACTCGGCGTTCAGGGCATCGCGGCCCGTCTGATCCACAGTGCCCGTCTGGGCCTGTTGGGCCAGCTGAGCCGCGCGGGTGAGGAGGTTGGTCACGGTGTCCAGCACGCCGTCACCCACCTGAAGGTACGAAACGCCGTCGTTGGCGTTGCGCTGGCCCTGGCCAGCGACCTTGATGTCCGCGTTCAGCTTGTTGCTGATGGCCAGACCGGCCGCGTCATCAGAGGCCTTGTTGATCCGGCTGCCCGTCGTGAGGCGCTGGATCGTCTGCTGCAGGCCCACGTTGGTGATTCCGAGCTGGCGGCTCGCGCCTAGTGCGCCGATGTTGTTGAGAATAGAAGCCATGGCATCCTCCATGATGCGTAGGGCAGCGTCCGTGCTGCCGGGTTGGAAACGGGGAAACCCCGATCACGTTCCTTCTTCGGCTGGCGCGTCCAAGACCTTTAATCTTTTTTTTTCCCGGGTCGTGAAAGCCCCCCTTAGGATGAACCCATGCCCACCCTGTCGCTGGCCATGATCGTGAAGAACGAGGAGAAGAACCTGGGCCACTGCCTGGCCTCGGTGCGGGGCCTCGTCGATGAGATGGTGGTGGTGGATACGGGCTCCACGGACGGCACCGTGGCCCTGGCCGAGCGCTTCGGCGCCCGCGTCGGCCACTTCCCCTGGACCGGGGATTTCGGGGCAGCCCGCAACGAGAGCCTCCGGCTCTGTACGGGTGACTGGGTGCTCATCCTGGATGCGGACGAGGCCGTGGATGTCCTCGATCACGCCAAGATCAGGGAGGCCATCGCACAGGACACCCCCGCGGCCTACAACCTCATCAGCCGGAACTATTCGGAATCGGCTGGATTCGTCCTGCTCGACCAGGTGGTCGTCCCCAACAACACGGACTATTCCGAGGGCGCAGCCTTCCCCTACTTTGCCGACGCGCCGAACCTCCGTCTCGTGCGCCGGTTCCCCGACCTCCGCTACGAGGGCCGCGTCCACGAGGTCATGGTCCCCTACTTCCTGCGACACAACCTTCCCATGGGAGCCCTGGATGCCGTGGTCCACCACTACGGCAAGGTGGACGCCGAACGGGAACACCACAAGCTGACCTTCTACTTGGAACTGGCTGAGAAAGACGCCGCAGCCCACCCCCTCAACGAGCAGTGCCAGTTCAACCTGATGCTCCAGGCCTACGCGGCGGGCCAATGGCAGAAGGCCGTGCGGGCCGGCACAACCTTCACGCGGCTCAGCCGATGGGCGCCGCTGGTGGTCTTCACCACCGTGGGCATGGGCTACCAGAAGCTGGAAAAGCACCAGGACGCCGTCTCCTGTTTCGAGACGGTACTCCGCACCCAGCCAGACCATGCCCTGGCCCTCCAGCGGCTGGCGGTCAGCCTGCTGGCACTCAAGCGTCCCGACGAGGCCCGCCGACGCCTGGCATCGGCACTGGCCTCGAATGCCCAGTTCGGGCCCGCCTATTTCGCGCTGGCCCTGCTGGAGGAGCAGGAAGGGCGCCTGGAGGAGGCCCGCCAAGTGCTCATGCGTGGGCTGGGGGCCCTGCCCGATCACGAACGGATGCATTTCGCCCTGATCCAGCTGGACCTTCGCCATCAGTTGGAGGCCCAGGCCGCGAGTGACGCCTGGTCAGCCCTCCGTGTCCTTCCGAAGGGGGGTGGCGGGTACTGGCATGCCCTGGTCGCCGGGTTCCTCCTGAAATCCGGGCACATGAATGAGGGTCGCGCGATGCTCGAAGGCGCTCTCGCGGTTTTCCCCGATCATCCAAACCTCCTGCGCTTGAAGGCCCTCTCGGCCCTCCCCTAGCCCCTTCGGAAGCGGCCGCACGGGCTCCGGGTGCCAGGGGCCTGGGCGGCACTCCCACCCGTGCACTCCAGGGATGGTCGGCAGGCCCCTCCGTTCTGCCGGCGAGACGGCCGCTTCCACGGCGCCGTTTCAGGTCTTGTCCCGACCCAGGATGGATTTCAGGCGACCCATGAAGCCGCTCCCGCCGCCCTGACTATCGCGGGGCGAAGGCTCAGCGGTCTCTTCCACGGCCCAATCGGAGGGGACGGCCACGGAGGGGTCCAGTTCCAGGGCCCGGCGGAAACAGCCCTGGGCGTTGGCATTGAATCCCTTGCGGTGGTAGAGCTCACCCATGAGGGCCCAGGGTTCGGCGGCCTTGGGCCGGTGGCGGGAGGCCACCTGGAGAGCCTCGATGGCCCGCGTGGACCAGGCGGGGTTGCCCAGCCGCAGTCGGCCGAGCATCAGCCACGCGTCGTAGGATTCCACCGAATCGCCATCCAGCTTGATGGACTGCTCGAGGGCGCGGATCGCCTCGCTGGTGCGTTCCTGCATCAGGTAGGACTTGGCCTTGATGACCAGACGGCGGGCCCGTTCCGAAGCGGCCTCCTCCCCGGGGTCGGCGAGGGCAGGCACAGCGGCGGGGGTGGGATCCACGGGGAGATCAGGCGGCATCTCCAGTTCCAGGGACTCTCCATGATAGGGAACCCCTTCGGGAAATGGCGGGAGGGGCTCGGGGGGAACCAGGGGCTCCAGATCCTCGGGCGCGATCTGGATCACGTCGAGTTCAGGCGCCGGTGGCTCGGGTGGGGGCTCGGGTTTCGGAAGCAGGGGGAGTTCTCCCTGGGTGAGCGTCAGCCCCCCGAGGGTCCAGAGGGTCGCCACCAGCTTGGCCGCGTCGGGCGTATCGAGGCCCATGATCGACGTGAGGGTGTCGCACCCCAGGGGTTCGGTCCCCATCAGGGTCATCGCATAGGCGAGCTTCGGATTGAGGGGAAGATCCGAGAGGGAGAGCAGCAGCTCGGGGGGCGCCTGCCATCGCCAGTCCGGCTCGCTCCGGAACATCTCGACCAGCTCACGGTCGATCTGCGCGTTCTGGAACACATCCCACACCAGGCGCCGGTGGTCGAGCCGGAACTGCAGGTCCCCGCTGAGGCTCCCCTCCAGGAGGCCGGGTAGCCAGGTCATCTTGAGGATCGGGTGCTCCATGGCGTGCAGCAGGATCGAGCCGAGCAGCTCCTGGAGCCGGGCATCCCGCTCCTCCACGGTCATGAGCCCCCACTGCACCACGCGGTCGCCGACCCGGGCGCCCTCGCCATCGGCCAGCAGCTCATTGAGGGCCGCCATGTCGAGCACGCCCCGGCGGATGAGGAAGTTGCCGAACTGCTCGCCCACCGCATCGCTGCGCAGGTACTTCAGATCGCCCCCGGCCCAGTAGAGCCGGCGGATGCCATCGTTCTGCTCCAGCACAAGTTCACCCTCGGCCCCCTGCTGGTGGAGGGAGCCCATGAGGGCGGGCAGGAAATGGCGGAGGCGGACTTGGGGCACTCACGCTCCAAAAGGGATGATCCCTAAGTTTGCATTTTCCAGGCCAGGATTCCAGTACGTAAAAAGCGTGTGCCATGCCGGGATATCCCAAGCCCCTTGGCCGCGACCTGGAGAGGGCCTATGCTGTCCCTCCATCCAGCCCCGGCCGGGAGAGTTTGCATGTTCGAGAAGCTCGGCAAGTTCGAGATCCGGCGCGTTCTCGGAAACGGCGCCATGGGGGAGGTCTATCTCGGAGTGGATCCCTCCATCGGCCGCGAGGTCGCCATCAAGACCATCCTGCCCGCGGCAGCCCAGGGCGGCGAGGCCAAGGAGCGTTTCGCCCGGGAGGCCCGGGCCGCGGGCGTGCTGAACCATCCGAACCTGGTGACCATCTACGAATTCGGCGAAGACCAGGGCGTGCTCTACATCGCCATGGAATACGTGAAGGGGCACGACCTCGACGAGCTCATCCAGCAGCAGGCGCTCACCCGCTCCGAGATCCTGGAGGTGCTGGCCCAGGTCTGCGACGGACTGGGCTTCGCCCACCGCCAGCACATCGTCCACCGCGACATCAAGCCCACCAACGTGCGGGTCCAGCGGGACGGCCGCCGCCTCCACAGCAAGGTGATGGACTTCGGCGTGGCCAAGATCAGCAACTCGGACATGACCGCCACGGGCATGGTCATGGGCACCGTGAGCTACATGGCCCCCGAATACATCCGCACCGGCAAGCCCGATCCTCGCAGCGACCTGTTCGCCGTGGGTGTGATGCTCTACGAGGCCCTCAGCGGGCGGAAGCCCTTCGCCGGGGACACCACGCCCACCATCCTCTACAAGATCGTCAACGAGCCGCCGGAACCCATCGACACCCAACAGCTCCAGGGCATCAGCCCGTCCATCAAGTCCGTGCTCGACCGGGCGCTCGTCAAGAACCCCGACGAGCGCTTCCAGACCGCCGAGGACCTGGCCAAGGCCCTGCGGGCCGCCAAGGATCCCTCCTGGATGGGCCAGCTCGACGAGGCCACCAGCCTGCTGCGGAGCGCGCCCACGGCCGGCGCTCCTGCCCAAGCGTCCCCCTCCGCGCCCACGGCCCAGGCCACGGTGATCCTTGCCTCACAACCCGCGACGGTCCCGCCCCTGCCCGCGGAGCCGCGCACTTCCCGGCCCGCCACGGGATCCCGCATGGGCCTCTGGCTCGGCACCGCCGCCCTCCTCCTGGCTGGAATCGGGGGATTGGCCTGGTGGAGGCTGCACGGCCCCTCGGCCACTGCCCAGCCCCTCGCGGGGGCCGTCACGGAGGCGACGGTTCCACCCACGGCCTCGCTCACACCCGGAACGGGCAGTGGATCCCCAGCTGCCGCTCAGCCCGCCCCGCCGCCCGGCGGATCGCGTCCCATCGAACCGAAGGCCGGCCCGTCCCTCGACCTGAAGCCTGCTTCCCCGAACGAGACCCCCGGGTCCGACGCACCGGCCCGCCAGCAGGAGACCCGAGCACCCAGGCCCGAACCGAAGACCATCGACCAGCCCGAGCGTTTCCAGCAGGACAAGCTGGAGAAACTGCAGCCATTCGAGCGGAAGAATCTCGGCAACGTCTCCCTCAGCGAGGCCATCCAGCTGGCAGACAGCAACCCCGAGAAGGCCATTCACGGCTTCCGGCAGACCCTCAAGGCCGATCCGTACAACGTGATGGCCCACGCCTGGCTCGGCGCCGTGCTCTACGAGCAGGGCCGCATGCCGGCCTTCGTCGAAGAGGTTCGCGAGGCGCGCCGCATGGGCATCCTCGGCCAGATGGCCGCCCGGAACATCCGATTCAGGGCCGCCTTCAACCAGGCTCGCTTCAACCGGAAGCTCTCCGCCGATCTGGGGGAGTGAGCATGGCGGGACGGAAGGACGGCACCGCAGGCCTGGAGGCCCGTCTTGGCTACGCCTTCCGGAATCCGGTCCTCCTGAAGGAAGCCCTCACCCATGCCTCCTCCAGCAAGGGGCGCGACAATCAGCGCCTGGAGTTCCTCGGGGATGCCCTCTTGAACTTCTGCGTGGCCCTGGCCATCCACCGGGAGCGCCCCGATTGGGAGGAGGGCCCCATGAGCAAGCTCCGGGGCGTCCTGGTCTGCACCGAGGCCCTCCACGAGTGGGCCCTCGACCTGGACCTGGGCCATCTTCTGGCCTCCGGAGGGCGCGCCCGGCTGGGCCCCAAGCCCCTGGCCGATGCCGTGGAAGCCCTCCTCGCCGCCGTCTTCCTCGATGCGCAGGCGGTGGGCGAGGATGGCTCCGGCGTGGTGCTGCGGCTGGTGGAAACCCGCCACCTGGATGCCATCCGGGGCGCCGATCCCGGACTCTGGGCCCGGAGGGACGCCAAGACCACCCTGCAGGAGTGCACGGCCCGCCTCAGCCTTCCCGCTCCCACCTACCAGCTCCTCGGACAGTCCGGTCCGGACCACGCCCCCCGCTTCGCCATCCGGGCCGTGGCGGGCCCCCACGCCGCCGAAGCCGAGGGGCCCACCCGCAAGAAGGCGGAGACCGAAGCAGCCCGGAAGTTGCTCGACCTGTTGGGACAAGGCACATCGGCGTGACGCTTGCGTTACACTCCCCCTTGCCGGTCGGCCGGGATGTGCGCTTGAAGATCTACCCCACTTTCAATCTCCAACATGGACAGGTCGTCCCCACCGGGCAGGCGGGGCCGTGTGCCGATGCCCCCCTGGATCAGGTCGCCTGGCTGCTCGACGCGGGGGCCTGCCGCCTCGCCCTGGTGGATGTCGATGCCGCCCTCGGCAAGGGGAACAACCGCGAGTTGATCGGCCAGATCCTCCAGTACTGCCGGACCCAGGGCCGCAAGATCTGCATCCAGGTGGCCGGGGGGGTTCGCAGTTCGGACCAGGCGCAGTTCTTTATCGATCAGGGGGCCACCTGGCTGGTGGTGGGAACGATCCTCCACAAGTCCCCCATGGTGGTGGAGCAGCTCCTGGCCCGCTTCCAGCCCCACCTCACCGCAGCGGTGGATGCCCGCGGGGGGCAGGTCCACCACTCCGGATGGGTGGATGCCACCTGCGTCAGCGCGGTGCAGATGGCCGCCCGGGCCAAGGCCTACGGATTCAAGCGGCTGCTCTTCGTGGATATCCCCGAGGAAACGGGCTCGGAGCCTGATTTCGACACCGCCCAGACGCTGAGCGAAACCTCCGGCCTGCCCCTCATCATGGGCGGCAGCATCAGCCGGCCGGAACACATCGAGCGCCTGCGCACGCAACAGGGTCTCAAGGGCGCTCTGGTGGACGCCCTGCTCTTCCGGAAGGATCCCCAGCTCCTGGCCTTCCTCCAGGCCACCAGCGCCTAGGAGCGTGTCCAAGTAATCGATAGGGGCTGCATTGATGGCAAAGGGATTCCAGGCAAGGAAGCGGGCGCAGGGCGGTGCGGGTTCACCGTTCAAGCCCGGTGACGCTGCATGGGAGCCCTTTGCCATCAACCCTTCGGGCTGGGGCGGCAGCCGTCGGGATGCTGCGTCAGGCTCCTCG
>JAJZQW010000045.1 GCA_021802985.1 Acidobacteriota bacterium | reverse complement strand
CGAGGGCGTCACCCAGATCCCCGTGAACGAGAAGAAAGGCCTCACCTTCGCCCTGGGCCTCCGCAGCATCCTGCGCCACGACCCCGACAAGATCCTCGTGGGCGAGATCCGCGACCCCGAGACGGCCCAGATCGCCATCCAGTCGGCACTGACGGGCCACCTGGTCTTCACCACGGTCCACGCCAACAACGTGCTGGACGTGCTCGGCCGCTTCCAGCACATGGGCGTCGAGGTCTACAACTTCGTCTCCAGCCTCAACTGCATCCTGGCCCAGCGCCTGGTGCGCGTGCTCTGCACCAAGTGCAAGCGCCCCGCCCCGCCGCCCACCCCCCAGGAGCTCGAAGAGAATGGCGTGGACGAGGCCTGGCTGCGCGGGGCCACGCTCTTCGACCGGGTGGGCTGCGTGGATTGCCACGGCACGGGCTTCCGCGGCCGCCAGGCCATCATCGAGTTCATGGGCCTCAACGACGAGCTGCGGGAACTCCTGGTGCAGCGGGCCCCCGTGCGGGAAGTGAAGGCCGCCGCCCGGCGCAGCGGCATGCAGTTCCTCCGCGAGAGCGCCATCGAGAAGGTGCGGATGGGCATCACCACCTTCGCCGAGATCAACAAGGTGACGTTCCGCGAGGGGAGCTGATCCCCGAATTCAGGCCCCCCGCACCAATTCCCGTTCCAGACTCTGCAGGCGCCGGAGCCGAGCGTAGGTGCCGGGCTGGGCGGCCAGGTCCTCGGGCGTCCCGAGCTGCTGGGCGCGGCCTTCGTGGAGCACGAGCACGCGAGTGCAGGTCTCGGCCACAAAGACGCGATGGGTGGCCAGCACCAGGGTGGATTTGCCCAGGAACGTCCGGAGGTTTTCCAGGATGCGGCTCTCCGTCTCGGCATCCACCGCCGACAACGAATCGTCCAGCAGCAGGAGGCGTGGCTTGCGGAGCAGGGCCCGGGCCAGGGCCGCCCGCTGCCGCTCGCCGCCGCTGAGGGCCACGCCCCGCTCGCCCACCACCGTGTCCAGGCCCTGGGGCAGGCGACGGATCAGCTCATCCAGACAGACCACCCGGGCGATGTCCCAGATCTCCTCCTCCGTGGCCTCGGGCCGCCCCATGGCCAGGTTCACCCGCAGGGTGTCAGAGAAGAGAAAGGCATCCTGGGGCACCCAGCCGAGACCGGCCCAGTGACGGCGCAGGCCCGCATTGTCCAGGGGTGTGCCATCCACGAGCAGCCGTCCCGCCTGCAACTCCCGGAGCCCGGCCAGCACCTGGAGCAGCAGGGTCTTGCCGGAGCCGATGCCACCCACCACCGCCAGGCTGTCGCCGGGGGCCAGGTCCAGATCCAGGGGGCCGAGGCCGCGCTGGCTATCGAAGCGATGGAGGGCCCCCTGCAGGGACAGGGCCGCCGGAACCGGGGGCAGCGTGATGGCCTCGGCCGGCGGAAGCGCCGGGTCGGGGCTGTTCAGCACGAAGTCGATGCGTTCCTGCCCGGCTCGCGCCCGCTGGAAGAGGTTCACGGACCAGCCCAGGCTCATCATGGGCCAGGCCAGCGCCACCAGAAAGCCCGTGAAGGCGGTCAAGTCACCCAGGTCCAGGACCCCCTTCATCATCAGGCTGCCCCCGTAGGTGACCAGCACCAGGGCGGAGACGCCGCTGATGAAGGCGGAGAGAGGCGCGTAGGCGCTGAACACAACGGTCTGCCGCATGCTCAGCGCGGCGTGGCGCAGGCTGAGTTCGCGGAAGTGCGCCACGCGTGCCTCCTCCAGCCCGAAGGCCTGCACCACCCGCTCGCCGCTGATGGTCTCGTGGCTGAAGGTGGACAGGGCCGAGAAGGCCAGCTGCAGCTTCTGCTGGAGGGCGTGGCTCGCCTTCCCGATCACGTAGAAGCCCAGGGCGAGGAAGGAGAAGGGCAGCATCACCGCCAGGGTGAGCCGCCAGTTGATGTGGATCATCAGGCTCAGGGTGACGGGCAGGATCGACACCACCTGGAGGAAGCTCATCAGGCCGGGCCCCGTGGCCATCCGGACCGTGCCCACGTCATCGCCCACCCGGGACATGAGGTCGCCCACCCGCTGCCGTTCGTAGAAGGCGAAGGGACGGCCCAGGAGGTAGCGGTAGAGGCCCTCCCGCTGCTCCTTCTCCACCTGGCGGCTCAGGCCGATGAGGATGTTGCGCATGAGGTAGCGGCCCAGCCCCGCGGCCAGGGTGAAGCCCAGCATCCATAGGAGGTACACCCGCGAGCCGTGCCAGTCCCTGCCTTCCAGGGCGTGGACGGCCCGGCCCGACCAGAAGGGCACCACCGAGGCCGCCACGCTGCACCAGATGGTGGCCGCCAGGCCCCCGTAGAGGGTCCGCCGGTGGCGCGCCATCAGGGGCCACCACCAGAACAGACTGGATTTCGATGGTTCGGCCACGGGCCCTCCCCATTCAGAGTATCAACACCCATCGCCGGCCCGGGGCCGTCTCCGCCTCGGATCCCTTCCGACGGCGCCCCGAAGGGGCTTGGCAAGCCTGCGCCGACGGCGCATCCTGGGAAAAACCCAGGAGCGTGTCCAAGTAATCGATAGGGGCTGCATTGATGGCAAAGGGATTCCAGGCAAGGAAGCGGGCGCAGGGCGGTGCGGGTTCACCGTTCAAGCCCGATGACGCCGCATGGGAGCCCTTTGCCATCAACCCTTCGGGCTGGGGCGGCAGCCGTCGGGATGCTGCGTCAGGCTCCTCGTCCTTGGAACCACCAAGGCCTTCGTCGCCTTCCTTCCCTCCCTCGGCTGGCGCCCCAGTGCAGCCCCCACCCATTACTTGGACACGCTCCTAGGGACTGGACCATGCGGAACAAACTCGCCGCCCTGCTATTGACTCTGGCCGCCACGGTGGCCTCCGCCCAGATGGTCGAGGAATCCTTCGCCCGGGATCCCGGGCCTCTGGATTTCGTGAAGGGCGAGGGGTTCGAGCAATCCATCCTCCAGGCCCTCACGGGCGATGCCCTCGTGGGCATCGACGCCTCCGGGCGGGTGGTCCCACGCCTGGCCACCTCCTGGAAGGAGCAGAAGGATGGCGCCCTCCTGTTCAAGCTCCGCCCGGATGCACGCTTCACCGACGGCAGCCCCGCCGGTCCCGAGGATGTGGCCTGGACCCTCCGGGCCATCCAGAGCGACCCGAAGGCCAGCCCCACCAAGCGGGCGATCCTGGAGGGCCTCCGGGTCGAGGTCCAGAAGGGCCAGGTCGTCCTCTTCTCGCCCAAGCCCCCGGGCCGGATCCTCATGGAGCTGGCCCGGATCCCCATCGCCCAGAGCGGGCATCCCGACCGCGGGACCGGTCCCTTCCTGCTGCGCCGGGAGCCCGGTGCCTGGCGGCTGCTCCGCCGGCAGCACTTCCTCAAACCGGCCATCGAGGGGCTGAGGTTCCGCATCCTCGGAGACAGCCAGTCGGTGTTGCAGGCCCTTCAGAAGGGCTGGCTCACCATCGGGGTGCCGCCGGCCCGCCTGCAGGCCCACCCGCCGCCGGGCTACCGCGTGGTGGCCCAGCCCATGCCCTACCAGCTCGTGGTCTGGAGCCGCCAAGGCCTAGGACCCCTCCAGGCCATGCAACGCTGGCGGAGGGACGCCTTCCCCCCGCAACTCCTGGGCGTCAATGCCCGGCCCAGCCGGGGGCTCTGGCCCCAGACCCTGGGGTTCGAGGCGCAGGAAATCGACGCCGAGACCGTGCCCCTGCCGAAGGGCGTTCCCCTGAACCTGCTCTACGCCGCCGGCGACGAGCCCGTGGAGAAGCTCCTCATGGCCCTGCGCGCCCGGGCCCTCAAGGACGGCGTGGAGCTGGACCTCACGCCGCTGGATCCCGCCCTCCTCGTCGCGCGGCTCCAGAAGGGCGACTTCGGCCTGGCCTGCTACCTCGCCACCTTCGATCCCGATCCCTGGTCCGTGCTGGAGTACATGGAACCCCACGGCCCCATGAACTTCACCGGCTGGAGCCAGCCCGCCCTGGCCGGTCTCGTCGCCAAGTTGCGCGAACCGGGCGACACCGCGTGGACCGACCTGCAGGCCCTGTGGGCCAAGGCCCCCGGCGCCCTGCCCCTGGTGGACTTCAGCAGCATCGTCTGGGTGGACAAGCGGCTGCGGGTGACGCCGGGCCCCCTGGGCCTCTACCTGGGCACCCCGGGCGCCGCGGGCTGGAGCTGGGAGCGCTGATTTGAACCGGCTCGTGGCCCGGGAGACGCTCCAGGGCGCCGCGGTCTGGGGCCTGGGTGTGGCCCTGGCCCTCACGCTGCCGGGCGCGCTCTGGAAGTCCGCCCAGCCGCCCCCCTTCCCCTTCCACGCCCTCCTGCCCACGGCGCTGGCCCTGGGTTCGCTGAGCCTCGCCGCCCCGTTGGCCGTCTGGGCCGGGGGGCCCTTCCTGGCCACCCGGCGGACGCTGGCCCTGATCGAGGCCCCGCCCGATCTCCTCTGGGCCGCCCTGGTGCTGGCGCTCTGGCCCGCGGCCTGGGGTCCACCGGGGATGGCCGGCTGGACCGCCGCCTTCCTGCTGGCCGCCCTGCCCGGCGAAATGCGCTGGCTGGCCCAGGCCCTTCCGGCCGAAACCCCTTTCCCGGCGGCCTGGGGCGGCGAGGCGGTACGGCGGGCCCGGGGCTTGGCCCTGGCGCGGCTCTGGGGGCCGTGGCTCGGCGCCCGGTTGCCCCTCTGGCTCACGGCAGCCCTCGTCATCGAGCGCCTGCTGGGCGTGCCCGGCCTCGGCACCGACTGGATGGACCGCATCGCCCGCCGGGACCGGGCCGGGCTCACCGCCTGGATCCTCGTCCTGGCCGTGCTGTGGCTGCTATCGCGGCCCCTGGAACGGGAGCCCGCATGAAGTGGCGGCTCGCCTTCCTGGCGGCCTTCCTGCTGCCGGAGCTGCCCCTGGATCCCTTCCGGGGCGGGGCCGGCCCCAGCCTGCTGCATCCCCTGGGACTCGACGATCTGGGCCGGGACAGCCTGCTCCGGCTGCTGCTGGCGGGTTCCCGCAGCCTCGGCTTCGCCAGCCTCTGCGCCCTGCTGGCCCTGGGCCTGGGGCTGGTCCTCGCCCTCGGCGGCGCGCGCTACCGCGGGGCCCTCTCCGCCCTGCGGAACCTCCCGCCCCTGCTCTTCCTGCTGCCCCTCGCCGCGGCCCTGGGCGGGCTGGGACGCCTGCCCCTGGCCCTCCTGCTGGGCGGCCTGCTGGCCCTGCATCTGGAGGCGCCGCTCCGGGCCCGGGTGGCGGCCTTCCGGCGTTCGCCCGCCTGGCTCGCGGAGACCCTCATGGGTGCCGGCCCAGTCTCCCGCCTGCGCCGCTGGGCCCCCTGGGGCCTGGATCAGATCGCACCGCTCTTTCCCAGCGCCTGGCTGGGCGCCCTCTGGGGCGAGGCCACCCTGTCCGCCCTGGGCCTGGGGCCCGGCCCCACCCATGACAGCCTGGGCCGCGTGCTCGCCGAGGAACTGCCCCGCCTGGCCACGGACCCCACCCCCCTGGGATGGGCAGCACTGGCGGCCGTGTTGGCCTTAGCATGGACCTCCACCCTTGCCCCGGAGCCCGCATGAGTCCCCTCGTCGGCCAGCCCCTTCCGCCCTTCGCCCTGCAGGACGACCAGGGCGCCACGGTCACCAACGCCGACCTGCGCGGCACCTGGACCGTCCTCTACGCCTACCCCAAGGACAGCACGCCGGGCTGCACCACCGAGGCCTGCGACTTCCGCGACAACCTGGCCCGCGTGCAGGCCCTCGGCGCGCGGGTCTACGGCCTCAGCCGCGACAGCCTCAAGAGCCACCAGAACTTCAAGACCAAGCAGGCGCTGACCTTCCCCCTGCTCTCCGATCCCGAGTGCACCCTGCTGAAGCCCCTCGGCGCCTTTGGGAAAAAGGTCATGTATGGCAAAGAGATGGAAGGCATCATCCGCAGCACCTACCTCGTGGATCCCAAGGGCGTCCTCCGCCACGTCTGGCCCAAAGTCAGCGTGAAGGGCCATGTGCAGGACGTGCTGGCTACCCTTGCGAAGCTGGCATGAACTGGACCGTCCTCCGCCTCGAAGCCCTGCTCCCTCTGATCCAGGCCCTGGCCGCGACGCTGCTCGCCAGCGCCCTCTTCGCCCTCCGCCTCAACCGGCAGGGCGGCAGCAGCCGGGTGGCCCTCCGCCGCTTCCTGCGCTTTGCGGTGCTCGTCTTCCCCATCGCCTTCAGCCTCGCCGCCCTCTGGGACGCCCGCCTGACGCTCCGGGGCGTGGCCGGCGCCTTCCGGGGGCACCCCCGCGACCAGTACGCCATGGGCCTGTTGCGCCAGAACGGGCGCGGCTTCCTGGCCAGGGATCCCGTCCGGGCCGCGGTCTGGTTCCAGAAAGCGGCGGCCCAGGGGGAGCCCGCAGCGCAGCTGGCCCTGGCCCGGGCCTCCCTGGCCGGCGACGGCGTCCCCCGGGATCCGGCCGCCGCCCTGCGGTTCGCGCAGGCCTCCGCCGCCGGGGGCAATACCGACGGCATGCTGCTCGCCGGGGACCTCCTCAAGGGGCCGGCTCCGGCCCAGGCCCAGGCCTACTACCAGCAGGCACTGGCGCTCCTCCAGACGAAGGCTGACCGGGGCGAGGCCCAGGCTGCGTTCACCCTCGGCTTCATGTACTTCCGGGGCCAGGGCATGGCGCCGGATCCCGTGGCAGGCTTCGCCTGGCTGCTGGCCGCCGACCGGTTCGGCCTGCCCGGAATCCAGCGCGTCGCCATCCTGCTTGAGTCCCGCCAGCTCACCCCCGCCCAGCGCACCCAAGCTGCCGAGCGCGCCAAGGCCCTTGTCCCGTCACATGCGTCCATCGAAGGTGTCCGGCCCAATGGTCTCCTCCTGCCGGTGAACGTAAGTCACCACGAGCGTATCGCCGTGGTTCTCGTACAACAGGCGCAAGGGTTTTACCAAGATTTCGCGGTAGAAGCCTGGGCCGAATTCCGGCACCCAGCGGCCCATATCCGGAAATTCGGTTAAGTGCCGAAGGCTCACGTCCACTTTTTTGCGAAGGGCGCGAGCGGCATCGGGATTGAACCCACCAATGAAGTCGAGCCGTTCGGCGAACTGTTCCTCGGCAGGTTCGGTCCAGCGGATTTTCAGCCCCATTTGGCTGTCCGGGCCATGACTTCCTCGTGCGAACGAGTTCGGCCCTCAGCCAGAGCTTGCTGGCCACGGATGATGCCTTCCAGGAGAGCGAGTTTGCGCTCCTGCATGCGGTAGCTCGTTACGTCCATGAGGACGGCAGCCTCCCGACCGTGCTCAGTGATGACCAGTGTTTCCTGATCCCGCTGGAGCACGGCGATGATTTCGGTGGCCTTGCGCTTGATGTCTGTGACCGGAACGAGTTTCGGGAGCATGGCAACACCCCAGAGGGAGAATCCCTGATGTGTCCTTACTGTAGTATTATTGTATTCATATTCAAGCCTTTTTGTGTTTCGGCCCAATCACCCAGCCGGGACGGGCTCCAGAATTGCCCGACCCACGGCTCCCGTTTTTTAGGCTGAGGCTCGTCGATAATCAAACAGACAATGCCGCTTTAATCCTGTTAATCCAGCAGTTAATCCTGTCCAAGCCTTTTCGAGCCCGCCGCGCTCAATCAGCCATGATGCTGTAGCCGCCATCCACGTAGATGACCTGGCCGGTGATGCCGCGGCCCATGTGGCTCACCAGGAAAAGACCGGCGTCGCCCACCTCCTCCTGGTCCGTGTCCTTCTGCAGGGGCGTGCGGGACCGGTGGTGCTTGAGCATGGTGCTGAAGCCCGAGATGCCCGCGGCGGCCAGGGTCTTGATGGGGCCCGCGGAAATGGCGTTCACGCGGATGCCCTGGGGGCCCAGGTCCGCGGCCAGGTAGCGCACACTGGCCTCCAGGCTGGCCTTGGCCACGCCCATCACGTTGTAGTTGGGCACCACGCGCGTGCCGCCCAGGTAGCTGAGGGTGACAATGGAGCCCCCCTCGGCCATCAGGGGCGCCGCCGCGTGGGACACCGCCGCCAGGGAGTAGGCGCTGATGTCGTGGGCCACGCGGAAGTCCTCGCGGCTGGTGTCGAGGAACCGGCCCTCCAGGGCCTGGCGAGGCGCGTAGGCCACGGCGTGGACCAGGAAGTCCAGCTTCCCCCACTTCTTGCGGAGCTCATCGAAGGCCATGACGATCTGGCTGTCGCTGCCCACGTCCATGGGCAGCAGCAGGGGATGCTTCAGTTCCGCCGCCAGTTCGCGGACATTCTCGCCCAGCCGTTCGTTCTGATAGGTCAGGCAGAGCTGCGCGCCGGCCTCCGACACCTTCTGGGCAATGCCCCAGGCGATGGAGCGCTTGTTGGCCACGCCCACCACCACCCCGCGCTTGCCTTCCAGCAGCCCGCCCTTGGCCGTCATGAATCCTCCACAGCGATGCAAACCGAGGGGCAAGAATACCGCAAAACCGCGCCCCTGCGCTATACCCGGGGTCAGGTCGGCGCCGCCGACCCCGTCAGAACCCCGTCAACAGCAGATCGATCGCCTGGAGAACCTCCCCGCGCGCGGCGGCCAGATCACCCGCAACGGGACCCAGCTCACGCAGGGGAATGCCTGCCAGTTCGGGCACCATGACCACCAGCGGCTGCCCCAGGAACTGCACCACCGGCGTCAGGCGAGCCAGGGGTTGGACGCCGGCCGCCTCCCGTCGATACAGGGGCACCACCACCCGGGTGCCCAGTCTGGCAAGCACCTCCGCTTGCACATCCAGCAGGAAGGGAACCGCCGCGTTCGTCCTCGGGTTCGGATTCGCGTGGACCGCGTAGGCCGCCATCAAAAGGCCCTGAGCCCATCGCTGAACACACCCTCCGCCTCGATCCGGCGGTTGTAGGCCCCGATCGCCTCCCGATTCTCCTCGGCCCAGCGTTCGGCCAGCCGGGCGCTCACGGCGTAGGCCAGCGCCGCCTCGGCCACGCCGGAGAGGTTGAGCCCCAGTTCCTTGCCGAGCCTCACCAGGTCGCTGTTAAGGGTGAGGTTAACGGGCCGCTTCGGGGCCTCCAGGGCATCGCGCGGTTTCATCGCTGGCCTCCATCAACTATGCACATGAATGATGCGCATCTAGGCCTGGCGGGTCAAGGTCCTTCGCCCCCTCACTCCTTAATCCTGTTCATCCTGCCTTTCAATCCTGTTCATCCTGTCCCAGCATCTCTTGAAGGCTCCCCATGATCCCATTCGCCCCGCCCGCCCTCACCGCCCAGGCCCCCTACGCGCCCCGCCCAGCGTTGGATGCCGGCCACTACCTCGCGGCCCTGGCGGAGGCCGAGCGGCGGCTCCAGCAAAACCCCAGCGACGCCCTGGCCTGGGCTGTGAAATCCCAGGCGCTGGCCAGCCTCCAGCGCTTCGGCGAGGCCAAGGCCGCCGCGGACCGGGCCCTGGGCCTGAAGCCCGGGCTGGCCGACGCCCTGCTGGCCCGGGGCCTCGCCCGAGCGGGCACCGCCATCCAGCAGCGCAACCTGGGCTCCCTGCGCAAGGCCCTGGGGGCCATGGACGATTTCCGCGCCGCCACGCAGGCCGACCCCACCCTCGGCGATGCCTGGATGAGCCTGGGCCTGGCCTACGAGATGCTCCCGGGCATCCTGGGCGGCAGCACGCACAAGGCCCTGGCCTGCGCCGAGTTCCTGCGTCGCGTGGCCCCCGCCCGGGGCGACCTGCTCCAGGCCCTCATCCTCGTGGAAGAGGACCACTGGCGTGATGCGGAAGGCTACTTTGGCCGCGCCCTGGTCGAGGCGCCCCGGGATCCGAACGTGGTCGGCCCGTACCTGGACGCCCTGGACAGCCGCGCCGCCAAGCGGACCCTGGGCGAGGCCGGGAAGAATGCCCGCCTGCTGGCCGAGGCAGCCCGCCTCCTGCCCGCCGTGGCCTGGAGCGGCCGGGGCCTCACGGCCGTCAGCGATGCCAACCTCAATGGCGGCCGCCCCGACCTGGCCTGGCAGGTGGTCCAGGCTCACCTCGGCCATACCGATGCCCCCAGCCTCCTCCGCCTGCAACTGGGCAAGGTGGCCGCCCGCAGTGGCCAGCACCTGCCCGAAGGCCTCGCCGCCCTCGACCAGGTCCTCCGCGAACCCCTCGAAGGCGGCAGCGCCGGCTACGCGGGCGCCTGGTGGCGCAAAGGCCAGGTCCTCCAGGCCCTCGGCCGCAAAGGCGAGGCCCGCCAAGCCGCCCAGCAGGCCCTCAAGATCGACCCCAAGCACCGGGGGGCGCAGGAATTGCTGGAGAGCCTGGGGTAGGATTGACCATCCCGATAAAAGGTATTACCTTTACCGCCAGGGAGGTGCTGTGAAGTTCATCTGGGATGACATCAACCAGGCCCATTTCCAGAAGCCGGAGGCGCACATGACCAAGACCCGCACCAAAACCATGACCGAAACGGCCTTCCTGGATTCGCTGGGCTTGGGCGAAACCCTGGAGATCCTTCAACAGCGACACCCGGAAGATGTAGCTCTGGCCATGGCCCAGAAGGACCAACCGCTCAAACGCGCCATCCCGATCCGCATCCGTCCCGGGCGTCCACCCAGGGGCGAGGAAGCGCCCATCCAGCCCAAGGTGATCAAGATGCCTCCCGCTTTCTGGGAGCAGATGCAGCAATCCGCCCAGGCCTCGGGGCTCACCCTCCATGCAGCCATGCGCCAAGCCCTGGCGGAGTGGACCCGGAACCACAAGGCCAGTTGATCCCGCCAGGCCACCCAGCAGGCCCTCAAGATCGACCCGTGGCACCGGGCGGGCGGGAGAGTGTGAGAAGCTCATGTGAGCTATCTGGGAGACCGGACATGAGCCTTCCCGAACTGAAGCACCCCGGGTACACGGTCGAAGATTGGAAGACCTGGGAAGGCCGCTGGGAGCTGATCCAGGGCGTGGCCTACGACATGACGCCTGCCCCGAACCTGGCCCACCAGACCTTTTCCATGGAGTTGACGCTGGCCATCGGCCAGGCGCTCCAGCAGGAAGCTCTGCGCAAGGGAAGCGGCGGGTGCCGGATCTTCAGCGCCCCCACGGATGTCTTCCTGGGCGACGACGTGGTCCAGCCGGACTTGCTGGTGGTCTGCGATCCCGCCAAGCTCTCCGAGCGCGGCATCGAAGGCGCCCCCGACCTGGTGGTGGAAATCCTGAGCCCCGGCACGGCCCAGAAGGATCTCACCACCAAGCGCTGGCGCTACGAAGCAGCCGGCGTCCCAGAATACCTGGTGGTCTATCCCGACGAGCGCCGCGCCGAGCTGCTGCGGCTTGGCGCCAATGGCCTCTACCAGACCGTCACCCGCGCCGAATGGGGCGGCTCCCTCCGCCTGCTGGGAGACACCCTCGCCATCCAACTGGGCCAGCCCCAGGCGGTTTGAGGCCCATCTCCGAGCGAGGCGTTTAGACGCTCCACATCACTGGAGCCCTTGACGCACCATTGAACCATTGTAACCTTGTCCCAAGGGGCCAATGGCTCATTGGAGGTACACCATGCTTCAGATGGCTGACAGCCGAAGGCGTTTCGTCATGCCCAAAGAGGCTGCCATTGGCGCGAACGACCCTGCCGATGTGGAAGTCCTGCCTGATGGACGGGTGGTGATTTCCCCGGTTCGGGTCATCCCCATCCATGAGTCCTGGGCGGTGACGCCGGAGAGCGCAGCCCAGACGGCAGCAGCCCTGAAGGACTACAAGGCTGGCCGCACCATGGATGTGAAGGCCCTGGACGCCAAAATCACGGCGGGCAGCGTCAAGGGTGGGCGGAAGTGAATCCATCCTTTCCCGATGCCTTCGTCCGGAAGCTGATCGACCAGGAGGCCAGCCTGATCAATGCCTTTCGGCGTCTGGTCGCAAAGGTCGAGACGCGAACGGAACAGCAACTTCGTGAAACCAAGGGGATCCACCTGGAGCCCATCAAGGCAGACCCGCCCTATCAGTCCATCCGCCTAGACCGGGGACCCAGAGCCAAGGTGCTGGTTGACGGGAACACCTTGGTTTTCCTCGATCTCGACCCGGACCACGACAAGACCTATGGCAGGAAGTGATCGAACGAAGGGCACCCGCCAAGCCGCCCAGCAGGCCCTCAAGATCGACCCCAAGCACCGCGGGGCAAGGGAGCTCCTGGAGAGCCTGGGGTAGGCCCCAGGTTTCCCTTGGCCGCCCGACGCGCTTCAAGCCCGTTCCGCCGCCGTTGGAACCGAACCCGACCGATTCAAGTCTGCCTTTTCAATCGATCCGGGGGCGGTCGCCTATGTCGAGGAGCCTGGGCAGGAGAACGGAAAGCATTTTGCCTTTCATCCATTCTGAAATTTGCCCCAACACTGTTGACAATGTTGGGGCAAAAAGGCAAGCTGGGCTGGAAGGGGAGTCTGTGGCACGTACCGTCAGGAGCGTCGGCAACAAGGATCATGGGATCAAAAAACTCCCCCTGGAGACGCAAACGCTATATGCAGAATTGCTTGAACATTTGAGAGGTGCGGATTTCGCCCGCTCCTTTGCTGATCTCGCAGGTGGCTTCATTGCTCGGGAACGTGGCGGCGAGAAGTACTGGTATTTCAGGACCAGCGAGGGTTTGGGCAGGAGGCCCCAGGAGTTCTACCTCGGTCCCGATGACGAATCCACCCAAAAATGGCTTCAGGCCTATCGAGACGGCCGCGAAAACGCCAGAGAAAACCGAGAGAGGATCACCCGCCTAGCCACCATGCTGCGAGGGGGCGGTCTGACCCTCACGGACAGCTCCTCGGCGAAAATCATCAAAGCCTTTGCCAATGCCGGGGTGTTCCGCCTCGGAGGTGTACTCGTGGGGACACATGCCTTCGTTGCCATCGGCCATTCCCTTGGCGTGCGCTGGCCTTCAGCCCTTCAAACCCAGGATGTCGATTTTGGAGCGATGCCGAAACATCACGTGGGAATCGGGGTCTTGCAAACGCCGCAACTCCTGGCGGATGTACCGAAGGCCATCGAATCCCTTGAAATGGGCTTCATCCCAAGCGTGCGCCTGCACTCAGCCTCGAAGCCAACCACCTACATCGTGCCTGGGAAGGAATGGCGCATTGACCTCGTGACAGCCCCTCAAGGCGGAGATCGGGAGAGCCCCGTCGAAATTCCTCGGCTCGGCGCCCATGCCCAGCCTCTGGCGTTCATGGATTATCTGCTTCAAAAGCCCATGGAGGCGGTCATCGTCAGCTCCACGGGGATTCTCGTGCAGGTACCCGAACCAGCGAGATTCGCTGTGCACAAGCTCTTGGTGGCGAGCAATCGGGATAAGCGCATGAGTTTGAAGGCCGACAAGGACCGTCAGCAGGCCTTCTATGTGATGTCCTTCCTGGCCGAAGAACGCCCTGGGGACCTCCGGCTCGCCGCAGAAGAAGCGATGGATCGGGGTCCCAGCTGGAAGCGCCGGATCAAGCAGCAGGCCGATCTCCTGCCAGGGCGCATCCAGGAGCTGGACGTCCTGATCGAGTAGACCTCCCCGCCTCAGATTTCGCCAAGATCCAGGTCGAGGCCCCCAGCCTCCTCCGCCTCCAGCTGGGCAAGATCGCCGCCCGCAGTGGCCAGCACCTGCCGGAAGGACTCGCCGCCCTCGATCAGGTGCTCCGCGAACCCCTGGAAGGCGGCAGCGCCGGCTACGTCGGCGCCGGGTGGCGCAAGGGCCAGATCCTCCAGACCCTCGGCCGCAACGACGCAGCCCGCCAGGCCGCCCAGCAGGCCCTCAAGCTCGACCCCAAACATCGCGGGGCGCGGGAGTTGCTGGAGAGCCTGGGGTAGGATGGGCAGGATGAACCCGCAACTGAACCGGCCGATGCTTTCCAGAGGGGGGTGGGCCATGTCCGACCCAACCCAGATGGAGGCAAAAAATCTGCCTTCGCCCCTCCCAGCACTGAAGGGGACCCAGGCCGAATGGACCGGATGATCTGGCCATCTGGCTCTCGACTGGAGATTAGCAATCCTGGGATTGGGCCTTCGTCGTGGCCACGCCCCACAAACTGCGCATCTCACCCCCCTGACACCAAGACCCGCCAGACCGCTCATGAAGGCCTTGGACCGATCCGAAACACCACGAGGCACAGGAATTGCTAAAGGGCCTGCAATGAGCACCAAGAAATGCATCAGCATCATCAGCCCAGCCTTCAACGAAGAAGGCAATGTCCGTCGCTGCTACGAGGAGGTGAAGGCCGTCATGGCCCAACTTTCAGATCGCTACGACTACGAACACATCTTCGGGGACAACTGCAGCACCGACCAGACACTAGCGTTCCTGCGGGAGATCGCCGCTGAGGATCCTCGGGTGAAAGTGCTGACTTACACGCGGAATTGGGGTGCCGAGAAGAACTCGATGACTCTGCTCCGCCACGCAGTCGGCGATGCGGTGATCCCGGTTCTTTCAGATCTCCAGGATCCCCCTGAGAAGCTTCCCCGATTCATCGAGTTGTGGGAGCAAGGCGCCGAGGTCGTCTTTGGTGTCTATACCAACCGCGCTGACGGTCTGTTGCTTAAGTCGATCCGCCATCTTTACTACCGGGTGGTCCGCATGCTGTCTGGTGAGGAGATGGTGAACGATCATTCCGGTTTTGGCCTCTATGCTCGCCGGGTGGTGGACGAGATCCTGAAGGTAGATGATTTCAATCCGCACATTCGCGGTGTCATCGCGTCCTTGGGGTTCCAGAGGGCCTGCGAGCCCTATGAGCGCCGGAAACGCATTGCTGGCATCACGTCCTACAACTTCGGCCGATACCTTGATACTGCGATCAATAGCATTGTGAGCTACAGCTTAGTCCCCATCCGTCTAGCGACCATCCTCGGGCTTTTCCTCTCGGGCGTAAGTTTTCTGCTGGCGATTGCCTACGCCCTCATCAAACTAATGAACTGGAACTTCCAGGCACCCGGCGCCACCACGGTGGTCGTCCTTATCCTCTTCTTCGCTGGGATTCAGTTGCTGTTCCTTGGGATCATCGGAGAGTACGTGGCGGCCATCCATGGCCAGGTCCGCCGCAAACCCTTCGTGGTGATCCGGGAGAAAATCAATTTCGACCGGGGCTGATGTGAACAGAGGCTCTTGGCGGACACGGCTCCCATGGCCCTTTGGCACGGTGGGGCTCGGGTTGCCCATCGGCCGGTAGTGGTAGATTCTCCTCATCCACCGGAGGCCCCTTGAAGACCATCATTCTTGCTGGCGGCTTGGGCACGAGGCTTGCCGAAGAAACAACTGTCCGGCCCAAGCCCATGGTCGAGGTGGGTGGGAAGCCGATCCTCTGGCACCTGATGAACATCTACGGCGCCCAGGGGTTCCATGAATTCATCGTCGCGCTCGGCTACAAGGGCGAGATGATCAAGGAATACTTCCTCAACTTCCACACACTAAACGCCAATCTGACCGTGGATCTCGCCTCCGGCAGGCATACGGCCCAGGCTTCGGCTCCCGTTCCATGGAACGTCCACCTCGTGGATACCGGCTTCGACACTCAAACCGGCGGCCGCCTGAAGCGCCTTGAGGCCTGGCTGGGCACCGACGACACCTTTTTCCTGACCTATGGCGATGGCCTTGCCAACGTGGATCTGCGGGCACTGCTTGAATTCCACAGGAGCCACGGCAAGCTCGCCACCGTCACGGCCGTGCGGCCTCCCGCGCGCTTCGGCGGGCTTGCGCTGGAGGGGGACCAGGTGACCCGGTTCTCCGAGAAGCCGCAAACGGGAGAAGGCTGGATCAATGGCGGGTTCTTCGTCCTCAACCGCCGCGTTCTGGACTACATCGCCGGCGATGCCACCTTCTGGGAACTGGATCCGCTGGAGCGGCTGGCCACGGAAGGCCAGCTTCACGCCTTCCGCCATGAGGGATTCTGGCAACCGATGGATACCCTGCGCGAGAAGCACCTGCTCGATAAGTTCTGGGAATCGGGGAAGGCCCCGTGGAAGGTGTGGCCATGAACTGGCACGGCAGGACGATCCTGGTGACAGGCGCGACAGGCATCGTGGGTTCGTGGCTATGCCGCCGACTGATCGCTGAAGGTGCCGAGGTCGTGGTCCTGGTTCGCGACTGGGATCCACGCAGCGAACTGGTGCGCAGCGGCATCATCCAGCGGGCCCGCGTCGTGCAGGGTGCCCTGGAGGATTACGCCAGCCTGGAGCGCGCCCTCAGCGAGCACGAGGTGGATGCCGTGTTCCACCTCGGCGCCCAGGCCATCGTCGGTGTGGCGCTCCGGAGCCCGCTGCTCACCTTCGAATCCAACATCCGTGGCACCTACAACCTGCTGGAGGCCTGCCGCATCCACCGCGACCTGGTGCGGAACATCGTGGTCGCCTCCAGCGACAAGGCCTACGGAGATTCGGACGTCTTGCCCTACACCGAGGACATGCCGCTGCAGGGGCGCCATCCCTACGATGTCTCCAAGAGCTGCACCGATCTCCTCGCCCACACCTACGCCCACACCTACGGCCTGCCGGTGGCCATCGCGCGGTGCGGGAACATCTACGGCGGCGGCGACCTCAACTGGAGCCGCATCGTGCCTGCCACCATCCGGGCAGCCCTGGAGGACCGCCCCCCCGTCCTACGCTCGGACGGCAGCAACCTCCGGGACTACATCTACGTAGAGGACGTGGTGGACGCCTACCTCGCCCTCGCCGCCCGCAGCCATGAAGCGGGCATCCGCGGCGAGGCCTTCAACTTCAGCCCCGAAAGCCGCCTGAGCGTCCTCGACATCACCCGCGCGGTGTTGCGGGCCATGGGGAAAGATGACCTCACCCCGGAGATCCAGGCCACCGCCAAGGCGGAGATCCAGGATCAGTACCTGGACAGTTCGAAGGCCCGGACGCTGCTCCAGTGGAAGCCCACGCACGACCTGGCCTTGGGTCTCTCGAAGACCATCCCCTGGTACCGGGCATTCCTGGGGCACCCCCATGAGCGCTGAGGCGCTGCGCGCGCAGATCCTGAAACTGGTGGCCGCCTATGCCGCCGAACAATGGCAGACGGGCCCCTTCGTGCCGGGCGTCACCCCCGTGCCCGTGAGCGGCAAGGTCTTCGACGGCACGGATGTCCAACACCTCGTAGATGCCTCGCTGGATTTCTGGCTCACCACCGGGCGGTTCGCCCGGGAGTTCGAGCGCCGCTTCGCCGCCTGGTGGGGGACGAATCATTGCCTGCTGGTGAACTCGGGGTCCAGCGCCAACCTGCTGGCGATCACGGCCCTCACCTCGCCTCAGCTGGGAGACCGGCGCCTGAAACCGGGCGACGAAGTCATCACCTGCGCGGCGGGGTTCCCCACCACGGTGGCGCCCATCCTCCAGAACGGCCTGGTTCCGGTATTCGTAGATGCCCACGTGCCGACCTACAATGCCGACTCCAGCGGGCTTGAGGCGTCCGTGGGGCCCCGCACCCGCGCCATCCTGCTCGCCCACACCCTGGGCAATCCCTTCGACCTCGACACGGTCATGGCCCTAGCGAAGAAGCACGATCTTTGGGTCATCGAGGATTGCTGCGACGCCGTCGGGGCCGATTACCGCGGACACAAGGTGGGCACCTTCGGGGATCTCGCCACCGTGAGCTTCTATCCCGCCCACCACATCACCATGGGCGAAGGCGGCGCGGTGCTGACCGACAACCCCAAGCTCAAGAAGATCGTCGAATCATTCAGGGACTGGGGGCGCGACTGTTGGTGCGAACCCGGCGTGGACAACACCTGTGGCAAACGCTTCGACTGGCAGTTGGGGGATCTGCCGCATGGCTACGACCACAAATACACCTACAGCCACCTGGGCTACAACCTGAAGCTCACCGACATGCAGGCCGCCGTGGGCCTCAGCCAGTTGGACAAGCTGGACGGATTCATCGCCCGACGTCGGGAGAACTTCAGCCATCTCATGGCGCGCCTGGGCCCCCTTGATGAATGCCTGATTCTGCCTGAACCCACGCCGGATTCGGATCCCAGCTGGTTCGGCTTCCCCATCACGCTCCGGGAGGGCGCACCAGTCACCCGGAATGCGCTCATCCGCCACCTCGAATCGCGGAAGATCGGCACCCGCCTGCTCTTCGGCGGCAACCTCCTCCGCCAGCCCGCCTTCAAGGACACCCCCCGGCGGGTGGTGGGTGATCTTGCTACCAGCGACCTCATCATGAACCGCACCTTCTGGGTGGGCGTCTATCCAGGTCTCACGCCCCCGATGCTGGATTTCATCGCGACCTCCCTGGAAGAAGCCCTCGGGGCCCGATGATGCCAGGCCCCCTGCCTGAAGTGGAACTGCGTGAAGCCGTGGGCATGGTCGGCGATTGGTCGTCCCTTCGCGGTGCCCGCCTCTTCATCACCGGGGGGACCGGCTTCTTCGGGAAATGGCTGCTCGAAGTGCTGGGCACCGCGGACCGATCCTTCCACCTCGGCGTTGAAGCCGTCGTCTTGAGCCGCGATCCCGCCAGGTTCCTCCAAGCCATGCCGCACCTCCGGGACGCACCTTGGCTGAGTTTCCAACAAGGCGATATCACCACCTTCCAGGTCCCGGATGGCGCCTTCTCCCACCTGATCCACGGCGCGGGCTCCTCAGATGCTCGCGATTACAGGAGGGCTCCGACTGCCATGAGGCACGCCCTCGTGGAAGGCGCGAGGCATGTCATGGAAACCCTGTCGAAGCAGGCTGCGCTCCGCGTCCTGTTCCTGAGCAGCGGCGCGGTCTACGGGCCCCAACCTTCGGATCTCACCCACCTCCCGGAGGAGTATCCCCTTCCAATGGATACGGACGAAGACGCCCAGGCCTACGCCCAGGGCAAGCGGGAGGCGGAGCGGATCGTCTTCGAGGCCTGCACCGCATCCAGCTTCCCATGCCCCATCGCCCGCTGCTTCGCCTTTGCGGGGCCGCACTTGCCCCTGGATCAGCACTTCGCCTTCGGGAACTTCATCCGGGATGCCCTGGCGGGCGGCCCCATCCGGGTCAGCGGGGATGGTACGCCCATGCGTTCCTATCTGTACGCTTCAGAGCTGGCGGCCTGGCTCTGGGCCCTTCTCCTCCGGGGGGAATCCATGACGTACCATGTCGGCAGCGACCAGGACGTGAGCATCCAAGCGCTTGCCGTCGCCATCGGTCAGGCAGCGGGCGTGGCCGTGGAAGTCGCCCATCAACCCAAGCCCGGCACCGGCCCCCTCCGCTATGTCCCGACCGTGACGCGCATCCCGGATCGCCTCGGCCTTCGCCAGACCGTCGAATTGGACGAAGCCATCGCCCGGACCCTTCGCTGGCATCGTGGATAATCAAGCCAACCTCTTCCGTGGGATGCCATGATCCGCGTCGCCGACTACATCGCCCAGACCCTCGCTGCCCACGGCATCCGCCATGTCTTTCTCGTGACAGGTGGCGGGGCCATGCACCTGAATGATGCCTTCGGCCGCTGCGACGGAATGAGCTACGTGGCCTGCCACCACGAGCAGGCCTGCGCCATCGCGGCCGAAAGCTACGCCCGCCTTTCGGGGCGGATGGCCGCCGTGAATGTGACGACGGGCCCGGGTGGCCTGAACACGCTCACCGGCATCCACGGCGCCTGGACGGATTCCATCCCCATGATCGTAATCTCAGGCCAGGTCCGCACCGAAACCCTGGTGGCCTGTAACGGTGATCCGGAGCTGCGCCAGCTCGGCGACCAGGAAGTGGACATCGTCCGTATCGTGTCCCCCCTGACCAAGTACGCCGTGCTGGTGACGGACCCGCAAACCATCCGTACCCACCTGGAACGAGCCCTGCACCTGGCCGTGAGCGGTCGCCCCGGCCCCGTCTGGTTGGACATTCCCATGAATGTCCAGGGGGCCCTGGTGGATGCGGATGCACTGGAGGGCTATGACCCGGCGGAGGACGCTCCGGCTCGGCCCGACTCGGACCTGAATGCGGCCATACAGGTGGTGCTGGCGCACCTCCGTGCTGCAAAGCGGCCGGTCCTCCTCCCGGGAACCGGCATCCGCATCGCCGGGGCCTTCGAGGCCTTCCGGAAGGTCGTCGATCGCCTCGGCGTGCCTGTGGCCACCGCCTTCAACGCCCACGACCTCCTTCCGGAGGCGCATCCCTGCTACGTGGGACGGCCCGGTACCGTGGGCGACCGCCCCGGTAATTTTGCCGTGCAGAATGCGGACTTCCTGCTGGTCCTGGGCTGCCGCCTGAACATTCGACAGATCAGCTACAACTGGAAGGCCTTCGCACGGGAAGCCTTCAAGGTCATGGTGGACATCGACGCTGCGGAACTGCGGAAGCCGACTCTGCAGATCGACCTGCCCGTCCAGGCAGATCTGAAGGCCTTCCTCGAACGGCTGCTGGTCCTCGCGGAAGGGCACGCGACCCCACCCGCGCACGCGGACTACCTCGCGTGGTGCAAGGTGAGGCAGGCCCGGTACCCGGTCGTGCTCCCCGAATACGCGGCCAAGGCCGAGCCAGTGAACCCATACTGCTTCGCCGAGGCCCTGTTCGAGCAGTTGCCAGAGGGCCAGGTCATCGTCACCGGCGATGGCACGGCCTGCGTCACCACCTTCCAGGCCGCGAAGCTCAAGGAGGGGCAACGGCTCTTCACCAACTCCGGCTGCGCCTCCATGGGCTACGACCTGCCCGCAGCCCTGGGTGCCTGCATCGCCACGGAGGATGCCGCCGGGCGGCGCCAGCGCGTGGTCTGCATGGCCGGGGACGGCAGCCTCCAGATGAACCTGCAGGAACTCCAGACCCTGGTGACCCACCGCCTGCCGGTGGCCCTCTTCCTCTACAACAACCAGGGCTACCACTCCATCCGGCAGACCCAGCGGGCCTTCTTCCCCGACAACATCGTCGGCTGCGGCACTGAGAGCGGCCTCGGCTTCCCGGATTTCGAGAAGCTCTGCGCGGCCTACGGCATCCCCTACCACCGCGTGGCCACCCATGCCCAGATGCGGGAGGGCATCGCCCGCACCCTGGCCGACGCCACCGCCGGTCCCGCCTTCTGTGAAGTCCTCCTGGATCTGGAGCAGGGCTTCGCCCCGAAACTCAGTTCCCGCCGCCTGGAGGATGGCCGCATGGTCACCTCTTCATTGGAAGATATGGCGCCCTACCTTGCAAAGGAAGAGTTAAACAACAATATGCTTATTCCATTCGACTAATGATCTGAAGTTTAGCAAAATTGGACGATCGAGATAGCCGAATTACCCTTTGACAGAATCTCAATCATTAATGGAACGGAATAGGAGCAGGAATGGACCTCAGCAAACCAATCAACGCGATGCTTCAAATGATTGGTCTCAAGATTGTCCGTCCAGGAAAGGTGAATAGATTAGATGAAACATTTTTGGGCGCCCAATATGCTTATGACACTATCGTAACGGGAGATTTTTATGCTCCATGGCATCTAGACCAAGATTTTTTATCAATCTACAATGAGGTCACAAACTACACCCTGGTAGATGTTTACAGATGTTGGGAACTATTCGATGCCGTTAGGGAGGTCCGCAAAGTACCTGGAAATCTACTGGAAGTAGGTGTTTGGCGTGGGGGGACTGGAGCGATTCTGGCACGAGCCGCCCGGAAATGGAAACCGGAGGCCACAGTGTTTCTCTGCGACACCTTCCAAGGAGTCGTTAAAGCAGGGGCCAACGATGCCACTTACCGGGGAGGGGAACACTCTGACACATCTTTGCTTACCGTCGCCTGCCTCATGGAGCGGCTCGGAATTCAGGACACAGTCTTGCTTCAAGGCATCTTTCCTGAGGAAACGGCCCACAAGATCCCGGACCAGGGGATCTCACTCTGCCACATTGATGTGGATGTGTACCAATCTGCAATGGATGTTCTGAGTTGGGTCGAGCCACGCATGCGACCCGGCGGCATGGTCATTCTGGACGATTATGGATTCTCTACATGCAAGGGTATTACCAAGCTGATTAACGAGTGGAGAGAGCACGATGGATGGAGATTTATTTATAATTTGAATGGTCATGCTCTACTTTTAAAATATTAATTATATTGATAAAT
>JAJZQW010000044.1 GCA_021802985.1 Acidobacteriota bacterium | reverse complement strand
TGCCATCGCGCAGGGTGCCGGGCAAGCGAGTCAAGGAGGCTGAGGTTCCAGCGGAGCGGGACTCCGTGAACCGAAGCCGACGCAGGATCGCGCCGCCCGCCACCCTGCGCCCGGAGGGTTGGCGCCCATCCGCGCGCCCCGCGGCGTCAGCGCCCTTGAACCATGAACCACATGGCCCTGCGGGCCCTTCCTTGCGGATGCATCGCGGCTGGGCGCCAACGATGGCAACGATTATTCCGTTCCAGCTCCTTAGGGCCGCCAACCAGAGCGGTTAAAGTGGACGCTGGAGGCTCCTTTGTTCCACCACCCCGGCAACGTCTTCGTCGTGTCCGCGCCTTCCGGGGCGGGGAAGTCCACCCTGGTCCACCGGCTGGTGGCCTCGGTGCCGAACCTGATCTTCTCCATCTCCTTCACCACCCGGAAACCCCGCCCAGGCGAGGTGGACGGGCGCGACTACTTCTTCGTGGACGACGACCGGTTCGACGCCATGGTGCGCGAGGACGGCTTCGTGGAATGGGTGGAGGTCTACGGGCAGCGCTATGGCACGGGCCGGACCTGGCTGGAAGGCCAACTTGCCAGCGGGGTGGACATCCTGCTGGACATCGAGACCACGGGGGCCCTCAACCTCCGCCACGCCATCCCCGACGCGCACATGATCTTCATCCTGCCCCCCTCCGCCGCGGCGCTGGAGCAGCGGCTGCGGGGCCGGGGGAAGGACTCGGATGCCCAGGTGGCCCTCCGCCTGAAGCACGCCCGCCACGAGATGGCGCTGTACCACGCCTATGACTACCTGGTGATCAACGACGACCTCGAGGCGGCCTACCGGCACTTCGAGAGCATCGTCTACGCCACCCGGTCCCAGCGGGAGCGGATGGCCCCGGTGGCCCAGCGGATCCTGCAGGGATTCTAGGAACCCCTCGGCAAATTCCCAGGCATCGCGGCCATTCCACTCCGGTCGTATGCTGGAGACAGGCGTTCGCCCAGGGGGAGCCGCATGGCCCGCTTCGTCAAACGGAATTGGATGTGGCTGACGCTGTTGGCCACCGTGGCCCTGGCGGGCCCCCTGCTCGCCCACAGCGGCGGCGAGCGGGCCAAGCAGCACAGCCTCGACACCCTCACCGAGGTAATGGACCTGGTCCAGAAGGACAGCCCCGAGGCGCCCACGGGCAAGCAGCTCACCCACGCCACCCTCCAGGGCATGCTCCACACCCTGGACCCGCACTCGAACTATTTTGACGAGAGCGAGTTCCGGATGCTCCGCGAGGAGCAGAAGGGCTCCTTCTTCGGCATCGGCGCCATCATCCAGCAGCACGAGCAGGGCATCGCCATCATCAGCCCCATGCGCGGCGGACCGGCGGAACGCCTGGGCGTGCGGTCCGGCGACATCATCAAGGAGATCGATGGCGTCAGCACGGAAGGCATGAACTCCAACACCGCGCTCCAGAAACTCCGGGGCGAGAAGGGCACCCTGGTGGAACTCGCCGTGCAGCGGGCGGGAATGCCCGGCCTCCTGCGGTTCTCCATCCCCCGGGCCGAGGTGCCCACCAACAGCGTCTACTTCAGCTTCATGCTGACGCCCACCACAGGCCTGATCCTCATCAAGGACTTCGGTGAGACCACCTCGGACGAGTTCGAGCGGGCCGTGGCATCCCTCAAGAAGCAGGGTATGAAACAGCTCATCCTGGACCTCCGCGGCAACGGCGGCGGGGTCCTGGACGCCGCCATCGGCATCTGCCGCCAGCTCCTGGGCCCCGACCAGCTCATCGTCAGCCAGAAGGGCCGCGACGGCCACGAGGAGAGCCAGACCCGCACCAGCAAGGGTGCCCAGTTCGACCCCTTCCCCCTGGTGATTCTCATCGACCGCGGCACGGCCAGTGCCAGCGAGATCGTCACCGGCGCCGTGCAGGATCACGACCGGGGCCTGGTGGTCGGCCGGACCAGCTGGGGCAAGGGGCTGGTGCAGAGCGTCCTCACCATCAACCGGTCCCGCGGGCTGGCGCTGACCACCGCCCGCTACTACACGCCCTCGGGCCGCTGCATCCAGCGCGACTACTCGCATGGCCTGGACGACTACTACAACCCCGATGACGACAAGAACACGAAACCCCAGGGCCCCGCCTACAAGACCGACCTGGGCCGCCTGGTCTACGGCGGCGGTGGCATCAACCCCGACATCGTCGTCACGCCCCCCAAGGCCACCGAGTACCTCCTGAACCTCCGCTACCGCTATTCCGCGTTCTTCCGGTACGCGGTGCAGGAGAAGGAACGCTTCGGCGTGCAGCCCGGCCAGCATGCGGATGACGTGGTGCTCGACCGCTTCAAGACCTGGGTCCTGGAACAGAAACTGCCCTACACGGACAAGGACTGGGCCGAGAACCGCGACGCCATGAAGGAGCAGCTCTCCATCGAGATGCAGAACGTGGCGTTTGGCGTCGAGGCGGGGTTCAAGGTGCAGTGCGAGAAGGATCCCGTGGTGCAGAAGGCCCTTGAAGTCATGCCTGAGGCCGAGGAGCTGCTCCAGAAGAAGCTGCAGGCCCCTGCGCCCCACCCCGCGCTGGCCCAGAACGTCGAAACCTTTCGCTGAGTGACGAGGCCCCCCATGGATGTGACGCTCCCCGAGCACGTTGAGGCCCTCCGCCAGGAAGTCCGGCGCTTTGCCGAGAAGGAGATCCGCCCACAGGTCATGGTCTGGGACGAGGCCAAGACCTTCCCCATGGAGGTGGTGAAGCAGCTGGGCGCCATGGGCATGATGGGCGTCATCTTCCCCGAGCAGTACGGCGGCGCCGGCATGGGCTACCTGGAATACGCGGTGGTGGTGGAGGAGCTCTCCCGGGTGGACGGCTCCGTGGGCATCACCGTGGCCGCCCACAACAGCCTGTGCAGCAACCACATCTACGCCATGGGCGATGAGCGGCAGAAGCAGGCCTACCTGAAGCCCCTGGCCAGCGGCCAGGCCATCGGCGCCTGGGGGCTCACCGAGCCCGGCTCCGGCAGCGACGCGGGTTCCCTGCGGACCGCCGCGAAGAAGGAAGGTTCGTATTACGTCCTGAACGGCACCAAGACCTTCATCACCCACGGCACCGTCGGCGACATCTTCGTGGTGATGGCCCGCACCCGGCCCCCCGTCGAGGGCCGCAGCAGCGCCGACGGCATCAGCGCCTTCGTCCTCGAAAAAGGCATGAACGGGTTCCGGGCCGGGAAACAGGAGAACAAGCTGGGCCTGCGCGCCAGCGACACCTCCGAGCTGATCCTGGAGGACGTGAAGGTGCCCGAGGCCAACCTCCTGGGTGAGGATGGCGTGGGCTTCAAACAGGCCATGAAGACCCTCGACGGCGGCCGCATCAGCATTGCGGCGCTGGGCCTGGGCATGGCCCAGGGGGCCTTCGAGGAGGCCCTCCGCTACAGCAAGATCCGCCACACCTTTGGCCAGCCCCTTTCGGGCCATCAGGGCATCCAGTTCAAGCTGGCCGACATGGGCACGCAAATCGAGGCCGCCCGCCTGCTGATCTACCGCGCCGCTGGCCTGAAAGACCAGGGCCTGCCCTACGCCAAGGCCGCCAGCATGGCCAAGCTCTACAGTTCCGAGGTGGCCTGCCGCGTGGCCGACGAGGCCGTACAGATCCTCGGTGGCTACGGCTACATCAAGGACTACCCGGTGGAGAAGTACTACCGGGACGTGAAGCTCTGCACCATCGGCGAAGGCACCAGCGAGATCCAGCGCACGGTCATCGCGCGCTACCTGCTGGCCGAATACTGAGCCGCTTTCCATCCCACGAGGCCTCCATGCGCATCGCCCTCCTCCTCACGGCCTCCATGGCCCTCATGGCCGCCCGGCCCATGCAGATCGACGACATGTTCAAGGTCGCCCGGGTGGCCGATCCCCAGCGCTCCAGCCGCGGCGACATCGCCTACCAGGTGGGCACCGTGGACCTGGCGGCCAACCAGGTGACGACCCGCGTATGGTTCAAGCCCGCCGCGGGGAACGCGCCACAGATCCTGGATCTGGGCGAAGGCAGCCAGTCCAGCCCCCGCTTCAGCCCGGATGGTACGCAGCTCAGCTACGTCACGGGCGGGCAGCTCTGGATCGTGGATCTCTCCACCCAGAAGCGCCGCGAGCTGACCTCCCTCGCCGGGGGCGCCGCCACGGCCCGCTGGAGTCCGGACGGCCGGTGGATCGCGTTCCTGTCCACCACCGTCCCCAGTGGCGACCCCGCCGAGAACGCGGCCTACCTCAAGGCCCAGGCGGCCCGGAAGTCCGACGGCCGGCTCATCAAGAACCTGATGTTCCGCCACTGGACCGAGTGGAAGGACCCCATGCAGCGCACCCACCTCTTCGTGGTGCCGAGCGATGGCTCGGCGGCGCCCCGGGATGTCACCGCGGGCCTGGCCTACGATGTGCCCACGCCCTTCGACTTCGCCTCCGGCGATGACTTCGCCTGGGCGCCGGACTCGCGACACCTGGCCTTCGCGGCCAATCCCGCGCAGGACACCGCCATCAGCACCAACGGGGACATCTTCGAAGTCGCGCTCGAGGGCGGGAAGCCCGCGGATCTCTCCGCCTTCAACAAGGCCCAGGACACCACGCCCCGCTATACCGCCGATGGCAAGTACCTGGTGTGGCGCGCCCAGCGCGTGGTGGGTCACGAGTCCGACAAGTTCGAGCTGTGGGCCTATGACCGCGCGTCCCGGAAGGTCGCCCGCACCACGAAGGCCGCGGACCTCAGCGTGGGCGAATTCCATCCTGTCCCGGGCGGCGTCCTGTTCAGCGCCGACCAGGAGGGGCAGGTCGAGCTGTTCCGCTGGAACTGGACCACGGACAGGGTGACCCAGCTGACCCATGGCCTGGCCTTCTCGGCCTTCAAGCCCGTGGATGACACGCATGTGCTGGCCGCCCTCAGCGACACGGCCACCCCGCCCGATATCTACACCGTGGATCTCGCAAGCGGCGCGAAGACTCGCGTGAGCCACCACAACGAGGCGCTGGCCGGGGAGCTGGGCCTGAACCGCACCGAGAGCTTCTGGTTCACCGGGGCCGCCGGCAAGGATGGCAAGGCCCCGAAGGTGCAGGCGCTGGTGGTGAAGCCCGTGGGCTTCGATCCCAGGAAGACCTACCCCATGGCCTTCCTCATCCATGGCGGGCCCCAGGGCCAGTGGGATGACGTGTGGAGCTACCGCTGGAACCCCGAAGTGTGGGCCAACGCCGGACAGGGCTTCGTCACCGTGATGGTGAACCCGCGCGGCTCCACGGGCCGGGGCCAGGCCTTCTGCAACGAGATCAGCGGCCACTGGACCGGCGCGGTCATGGGCGATCTCATGAAGGGCCTCGATGCCGCCCTCAAGCGGTTCCCCAACGTGGACCCCAAGCGCGTCGCCGCCGCGGGCGCCAGCTATGGCGGCTTCGCCATCAACTGGATCGCCGGGCACTATGCCAACCGCTTCGCCTGCTTCGTGAGCCACGATGGCGTCTTCAATCTGGATTCCATGACCACCACCACCGAGGAGCTGTGGTTCCCACGCTGGGAGAACAAGGGCTGGCCCTGGCAGAACCGCAAGCTCTACGTGAGCGACAGCCCGCACCTCTACGCCAAGAACTTCAAGAAGCCCATGCTCGTCATCCAGGGCGAGCAGGATTTCCGCGTGCCCATCGAGGAGGGCCTCCAGAACTTCCAGACCCAGCAGCTCCTGGGCGTCCCCAGCGAACTGCTCTACTTCCCCAGCGAAGGCCACTTCGTCCTCAAGCCCGCCAACTCCAGGCTCTGGCACGAGACCGTCCTGGGCTGGATCGAGCGCTGGACGAAGTAGAGAGACCGCAACGATTCACCCCGAAGGCACGAAGACACGAAGGAATCCTTCGTGTCTTCGTGCCTTCGGATCGTTTGGGGTGGATCCTTTCAGCTCCTCGGAATGACGCCACCACAGGCCCCAGGATCGGACAGGGCGCGCCAGGGTTCGAGGACGAAGGGCCGGTTGAAGGCACGAGGATGGGGCAAGGCCAGGCTCAGCTCGGGGCCGAGCAGCCGCAGGTCCGCGGGCGTCGCCCAGGTCCAGGATCCGGGCGGGCCGTCCGTGGTGATGAGGTCCAGGTCCAGCGTGCGGGGTGCGTTCCGGCCCGCGGTGCGGTCGCGGCCGTTCGCCAGTTCCAGGCGCAGCAGCGCCTCCAGGAGGCGCCGGGGATCGGTCTCCTCGGTCACGAGGACCGCCACGGTGTTCAGGTAGGCCGGTCCGCGCCCCGACTCGTCCGGCGTCTCCATCACCAGGGGCGAGGGCACGACGCCACCGAGCGTCCGCAGGGCCACCAGCCCCGCCTCAAGGTGCGCCCGGCGGTCGCCGAGGTTCGAGCCGAGGGCGACGATGGCCTTCATGGGAAACGCGACGTCACGCGAATAACCGCGAAAGCGGTCTCCTGATTCGCGTCCCTTCGCGCTTTTCGCGGTTTCACTTTTTTGTCCCGTGCTCCGCCACCACGAGCGTCCGGATGCCGCCGCGGATGAGGAAGTCGCCTTCCACGCGCATCCACTGGGGCTGGGTGGCCTTCACCAGATCGTCCAGGATCTGGTTGGTGACGGCCTCGTGGAAGGCGCCCTGGTCGCGGAAGCTCCAGAGGTAGAGCTTGAGAGACTTCGACTCCACACAGAGCTGATCCGGCTGGTACTGGATGCGCAGCTTGGCGAAGTCCGGCTGGCCCGTGAGGGGGCAGAGGCAGGTGAACTCCTCCGTCTCGAAGGTGATCACGAAGGGACGGCCCGGCCGTGGGCTCGCGAAGGTGTCCAGCTTCCCCGTGGGGCGCGTGACGACGAACGTGGGAAGCGGATCGGGGAGCGACGCCTGGGGGGCTTTCCGGGTGGCCATGGTCCATCCTGCAGAAGGGGGTGAGGCAAACCTCAAGGTTAGCCATTGTCTCCAGAAAGCGCGTCCTCCCCGCTCGTGAGAACCGTCTCAGTGGGTGAGGGGCATGGGCCTCAGGCCCACCGGCTGGCGGGGGTGCCGATCATAGGGCGTCGGCGCACCCTTCTTTCTTTTCGAAGTGAAGTAGCGCTTGGCCGCCCACGTCATGGGGAGGTGGCGCAGCAGGTGCCAGAGGCTCCACCGGTGCTCCCAGAGGCGGCGGGCGAACCGCCGGTGGTAGGCCTTGCTCTTGTAGAACCGCTCGATGTGGGCGTTGTACAGCGTGTCCATCTGCTCCCGGGACGTGAAGCCCCTCGGCAGGAACACCGGATTGACGCAGTTGAGCAGCCGCCAATCCTCGTTGAAGTCCCCCTCCACGCCCGCCACACATTCGGCCCAGAGGGGCGCTCCGTGGAGGGGGCTGAACTTGGTGAGGTTCATGTCATCGAGATCCAGGGAGAGGATGAAATCGCTGGTCCGCTGAAAGGTCTCCGGCGTCTCCCCGGGCAAGCCGAAGATGAACAGGCCCTTGGCCCGGAGGCCGGCGGCGTGGACCCTCTCCACCGTCTCGCGCACGGCCTCCAGGGTCACCCCCGCCTTGTGCCGGGCCATCAGGCCGGGATCCGCGCTCTCCACACCGAAGCTGACCATGACGCAACCCGCCCGCTTCAACAGGCCGAGCAGGTCGTCCGAGGTGTGCCCCGTCCGGATGATGCAGTTGAAGCCCATGCCGAGGGGTTCCTCGATGAGGCGCTGGCACAGCTCGGACACGCGGCCCTGATGGGCGGTGAAGAGATCATCGTAGAAGTTGATGTGATGCACCCCGAAGCGGTCCCGCAGGTGCTTCATGTGGGCATGGATGTAGGCCGGACTGTTGAACTTGTACTGGTGCTCGAAGACCGTCCGGTCACAGAAGGAGCAGGTGTAGGGACAGCCCCGCGAGGTGATCATGGTCGCCCCGTACCGCTTCACATAGCTGAGGAGGGGCAGATGGTACCCCTCCGGGAAGGCCGCCAGCTTCTCGTAGGCGGGGAACGGGAGGTCGTCCAGGTTCATCAGCCGCGGCCGGCGGGGATTGGTGACGATGCTCGCCCCGTCGCGCCACACCAGGTTCGGGATATCGGCCAGGGCCTTCCCCTCCACCAGATCCAGCAGCGGGCCTTCCCCTTCGCCCAGGCAGAGGAAGTCCAGCTCGGGGAAGCTCTCCAGCAGCGGCGCCCCCAGGCTCGAGGCGTGCACGCTGCCCACCACCACGCGCAGCTCCGGTCGGGCCGCCTTCAGCAGGGTCGCCAGATCCACCGCATCCATGAACCCAGAGGTGGTGGCGGAGAACCCCACGAGGTCCGGCCCCGTGGCCAGGATCTCCGCCGCCTGGCCCTCCAGCGTGGGCGGGGCCAGCGGACCGAGGCAGTCGTAGACGGCCGTGGGGTGCCCGTGCTGCTCCAGCCAGGCGGCCAGCGACAGGATGCCGAGCGGGGCCATCCGGTTGGCCAGCACCGAGAAATCCGGCTGCCCGGGAATGAAGTTGAACCCCGAAGGCTGGACGAGGGTCACGCGCATGGGCCGCCTGCAAGGAAGGGCGCCCGTGTCCAATACCCGACGGGCCACCACCCCAGACGATACCACCGGGCTGGCGCTCACCCTTCCGATCGGGGTCCGGACTTCCATTCGGCCGGAATGAAGGCGTACGGGATGGGGTCGGGGTGCCCCGCCTCCTTGAACCCGCGCAACCGGAGGTGGCAGCTGTCGCAGCGGCCGCAGGCTTCGCGCTCGCCCTGGTAGCAGGACCAACTGAGGTGCAGGGGCGCCCCCAGCTCCAGGCCCTTGCGCACGATCTCCGCCTTGCGCAGGTGCAGGAGGGGCGCATGGAAGGCCAGACGCGTCTCGGGTTTCGTGCCGAGGTTGGCGGTCTGCTCGAAGCTCTTCAGGAAGGCCTCGCGGCAATCGGGGTAGCCGCTGCTGTCCTCCTCCACGAAGCCCACGAAGATGGCGCTGGCCCGCAGCACCTCGGCCCAGCTCACGCAGGTGGCCAGCAGGTGCGCGTTGCGGAAGGGCACGTAGCTCACGGGCACGCCCGCGCGGTCGGGATCGCCCTCGGGCAGCGCGATGGAGGCGTCCGTCAGCGCCGAGCCGCCGATGGCCTTGAGGGAATCGAAACCGATGATGAGCCGCCTTGAGGCGCGGACTTCGTAGAAGTCCGCGATATCGCGAAAAGCGCGCTTTTCGCGCTCTTGCGTACGTTGCCCGTAGTCCGCGTGGAGCAGGGCCAGCTCGAAGCCTTCGGCGCGCGCCATGGCGGCGGTCACGCAAGAATCCATGCCGCCGGAAAGGGAGATGACCGCCAGTTCAGGCATGGGCCACCGCCTCGGCCCACTGTTCCAATTCGTCCATCCTGCGCTGAAGCCGTTCGGCTTCAGCGTTATCTGCCGCCGAAGGCGGCAGCTGATAGGGCGTCCCATACCGGATGGTGCAGGTGGCGAAGGGGAACGGGATCACCATGCGGTCCCAGGTCTTCAGCTCGAAGCTCCGGTCGAAGGCCAGGCTCACGGGCACGATCCAGGCCCCGGTCTTCCGGGCCAGGGCGACGGTCCCGGGTTTCAGTTCCATGAGCGGGCCCCGCGGACCATCGGGCGTGATGCCGAAGTCCCAGCCCTGCTTCACGGCCTGGATCATGCGCACCAGGGCCCGGGCGCCGTCTTCGCTGGCGGTGCCGCGCACGGCGTGGATGTTGAACCAGCGCCAGGTGGCGGCGCTGCGTTCGCCATCCTTGCTGTCGCTGGAGAGGATGGCCACACCCCGCCGCTCGCCGCGGGCGTTGCGTCGCTGGAAGGGATAGGCCAGGGGCATCATGAAGAGGCGCCGGTGCCAGAAGCTGAGGATGAAGCGTTCATCCCGGACCACGAGCGCCTCCACGGCCTCGAAGCCCTCCCGGCGCACCCGCAGCGTGGCGGCCCAGAGCCGGATGAGGCCGGCCCCCAGGAAGGGGATGAGGCGGAAGTTCACCCACACGGAGAAGCCGGAGCCCAGGGGGCGCCCCCGCTCAGCGATCGCGACCCGCGGGCCCATCAGGCCTCCCCGGGCGCAGCGTGGCCAGGCTCGGAAAGGAGCTCCTCCCGCGGGATGGCATAGACCTTCCCGCAGTAGTCACAGCGGACCTCGAGGGGGCCGGGCTCCTGGAAGAGATCCTCTTTCTGCGCCTGGGGAAACGTGCGAAGGGTGGCCAGCAGGGCCTCGCGGCTGCAACGGCAGCGGTAGAACAGGTCCGCCTCGGACTGGCGTTCCGTGCCCTGGCCCTGGGCCACCCAGTCCGCCAGGAAGTCCGGCGTGCGTTCCCAGAAGGGCACCACCTCCAGGCCCTCGATGGCCTGCACCAGCCGCGCCAGGCGCTCCGGCGGGCAGTCGGGCAGCGGCTCCACGAGGAGCCCACCGGCCTCGCCCGTGCCCGGATCGCACCAGAGCGTAAGGCTCGCCTGCACCTGCTCCGACTGCAGGAGGTAATACTCCATCTGGTTCTGGATGCCGCCCTCGACCAGGGGCAGGTTCCCGATGTAGGGCTGGCCGGCGGCGTTGGAACGCATCACCTGGAGCACGCCGGGGCCGGCGATCCAGGGGCCCGCCGCCACGCCCTCCCGGACATCCAGCACCCCCCGGATCGTCCCGTCGGGCCAGCTGTCGGCGACCACCGCCTTGGCCCGCCCCGCACCCTTGATGAGGAGCTGGAGGCGCTCTGCGGACAGCGTGCGGCTCTGCACCAGGGCCGCCGCCGCCAGCAGCTCCGTCAGGCAGGCGCAGGCCCCTGGATCCAGATGGGGGTGGCTGCGGCGCACGCCATCCCAGAGGGGACTGGCGTCCAGGGAGGAGAGGCGGATGTGGCCATCCTGGGTCAGGGCCTTCATCACCCGGGCCTGGGGGGTCGTGTCGGTCATGGATCCTGCGGCGAAGAGAGGGGTGGCGAAGGAAGGCTACCTGGCCAGATCGTGGGCCATCCGAACCAGGCGGGGCGAAGCGGCAGGCGTCATGGACCCTGCCGCTCAAAGAGGATGCCCTGCCCCGGGGATTCCGGCTTGTAGTAGGCGAGGCGACCCGGAAGACAGGAAAGAATGGCCCCGCGTTCGTGCATGCAGATGAGGTTGAGCGCCTCGCGAAGCGGCAGCTCCCGGCCATCGGCCTTGAGTCCATCGGCGATCACCTGGCAGGTGGGACCCGCCCCCTTGGCCTTGAGCAGCTTCTCCAGCTCATCGGGGTAGTCCTGATGGCTCGGAACACCCGTCGCAAAGCCCGGCATGTAGGGCAGGTCGTGATTCAGCCGATCGAGCATCTCCTTTCTCCGCTTGGGGTCCGCAAGGAACTGGACAAACCGGGCCCGCTTCTCGGAAGCGAGGAAGGCTTTGGCAAAGGCGGCTTCGTGATCCATGCGTGGGCGCGGCTCCTGGGTTCCTATTCTGCCCGCCTGGTCACCCGGCGCGGGCCTGGAATCCGATGGGATGGTGTCGCTGCGTCCAGCCTTGGTTGTGGTTTCGGTCCCCTCCCTCCATAATCAGGGCTTCTGGATTTTCGGATTGCGCTGACCGGCATTGGAATAGAGGTGGGCAGGTTCGAATGCGCCCCCTCCAGTTCCCCGCCGCCCCACCGGCCCGGATGCTCCTTCGACCCTGCCTGACGGGATCCGCCATGCCTTCGCTCCTCGGCCACGCCGCCGCCGGCCTCGCCCTGAACGCCGCCTTCACCAACGGCCATGCCCCCCGACGGACCTGGGTGGTCGCCACCCTCTGCGCGCTGGCCCCGGACGTGGACTGGTTCACGGCCTTCCTCCACCTTCCCTACGGCCATGCCCTCACCCACCGGGGGGTCACCCATTCCCTGGCGGCTGCGGCGCTCATCGCCATCGCCGCCATGCTGCTGGGCCTCCGGACCCATCTGCGGAGCCCCCGGATCTGGCTCTGCATGTTCGCGGCCGCCTTCTCCCACGGGCTGCTGGATGCCTGCACCCTCGGTGGTGTGGGCGTAGCGGCCTTCTGGCCCCTCTCCCACGCCCGGTACGTCTGCGTGTGGCAGCCCATCGGCGTCTCCCCGATCCCGCTCTCCGCGGGACTGTTCACGCGGTTCCTGGCCGCCCTCTGGACCGAGGCCGTATGGATCGGCCTCCCGGCGCTCCTCCTGGTCACCGCCACCCGTGCGGCCCGGCTCCGCGCCGCGAGTCGCTGGGGCGGGACCTCCCTGGAGCTTCCCTAGCCTTTCCGCCCTCTGCACCAAGCGGATCTCCACGATGGGCCCGGTGCGTTGACGGGCCTGCAGATCCGATCTATTCCTGGGAACATGGTGGCGACTTGCCGCGCCCGGGAGCCCGCTTGAAGCGTCTGCGATCCGCCCTCACCGTCCTGCTGGGCCTCGCCCTGGGCCTGACCCTCCAGGCCGCGACCCCGCGCACGGTCTCCGTGGCGGCCGCGGCGGATCTGCAGTTCGCCCTGGTGGACCTGCAAGCGGCCTTCACGAAGGTGCACCCCGACATCGACCTGGCCCTGACCTACGGTTCCTCGGGCAACTTCTATGCACAGATCGTGAACGGCGCCCCCTTCGACCTCTTCCTCTCCGCCGACGAAACCTATCCGCAGAAGCTGATGGACGCGGGCCTCGCTGACCGTGCTTCGGCCTTCCGCTACAGCCGGGGACGCCTGGTCCTCTGGGTGCCCGCTGCCTCACCCATTCCCCTGGAACGGCTCGGCCTGAAGGCGCTCCTGGATCCGGCCGCGAAGAAAGTGGCCATCGCCAATCCCCGCCACGCCCCCTACGGCCGGGCAGCAGAGGCGGCCCTGGCGAAGCTGGGCCTGCTGGATGCCGTGAGGCCCCGCCTTGTCTATGGCGAGAACATCGCGCAGACCGCTCAGTTCGTGCAGACGGGCGCGGCGGATATCGGCATCCTGGCGCTCTCCCTGGTGAAGGCCTCCGCCATGTCGGGCCTCGGCCGGCGTTTCGAGCTTCCCCTCGACGCCTACCCGCCCCTGGAACAGGGCGGCGTGGTCCTCACCCGCACGCGCGACCGGGCGGCGGCCTGGGCCTTCCGCGACTTCCTGCGGGGCCCCGAGGGCGTCGCGATCCTGAAGCGGTACGGCTTCCTGGTGGACGGCCGCTGATGGACTGGGAGGCCATCCGGCTCAGCCTGCGTCTCGCCACCCTCACCACGCTGGCGCTGCTGGCCCTGGGCCTGCCCCTGGCCTACTGGCTGGCCTTCACCCGGCGGCGCTGGAAGTTCCTGGTGGAAGCGGTGGTGGCCCTGCCCCTGGTGCTGCCGCCCACGGTGTTGGGTTTCTACCTGCTGGTGGCCATGGGAAGCCGGAGCCCGGTGGGCCGCGCCTACGAGGCGCTCACGGGGCACACGCTGGCCTTCTCCTTCGAGGGGCTCCTCGCCGCGTCCATCCTCTACAGCCTGCCCTTCACGGTGCAGCCCTTCGCCGCCGCCTTCGCCGCCGTGGACCGCGGCCTCCTCGAGGCCTCCTGGTGCCTGGGCGAATCGCGGGCCCGCACCTTCCTGCGCGTGGTGGCGCCTTTGTCCTGGGCGGGCATCCTCACGGGCATGGTGCTCAGCTTCGCCCACACCCTGGGCGAGTTCGGCGTGGTGCTCATGGTGGGCGGCAACCTGCCGGGCCGCACCCGCACCGTAAGCATCGCCGTCTACGACCAGGTGCAGGCCATGGACTACGGCGCCGCAGGCCGCACGGCGCTGCTGCTGCTGGGCGTCTCCTTCCTGGTACTGGCCTTCACCTACGGCCTGCGCCGCGCCCAGAGGAAGCCGTGGACCCTCATCTGACCTGCGCGGCGGAGCGCCGCTTCCCCGACGGCATGCGCGTGGAGGCGCGGTTCGAGATCCCTACTCCGGGGTTCTCCGTGACCGTGCTGTTCGGCCCCTCGGGCTCGGGCAAGACCACCGTGCTGCGCCTGCTGGCGGGCCTCGAGCGGCCGGATGCGGGCCGCATCACCTGCGGCGGGACAGCCTGGGCGGACGCCGAGAAGGGCCGCCATCTCCCGCCCCAGGCGCGGAACCTGGGCTTCCTCAGCCAGGCCTACGATCTCTTCCCCCACCTCAGCCTGGCCGCCAACCTGGCCTACGGACTGGGAGGACTGTCCGCTGCTGCCCGAACGGCGCGGGTGGCGGAGCTGGTCGCGCTTCTGGGCCTGGAGGGCCTGGAGGACCGGCATCCCGCCCAGCTCTCCGGCGGCCAGCGCCAGCGGGCGGCCCTGGGCCGAACCCTGGCCCGCCGGCCCTCCCTCCTGCTGCTGGATGAGCCCCTCTCGGCCCTGGACCGCCCCGCCCAGCTGCGCCTGCGTCAGGAGTTGCGGCAGGTGCTTCGCCGCCTGGAAGTGCCTACGGTGCTGGTGACCCATGACCGTGCCGAGGCCCTGCAATTGGGCGACCGGCTGGTGGTGATGGATGGCGGCCGGGTCTGCCAGGAAGGTGAGATCCAGCGGGTCTTCGACCGGCCCACGGACCCCACCGTGGCGCGCATCCTGGGCGTAGAAACCGTGGTGCTGGGCCGCGTGGTGGACGTGACGGACGGCCTGGCCACCCTGGCCGTGGGCGAGGCCCGCATCCTGGCGGCCGATCCGGGTTCCCTGGGCACCCGGGCCTACGTCTGCATCCGCGGCGAGGACGTGCTGGTGGAGCGCGGCGAACCCGGCCCCAGCACCGCGCGGAACCGCCTGCGGGGCCGCATCACCGCGCTCCTTCCCGAGGGGCCCCTGGTGCGCCTCACCCTGGACTGCGGCTTCCCCCTGGAGAGCCTCGTCACCCGCCACGCCTGCACCGATCTGGGCCTGGTCGAAGGCGAAGCCGTGACCGCCCTCCTCAAGGCCTCCGCCATCCACCTCATCCCGCACGACTGAAGGCGGGCTTCGAAGCCTCGGCCCCCGGGAGGGATGGATATACTGAGGCATTCCCCCGGGAGTTCCTGTGACTGTAAAGATCCGGAAAACGCCCAGCCTCTGCCTGCTCTTCCTACTGTCCTGCTCGGGTACTCACGGGTCCCTCAACGAGACGGGTGCAAATGGATCCGAGCCCCCTCCCCCAGTGCTCCTTAATGTGTATGCCAATCGAACCACGGTGGGGCCAAAAGGGCAGATTTCCTTGTATGGCTCCTATTCCACCGGCCCCGGAGGAAACTACATGCTGTGGACCTCGACCGCTGGCCAAGTCCTATCGCAATCCTGGAATTCAGCCCTCTGGACGGCTCCTCAGTCCTACGGTGATGTCACCATCACAGCCAGTTCCGACACGGGTCTGGTCAGGGGAAGCCTTCTGGTTCATGTGGTGCCCATCAGCCTCTCCTTCGCCCAGGGAACCGATACCACTCAGGCCGTGGCAACTCCCATCTACCTGGATGTTCGGATGAACCCCGATCAGGGAAGCCTCCAATGGGAAGCGCCCTTGGGCACCGTACAACCCTATGCAGCCTTGCCCAACGAGCCCGAACGGTCCGCCGTATTCACCCCACCCAGCAGCCCCGGAACCTACACAGTGACAGTGCGCAGCTTGGACGATCCCAACGCAACCGCCACCTTCCATGTGACCGTCCTGTCCTGACTCTAGGAGGGTTTTTGTAAATATTCATGCAGCCAGCCGAACCAACATGAATCGCGTCATGGCGAGATGCGCCATGAAGGCGGCGGGTGTGCCCAGGCGTCCGGCATTGGCCGAAAAGGCCCGCTCGGCAGCGGCCACAGCGTCTGCGGCCGAGGGACTGGGCGAGGCAGGGATCTGGAGGGAAGGCGGGGCCAGGAGCGGAAGCATGGCTGCAGGATGGACCAGGGAGGCTGATTTCAAGGACTGGGTACGAAAAACGCGGGCCCTGCGGCCCGCGTTTCTGGGTGAAGTAAAGGGCTAGGCCTTCGTCCACCGCAGGATGGGCTTGCGCGCGGCGGTGGTCTCGTCCATGCGGCGCAGGGGGGCGAGGGTCGGGGCCTGGTGCAGGGCCTCGGGGTCCGTCTCGACCTCCTTGGCGATGGCGAGCATGGTGTCGCAGAAGGCGTCCAGCTCGCCCTTGTCCTCGCTTTCGGTGGGCTCGATCATCAGCGCGCCGGGCACGATCAGGGGGAAGTAGATCGTGGGCGGGTGGTAGCCGTGGTCGATGAGGCGCTTGGCGATGTCCAGGGTGTGGACGTCGTGCTTCGCCTGGAGCGTGTCGCTGAAGACCACCTCGTGCAGGCTGGGCGAATCGATGTGCAGGGCGTAGGCGCCCTTCAGCCGGGCGCGGATGTAGTTGGCGTTCACGATGGCGCGCAGGGTGGCCTCGCGCAGGCCGTCGCTGCCGTGGCTCAGGCAGTAGGTCATGGCCCGCACCAGGATGCCGAAGTTGCCGTAGAAGGTGTGCACCTTGCCGATGCTCTGGGGGCAGTCCCAATCCCAGCGGTAGGTGTGCTTCGGCACCTCGCCCTCGCCCACCTTCACAGTGTTGCGCACGACCACGGGCACGGGCAGGAAGGGCAGCAGCTGCTCGCCGCAGCAGACGGGGCCCGCGCCGGGACCGCCGCCGCCGTGGGGCGTGGAGAAGGTCTTGTGCAGGTTCAGGTGCATGACGTCCACGCCGAAGTCGCCGGGTCGCGCCACGCCCACAAGGGCATTCATGTTGGCGCCATCCATGTAGACCAGGGCGCCCACGCTGTGCAGCAGATCGGAGATCTCCTTGAAGCGGTACTCGAAGACGCCGACGGTGTTGGGGTTCGTGATCATGGCGCCGGCGATCTCGGTGCCCAGCTCGCTCACGAGGGTCCTCAAACCCTTGCGGACCTTGCCGTTCACGGGATCGGTGACATCGTCGAAGGCGATCATGCCGTCGGGCTGGGAGGGCAACTCCACCACTTCATAGCCCGCCATGGCGGCGGTGGCGGGGTTGGTGCCGTGGCCGCTGTCGGGGATGAGGATGACGCGGCGCTTGGCGCCCTTCGACACGTGGTAGGCACGGATGAGCATGACGCCCGTCAGCTCGCCGGCGGCCCCGGCGCTGGGCTGCAGGGTGACACCGGGGAGGCCCGTGATCTCCTTCAGCCAGTCTTGCAGGGTGTAGAGCAGCTCCAGGTCGCCCTGGATGAGGGCCTCGGGGGCCATGGGATGGGTGTCCGTGAAGCCCGGCAGGCCGGCCACCTTCTCGTTGAGGCGGGGGTTGTGCTTCATGGTGCAGGAGCCGAGGGGATAGATGCCGTCGTCCACGCCATAGTTCCACTTCGACAGGCGCGTGAAGTGGCGGATGACTTCCACCTCGCTCAGTTCCGGCAGGGCGTCGAAGCCGCTGCGCTTGAGATGGGCGGGCCGGGTGTCGCGGGCGGGCGGCACATCGAGTTTGGGGAGATCCATGCCCCGCTTGCCGGGAACGGAGCGGTCGAAGGAGAGGGATTCGCGCTGGCGGAGAAACATGTCTGACTCCCTAGGCAACGACGCTGGGCACGCGGGCGAGAATCTCGACGAGGCTCTCGATCATCTGGCGGCTGTGCAGCTCGGTGGCGCACCAGAGGATGCAGCCTTGGTATTCGGGGTAGAAGCGGCCCAGATCCAGGCCCGGCAGCAGGCTCTCCTTCAGGCAGGTCTCCTGCAGGATGGCCATGTCGCCGGTGTAGCGCAGGATGAACTCGTTGAAGAAGGGCACCTCGGGCACCGGTTCCATGTCCGGCAGCTCCAGCAGGCGGCTGCGGAGATACTGGGCCTTGGCTGCGTTCTGCTCCGCCAGGCCCTTCAGGCCTTCGGGACCGGCGAGCTGGAGGAAGATGTTGGCGCGCAGGGCCACGAGGCCCTGGTTCGAGCAGATGTTGCTGGTGGCCTTGTCGCGGCGGATGTGCTGCTCGCGGGCGGTCAGCGTCAGCACGTAGCCGGTACGGCCATCCAGATCCTTCGTCTGGCCCACCACGCGGCCGGGGATCTCGCGCTTGTGGGCGTCCTTCACGGCCAGGAAGCCGAGGAAGGGGCCGCCGAAGTTGGGCTTGTTGCCGAAGGACATGGCCTCGCCGCAGGCCATGTCGGCGCCCGCCTTGCCGGGGGCCTCCAGCCACCCGAAGGCCAGGGCCTCCTGGGTGACGCTCACCAGCAGGGCACCGGCAGCGTGGATGGGGCCGGCCAGGGCCGTCAGGTCTTCCGCGGCACCCAGGAAGTTGGGGTAGCCCACCAGCACCGCGGCCACGTCGGGACCGAGCTTCGCCTGCAGATCGGCCAGGTCGGTGACGCCATCCTTGAGGCCGACTTCCACCAGCTTCAGATCATCGTGGGGGGCAAAGTTCGTCGCCAACACGCGGCGGTAGAACGGGTGGATGCCGCGGCTCACCAGCACGGTGTTGCGCTTCTTCTGCACGCGGACGGCCATGAGCGCCGCTTCCACACAGGCGGTACCGCCGTCGTAGAGGCTGGCGTTGGTGACCTCCAGGCCCGTCAGGTCGCAGATGAGGGTCTGGTACTCGAAGATGTGCTGCAGGGTGCCCTGGCTGATTTCGGGCTGGTAGGGTGTGTAGGCCGTGAACCACTCCTGGCGCGAGACCATGGCATCGATGGCAGCGGGCACGAAGTGGTCGTAGGCCCCGGCGCCGAGGAACTGGGCGCAGAAACGGGTGTTCCGGTTGGCCATGCGCAGCATCTCCCAGGTCACCTCCTGTTCGGAGGCCTGGGGGGGCAGATCCAGCGGCCGTTTCAGTCGCAGGTTCTCGGGGATGCCCACGAGGAGCTCCTCGGCGCGCTGCACACCGATGGTGTCCAGGAGGGCGCGGTCTTCGACAGGGGAAGAGGGCAGGTAGCGCATGGCAGCCTCGGTCAAGGAGCGGAGGGAATTCCAGCACTCCAGGGTATCAGGCGGCAGCGGTCCGGCGCCTGGGAGCGGTCTGTGGAGGGCGTCACAGATGCACCCGCTCCCGGGTTCCAGCCCCCTGTCAGCGGCGGCGCCAGAGGTCGAAGGGCTGACTGCCGATGGTGAGGTTGAAGCGCCCCGACGCTGGCTGGTGGAAGCCTGGCCCGTCCAGCCGCAGGAAGCCGTAGGACAGTTCCACGTAGTAGAGGTTGAACAGGGTCGTCCGCAGCAGGATCCCGGCGCCGTGGGCCTGAAGCCGCGACTCGTTCCGCCAGAGTCCGCCGGCCTCCGCCGCCATCTGGGCGAAGTCGAACCGGGGCTCCAGTTCCAGGGTGAAGCCCAGGCCCCCGTCGAAACGTATGGGCAGCCCCACCCGGGCGACGGCGAAGTTCGGGGCCAGGAAGCCGAGGGAATCGCTCCCCAGCACGAAGCCCGGCCCGCCCAGGGGCCACCAGCGGTCCAGGGGCAGACGGCGGCCGTAGCCCCATTCCATGTCCAGGTCGGCCCCCAGGTGCTCCCCGAGGATCTGCAGGCCGCGGGCCCGGACATAGGCCAGGCGGAAGGAACCGCCCGGAGCAAACGAGGGTTCGGCCTCGCCTGCTCCATAGCGGGTGCGCAGGAGCAGGCCCTCCCGGGGCATGGTGTGCTGGTCGTAGTTGTCCCACTCGGCACTGAGGAGGGCCGTATCCTCCGTGCGGCTCCGGGTCTGTCCCGCCCCCAGGTAGTCGACGCTCCGGTGGCCCAGATCCAGCGTGGCCTTGCCCGTGCCCAGATTGCCGAAGCGGACGTAGCCGCGGAGTTCCAGATCGGAGGCGGTCATCTGGGAATCCGGCTGCCCCGTCTGGAGTTCGGGGACGCGCCAGGCGAGGGGATCCTCCAGCCGCTGTCGCCAGACGCTCCCCCTCAGTTCCACCCCTTCCCCGGGGGCGAAGCCGAAGGGCCGCCGAATGGCGAGGGCGGCCTGCTCCTGGAGCCGGTTCCTGGCGGCGCCGAGCTCCACCTCGGTTCCCTGGAACCCCAGGTCCAGCCCCCGGTAGACCAGGCCCATCTGGCCCCCCAGGTTGGATTCGAAGCCCAGGGAAAGGTCCAGCCGGTGGGTGGGCAGGGGCAGGGGCGTCACCACCAGCTGCGCCCGGTCGAACGCACCGTCGAGGCCCCCCTCGGGTACCACCTGGATCCGCAGCCGTTCAAGGTGGGCCCGGTGCTCGGCCAGGGACAGCCGCTTCTGCAGGAGGTCCATCCGCAGCGGGGCCCCTTCGAGGGGTGCAAGCAGGCGCAGGAGGGGTTTCGCCGCCACGGAACGCCCCTCGGAGGGGCTCACCGCCACATGGTCCAGCCGGGCCTCCCGGACCACCACCTTGAGCACCCCCGTGGCGGGATCGAAGCCCGATCCGCGCACGTCCACGAGCGGGGCATCGTCCATCACGAGGCTGTAGATCAATTCGCTGAGGAAGCCTCCGAAGGCCTCGGGGTTGAATCGCTCCCCCATGGGCATGCGGAGCGCCAAGGCCCGTTCGATCCTCGGCCGCCAGGCAGGGGCCGAATCGATCTCCACCACCTTCACCGGCGGGAACAGCTCCAGGTGGATCATCAGGCGGGAACCCTCCGGTCCCGGTTCCAGATCCGCCCAGGCCGTCCGGGCCTGCCCATGCACCAGCACCTGCTGGAGGAAGGTCAGGGCATCCTGCTCACGCAGGGGTCGGGTGGCGGGGAGGAACCGTGCCTGCAGACTCAGGATGCCGTCCGGTACGGGCTCGGCGCACACGTACCCGATCCCGTGAACCGGAAGGATCGCCTCCCCCCCCATGGCCTTGCGGAGCCGCTCGTGGAAGGCGGCCTGCACCGCGTCGAACTTGCGCCGGCCCTTGCCCACCAGTTCCGGAAGCAGGCCCGCGTAGTCCAGGAAGGGCGCGTTCGGATCGTCCACCCGGATGAGCAGATCCGCCTGGGTGCGGCTCTCCCACTGGCGGCGCTCCACCACCAGATCCAGGCTGCGGGCCGCCACCGAGAAGAAGTTGCTGGAGGGCTGCTGCTCCAGGGGCGTGCTGACATCCACGGCCAGCACCAGATCGGGGTGGAAGGCCTCCTTCGCCACCCCCACCGGCAGGTTCTCCACCAGGGCCCCGTCCACGTACTGCTGGCCATCGATGATGACCGGACGCAGGACGCCCGGAATGGCCATGGAGGCCCGCACCGCCTCGGCCAAATCGCCCCTGGCGAACACCCGTCCCTTCCCCGTCTCCAGGTTGGTGGCCAGCACGCGCAGCGGCAGGCGGAGCCGGTCGAAGTCCCCCCTCGAAAAGAAGGTTGCCCGCGTCAGCAGGGCCTGGAGCACGCGCTGCAGCTCCGCGCCTGAACGCAGGCTCTGGGCGAAGATCAACCGGCCCCGGTCGTACTCGCCGGACATGAAGGTGTGGCTGTGGTCCTCCTGCTCTTCCAGGGTCTCCCCGGGGTTGCGCACCAGGGGATCCAGCACCATGCGGCTCAGGTCCAGGCGGCGGAACAGGTCCTCGATTTCCTGGCCCGAGAAGCCGCTGGCGACGAGGGATCCCACCAGGGCGCCGGCACTGGTGCCCGTGACGCTGCCCAGCGGGTAGCCCACTTCCTCCAGCCGCTGGATGACGCCGATCTCCGCCAGGCCCCGCGCACCGCCGCCGCTCAGCACGAGGGCAATCTTCGGGAGACCGGGCACCTCCACCCGCGGGGCGAAGCGGAAGAGCATGTCCGGCAGCTCCACCTTCACCTCGAAACGGCGGAGGGTCGGCGGATTCTGGATCGTGGCTGGTACCGGGGCCTGGGCCGCCAGCAGGGCCGGAAGGCCCAGCAGCAGCGCCCCGCGACTCATCCCAGGGCCTCGCGCTGGGCAGCCATCAGGCGCTCGCAGCCCGCCAGCCCCAGATCCATCAAGGCCTCGGCCTCGGCGCGACTGAAGGGGCGGCCCTCCCCCGTGCCCTGGAACTCCACCAGATCCGCCGCGCCCCCGGCGGTGGGCTGGGCCACCACCAGGTTGCAGTCCACGGCGGCCAGGTGGTCCTCTTCGTATTCCAGGTCCAGCAGGGTACCCCGACGACCCTCCCCCGCCGCCACGATCCCTGCGCTCACGGCCGCCACCTGGCGCACCAGGGCCGCGTCCAGGCCCCGGGCCCGCAGGGCGAGCGCCACGGCCACCCAGGCACCGGTGATGGCGGCGCAGCGGGTACCGCCATCGGCGTTGAGCACATCGCAGTCGATGGTGAGGGTACGCTCCCCCAGGGCCGCCAGGTCCACGGCCTGCCGCAGGCTGCGGCCGATGAGTCGCTGGATCTCCACGGTGCGACCCTGCTGCTTGCCCTTCGCGGCCTCCCGGTCCGTTCGGCTGTGGGTGGCCGCGGGCAGCATCCCGTACTCCGCCGTGAGCCAGCCCGTCCCCCGGCCCTTCATCCAGCCGGGGACCTTCTCTTCCAGGCTGGCGGCGCAAAGGACGTGGGTGCGGCCGAGTTTTACCAGGCAGGAACCATGGGCATGAAGCTGAATGCCGGTTTCCATGGCCAGGGGGCGGAGTTCGGATTGTCCTCGCATCAGCGGCACCCGCCTTCGATCTTGTCCACCCGTCCCTGGTGGCGCCCTCCTTCAAAGGGTGTATCCAGGAACAATTTGAGGTAGTATTCCGCCTTGAGCGGATCCGTCAGCCGCTGGCCGAAAGCGATGGCGTTCGCGTCGTTGTGCTGCCGGGCCAGTGCCGCGTGCTCGGGGGAAGTGACCAGCGCGCAGCGGATGCCGGGAT
>JAJZQW010000043.1 GCA_021802985.1 Acidobacteriota bacterium | reverse complement strand
CCAGCGGATTTTAAGTCCGCCGCGTCTGCCATTCCGCCACGGGAGCCTGCTCCCAGCCTAACGAACCCGGCGGGACCCGTGGTAGCTTCCTGGCGGAGGAAGACCGTGCGCCGCTGCCTTGCCGCCTTGCTGCTCCTTCTGGCAGCCGCTCCTGGCCGGGCGGAAGAGCGGGACTTGAAGCGGTTCTTCGCGGCCCGCTGCGCGGTCTGCCACGGCCCCGACGGCACGGGCCGGGGGGCGGGCGGGATTCGCCTGGGCGCGCGGGGTTTCGGGGAGACCCGGGCCCTGGGCAAGGTTCCCGATGCGGACCTGGCCCGGGCCATCCGGGAAGGGGCCGGGGCCATGCCCGCCTTTCGCACCCAGCTGACCGAGGCCGAGGCCCGGCGGATGGTCGTGGAGGTGATCCGCCCCATGATCCTGAGGAAGCGTCGCTGAATTCACGTTGTCGCTCTGTGTTGTCCTTGCATACTGCGCGTCCGGATGCATGTTGGAACCTGTTCCTTCCTCATGAGGTGGCCGTGCGCGTCCCAATCCTCCTTCCCCTGTTCCTGGCCGGTGCCGGTCTGGCGGCTCAGGCCTCCGCGAAATCCACCGACGAACTCCGGGCCTTCTTCCAGCAGAACTGCGTCAAGTGCCACGGTGTGGACGGATCGGCTCTTGGCGCCGACGGGAAGAAGCTGAAGGGCTTCGACTTCACGAATGCCGCCAAGATGGCGAACCAGACCGACGCCGACATGGCCCGGACCATCCGGAAGGGCCTCTTCTTCGGGTGGAGGATGCCCGCTTTCAAGGGCAAGTTGAGTGAGCAGGATGCCAACCGGATGGTGACGGACGTCCTCCGCAAGGCTCAGAAGGGGAAGGCCATCGCGCCCTAGGGTCTGTTTTCAAAGTGGATGCGAGCCGCGACGCCGTCCAGCCGCGCCCATGGGAAGGCGGGGGCCGAAGGGCGATGCGGGACATCGTTCGAGGCCGCCAACGCAGCCAGGGGTGCGGCTGGGCGACGTCCCGGAGGGCAAGGGGCGGCGCCCGGCGCGATCCTGCGTCAAGCTCCTCGTCGATAGGAACCGCTATCGCCATCGTCGCTTTCCTTGCCTCGCTTGGGCGGCGCCCCTTGCGCGGCCACACCCCACTTTGAAAACAGACCCTAGCCCTGAGGGCCCGGTAGGATGACTGGATGCCCGGCCCCGCCCCCGACCCTTCCGATCACCCCCTGCTGCAGAACCTGAACGCCCCCCAGCAGGAGGCGGTGCGCCATGCCCACGGCCCCCTGCTCATCCTGGCGGGCGCGGGCTCGGGGAAAACCACGGTCATCACGCGCCGCATCGCCTGGCTCATCGAGGAGGAGGGGGTCCATCCGGGCTCCATCCTGGCCATGACCTTCACCAACAAGGCCGCCGAGGAGATGCGGGAGCGGGTGCAGCGCCTCGTCTCGGTGCCCGCCTCCCAGATGTGGGTGAGCACCTTCCACAGCTTCTGCACGCGGATCCTGCGCCGGGAGGGCGAACGCACGCCTGTGGGCCGCGACTTCGTCATCTTCGACCCCTCGGACCAGAAGAGCCTGATGAAGCAGGTGCTGGCGGAGCTGCGCCTCCCCGAGAAGCAGTTCCATCCCAAGAAGGTGCTGGAGCTGATCTCCGACTTCAAGAACCGCTGCCTGCTGCCGGAGGAGGCGAAGGAAGAGGCCCTGGACCCCTGGACCCGCAAGGTCCTCGACGCCTACGCCCTCTACCAGCAGGGCCTGCGGAACCACCGGGCCTGCGACTTCGACGACCTGCTGCTCTACACCGAGCGGCTCTTCCGGGATCCCGTTCTGCAGACGGCCTACGGCGATCGCTTCCGCTACATCCTGGTGGACGAGTACCAGGATACCAACCGGGCCCAGTACCTGCTGGTGCAGCACCTCGCCCGGAAGCACCACAACCTCTGCGTAGTGGGCGACGAGGACCAGTGCCTCGCCCGGGGGACGCGGATCCTCCTGGCCGATGGGACCGAGGCACCCATCGAGAAGATTCGTGCCGGGGACCGCGTGCGAGCGGCCTTCGGGAGCGGGGACTTCAGGGAGGCCACGGTCCAGCGGATCGCCGTCCGGGAGCGCAAGGGGGCCGGGATCCGGATCACGACGGCGTCGGGGCGGACCCTCGCCAGCACGCCGGAGCACATCCATTTTGCGGGCTACCGGCTTGGGGTCACTCCCCAGATGCACTTCGTCTACCTGATGCACAAGCAGGGCGTGGGCTGGCGGCTGGGTACCAGCCAGACGCACACGCGGGGCCAGGTGAAGCCGGTCGTGGGCTTCCTCCAGCGGGCCCGGCAGGAACACGCGGACGAGCTCTGGGTACTCACCACCCATGCGACTGAGCAGGAGGCCCGGCTCCAGGAGGAGATCTGGTCCCTGCAATACCAGCTTCCAACCCTGCCCTTCGTGCCCCGCCGGGGCCGGTCGGAAAAGGGACTGGTCCACGACGCCGAGGCGCTGCGCCGGGTGTTCCAGTCGGTGGACTCGGATTCCAGCGCAGAGCGGCTGTTGCTAGACCTCGGCATGGCGGTGGAAGCCCCCCACCACCGGGCCCAGGCTGCCGCGGGCCTGCGCCGCCAGGTGATTCTGACCCTCTGCGGGGACCGCCGCGGGCGGCGCCCCATGCACCGCATCTCCATCTCGGGGCAGGATGCGGAGGGACGCCGGATGCTGGAGGGACTGGGGCTTTCCGTACGGGCGGCCCGGGCTGGTTCCCGGAGCTGGCGCATGGAGACCTGCGCGGCCTCCTTTCCTGACGTCCGGCGGATGGCCGACCGCATCCGGAAGCACCTGGACGCGGAGATCCTGCTCCAGGCCCGCCTGGGGGCGAATCCGAAGCGCGAGGCCAACAGCCTTCCCTTCCTTCCGGCCTGCAACGTGAAGCCGGGCATGGCGATCTTCGACGGGACGGGTGGCTGCGACCTCGTGGTGGATGTGGCGCGGATCCGGCTTAGCTCCACCGTCCACGACCTGGATGTGGAGGGCGTCCACACCTTCATCGCCAACGGCCTGGTGACCCACAACTCCATCTACGGCTGGCGGGGCGCGGACATCCGCAACATCCTGGACTTCCAGCAGGATTTCCCGGAGGCGGTGCAGATCAAGCTGGAGCAGAACTACCGCAGCACCCAGCGCATCCTCGACGCGGCCAGTTCGGTCATCGCCAACAATTCCCAGCGCCTGGGCAAGACGCTGTGGAGCGACCTGGGCCACGGCGAATCCATCACCTTCAAGCTGGCGGACGAGGGGCGCCTGGAGGCCGAGTGGGTGGTGCAGCGCGTCCTGGATCTCCGCCACAGCGAGCCCGACACCAAGGCGGCCGTGCTCTACCGGGCCAACTGGCAGTCCCGGCAGCTGGAAGAGGCCCTGCGCGCCGTGAACCTGCCCTACCGGCTGGTGGGCGGGGTGAAATTCTACGAACGGCAGGAGGTGAAGGACCTCATCTCCTACCTGCGGCTGGTGTCGAATCCCTTCGATCTCGTGAGCTTCCGCCGCTGCGTGAACGCGCCCACCCGGGGCGTGGGCCCCACGACCCTGGGGAAGATCGAGGCCGCCATCCCGGAGGGCGGAACGCCCCTGGAGGGCCTTGGCCTGCTGCTGCGGCGGGGCGAGCTGAAGGGCCGGGCCCAGCGCGAATTGGGAAAGTTCCTGGACCTGTTCCACCGGGCCGCAGGCGAGCGCGAGGCGCAGGGCCTGGCGGGGATGGTGCGGTGGGTGCTGCAGGAGAGTGGCTACCTCCAGAGCCTGGAGGACGAGGCCACGCTGGAGTCCGAGAGCCGCATCCGCAACCTGGAGGAGTTTCTCAGCGCCGCCGCCGAGTCCGAGGCCCTGGGCCTGCGCCTGGCCGAATTCCTGGATCGCATCACCCTGGCGGCGGACGCGGATCAGTTGGAAGAGAGCGCCCAGCTCAGCCTCATGACCATCCACTGCGCCAAGGGGCTGGAGTTCCCCCATGTCTTCGTGGTGGGGATGGAGGAGGAGGTCTTCCCCAACCGCAACGCCCGCGAGACGCCCGAGGGCCTGGAGGAGGAGCGGCGCCTCTTCTACGTGGCCATCACCCGGGCCCAGCGGCGGCTCACGCTCACCGCGGCCCGGCGCCGCCGCATCATGGGCACCGAGATGCTGGGCATGCCCAGCCGGTTCCTGCGGGAGATTCCCCCCGAGGCCCTGCAGACCCCCATCCGTTGGGGCACGGAACTGTACCAGGCGGGCGAAGGCATCCGGCCCGGCAGCTCCTTCACCCGCGCGCCCGGGGGAGCCTCTGTGGCCACGGAACTCCAGCGCATCCGGGGTTTCTTCGACCGCGTGCGGGGCCCGCAGGAGCCCACCCCGGAGCCTGAAGCCGGTGAAGGGGCGCGCTTCCCGGAACCGGAGCTCGAGGCGCGTCCGGCGGCGGGTGCCTGGCCCGGCGGCACCCGCGTCCGCAGCCCCCGGTTCGGCCGGGGCGTCATCGTCGCCAGTACCGGCAGCGGCGAGGGCCTGACCTACACCGTGCGCTTCGCCGAGGCCGGCGAGAAGCGGATCGTGGCCCGCTTCGGCATGCTCGAAAAAGAAGGCTGAAGCGGGCTCACGATCCACCTGGCCGCCCGCGAACGGGCCATCCGCAGGGATGGCCCTCCCGCCCGCCTTCGGCGTGCGGAGCGGGTCCCCCCGTGGCCCGCTTCGGCATGCTCGAGAAAGAAGGCTGAAGGAGCGGGTCACGCCCGAGGTGGCTCGTTCAACACCCGCCGCAGGCCGTCGACCCCTGCGGGAATGCCCGTCCAGCGGCACCAGCCGACCACTTCCTCCAGCACCATCACCCCCCGCAGGGCGTTCACCAGCACTGCGCCTTCGGCTCCGGAGAGCTCGCCGGGCCGGAGGCTGGCTTCCTCCACCAGCCCTGCCTCGAGCAGCAGACCCCGGGCAATGCCCGGAAGCGCGCCATCCTCCACGGGCGGGGTGAGCCAGCGTCCGCCCCGTCGGAGCAGGAGCGTGCTGCGGCCCCCGTCCGTCAGATGACCCGATTCGTTGAGGGCCAGGGATTCGAAGGCGCCCTGGCTGACGGCCTCCCTCTGGAGCAGTCGATTCTCCAGGTAGCTGAGGGTCTTGAAACGGTTCAAGGGCGAGGCGGCCCAGCGGGTCACGCGGGCCGAAAGGCAGGCACGGATGGGCTCGTCAGGCGGGGCCGGTCGCCCATCGAGGCGCACCCGCAGGCAGCCATCCACGGCGATCAGCCGGAGGGTGCCACTGACGTCAGGCTCGGGGCGCGGGGGGCCCACCAGGAAGGCCCGGACGGCCTCGGGGGGCGGCGGAGGCTCGAGGCCCAGGAAGGCACACCCACCGGCCAGCCGGGCCAGGTGGCGCTCCAGCCAGCAAGGGAGGCCGTTCTCCACGCGGAGGGTCTCGAAACAGCCCCAGCCATGTCGAGCCTCCGAATCGGCGACGTCGACGGTCCTCCCGGTCACGAGTTCAAGCATTGGACCAGGCTCCTGCCCTTGTGCAGGGTCTCTTCATACTCGTCCCGTGGCACCGAGTCCCACACCACGCCGCCGCCCACGCCGAACCGCAGCAGGCCGTTCGCGGCCCAGGCGGTGCGGATGGGCAGCGCCCATTCGCCAGCGGCCAGGTCGTGGGTCATCCAGCCCAGAGCACCGCAGTAGATGCGGCGGGGCGCGGGCTCCAGCGTACGGATCAATCCCATGGCCGCCAGTTTGGGGCAGCCCGTGATGGATCCGCCCGGGAAAAGGGCGGCGAGCAGGGATTCCAGCCGGGGTGGGCCCGCCAGGGTCCCCTCGACCTCGGCCACCAGGTGGTGGACATTCGCATAGGATTCCAGGATCGGAAAACCTTGAACCCGAACGGTGGACGGGAGGCAGAGTCGCGCCAGATCGTTGCGCAGCAGATCCACGATCATCGCCAATTCGGAGCGGTTCTTGGCGCTGGAGAACAGTTCCCGGGCCAGGGCCTCATCCCGTGCGGGATCCCCATGGCGAGGGGCGGTGCCCTTGATGGGCCGGCTGTGAAGGCGTCCCTGCCCCCAGCGGAGAAAGGATTCGGGGCTGCTGGAGAGCAGCACGAAGGCTGGATCCGCCACCAGGGCCGAATAGGGGGCGGGATTGGCCGCGTGCAGCCGGCGGGCCAGCTCCGCAAGGTCCCCTTGGACCGCCCAGGACTCCTGCCGTGAGAGGTTGACCTGGTACACGTTGCCTCGGGCGATCTCCTCCTGGATCCGCGCGACCTTGGCGGCGTATTCCTCCGGCGTATCGGTGTCTCCCACCTTGCGGGCCCGGAAGGAACCCTGCCCCAGGGCGGGGGGCGCGGCCTCGACTTCGGGAGGAAGGGTCCGGACGGCGCGGTACACGCGTCCGGTGGCCCGATCCGCCACGAGGATCCGGGCGTAGAGGGTGAAGCGGAGGTCCGGGATGGGATCCCCCGTGGGCGGGGCCGACGGGAGGCTGGCATCCAGCCGGTAGCCGTATTCGTAGGCCACGAAGCCGAGGAGATCCGGCATCAGGGGCGGGGCCTCCCCCGTGCGCTCCCAGTGAAGGTCGGCCAGATCCTCCACCCCCAGATGGGCCAGGGGCGCTTCCGCCCACACCACGAAGCGCCCCTCCCCGTGGAGCAGGGTGAAGGGGACCCGGGGCGGGTGGGCCAGGCGTTCGCCCGGGTCCAGGGTGCCCGGGCCCGAACTCCAGTGTTCAGTGACCCAGCGTGAGGGCATGGCGCAGCAGTTCACCGCCCTGGGGCGTGAGGAAGGAATCCGGGTGGAATTGGAGGCCCGCAATGGGCAGGCTGCGGTGACGCAGGGCCATCAGGGTGCCATCTTCGGTCCAGGCGCAGCCCTCGATCGTTTCGGGCAGCTCCGTGACGGCCAGGGAGTGGTAGCGGCCCACGTCCAGTGGATCCGGCAGCCCCGCAAAGAGCCCCCGACCGTCGTGGTGGATGCGCGAAGTCTTCCCATGGACGGGTTCAGGGGCGGGCCCCACCCGGCCGCCAAAGGCCAGAGCAAGGATCTGATGGCCCAGGCAGATCCCGAGGATGGGCAGCCTGCCTGCAAGCCGCAGGACCAGGGCCCGTGCCAGGACGGCCTCCTCGGGATGACCGGGACCCGGGCCAAGCACGAGCAAATCCGCTTCCATTTCGGCCATTTCATCCACGGAGCCAGCGTCCACGCGCAGCACCTGCACCTCCGCGCCAGCGGAGCCCAGCCCATGGGCCACATTGAAGGTGAACGAATCGAAATGATCCAGCAGCAGCACGCGTGACATGGGATGGGTGGACCTGGGGAGGGGCATCCATCAAAGCCTACAGCAGGTTCTCCAGGGCCTCCTCGGGCGTGGGGTAGCGGAAGGCAAAGCCCTGCGCTTCGGCCTTCATGGGGTGGACGTAGGCGCCCCGCAGCAGCAGATCCCGCCCCATCTCCCCCAACAGAAGCCGGAGGGCGGCATCGGTCAGGAAGCCGGGCACCGGCAGCAGGGGGCGGTGCAGACGCTTGGCCAGCGCCCGGATGAAGGTCTCCTGGCTGACGGGTTCGGGGGCGGTGGCGTTGCAGGGGCCTTCCCAGGCGGGATTCCGGGCGGCCTCGAGAAACAGCGACACCAGGTCGTGGCGGTGGATCCAACTGAGGCCCTGGTGCCCGCTCCCCAGGCGGCTGCCCAGGAACATCCGCACGGGCAGGGCCATCTTCGGCAGGGCGCCACCCTCACGGGCCAGCACCACGCCGATGCGTGGCAGCACCACCCGCACGCCCAGGTCCCGCGCGGGGAGGGCGGCGGCCTCCCAGGCCATGCAGACCTCCGGGAGGAAACCCTTGCCCGCCGGCGTCAACTCGCTCACCGGTGTGTCGTCCTGGGCGCCGTAGTACCCGATGGCCGAGGCGTTCACCAGCACCGCGGGACGGTGGCCGCAGGCGCGGAGGCCCTCGACGAGATCCTCGGTGGTGCCGACACGGCTTTCGAGGAGCGCCTTCTTCCGCCGAGGGCTCCAGCGCCGGTCGGCGATGCCCTCCCCCGCGAGGTTGAAGACGGCATCCGATCCCTCCAGCGCCTCGGCCAGTCGATCCCAGCCCTGGGCCCTGGCTCCTGCAGGAAGGACCGTCGAACCCGGGTGCCGCGTGATGACCACCACCTCGGCGTCCTGGGCCAGCAGCGCCTTCACCAGGGCCCGCCCCACCAGGCCCGTGCCCCCGGCTACCACCACACGGCTCAAGTCGGAATCGCCCACGGTGTCCTCGCCTTCACAGCAGAGTATGGGTCGGATCCCGATGGAAAACCCGGATCAGGATTCAAGGTGCCCCTACGGACACGAAGGCGCTCCCACTTACGCTGATTGATCAGCGGGAAGTGGGAGGGGCCTTGTTCCATTCGGGACTGATTTCTTTTACCGGCGGCTGGAAGGCCTACTTGTGGCCATCCTTGTCGCCATGGCCATCCTTTCCGTCATGGCCGTCCTTGTCGCCCCTACCGTCCCTGTCGCGATGGCCGTCCTTGTCGTGACCGTCCTTGTCGTGATCCTTATCACCCTCGCCGGAGTGCGTGCAATCGCAAGGAGGGGCCGATAGCGCCTGGCAACCGATGACGCTGCCACCGGTCATGGTGATGGCGACGTTCGCCAAGGCCCGGCCCGCCAGGGTGCTGGCCGTCATGGTGATGGAACCGCCCATGGGGTCACCTGCGAGAATGTTGCCCTTGAACGCCGAGGTCGTGATGGTCACGGCGGCGCTCGGAGCCCAGAAGACGTTGCACGGCACCCCACCCCCGGCCATGACCACGGAGAAATCGGTGGCGGTGAGCGCCCCATTGACGAGGAACACCCAGACGCCGGTCGAAGGCCCGTTGAGGGTCAAGGTACCCGCCTTGGCCACAGCGTCGAGGCAGTAGACGCCGGGCGGCAGGGTCAGGCCGGACAGATTGCCTGGGGTCGCGATGCAGGTGGCCGACTCCGATTGGAGCGTCGCGTAGGCGGCGAGGAAGTCCGCTTGCGCCAGGACCGCGGCCGCATCAGTTGCGGGGGGCACCGCACCCGAGACCAGATCGCCAGTGTTGGTGTAAGCGATGCCAGGAAAGACGCCTACGTCGCCGACGGTCACGGACCCGCCCGTCAGGGTAACCGCTGTTCCGCCCAGGATCGCGAAGGGCGCGGCTGCACCCAGGGGCACCTGGGCCTCTGCCGGCGACATGGCGGCGAGCAGGACGGCTGTCCCGACTAACCATGAGGAGAGATGCTTCCGAAGGTTATTCATGTTGTGGTTCCTTTCATCTGCTGTTGAAGGAAGCGCGGTCCAAACCCCGTTGGGTGTGTCCGGCGGATTTCGCGTCAAAAATAGAGTCCGAAGGGTCAAAGCCCCTCGTCGGCTCTGAGGGAGGCTGGCGGGCTGATCGTGAGCGCCGGCCAGTCCATAGGCAGGATCCGAAGGGTGGTCGGGACCGCCGCTTCCGGACCTCTCCGGACGACGGCGGGGGAGGCGTACGGGAACGAAACGCTGGTGCTGGATAGATAAGCTTTCGAAGGCATAAGCTAATGTCCAATTCCCGGTGGTGATCGTCTGGATGGGGCCCGGAAGATTCACCATGCTTTATGGCAACGTGCCAGACCGTTTGATTGAGCAGCATTCAAGCCAAATAAATATCAATAATTATTTCAATGTTTAATAGATGTTTATGCGATGAATGTGACCCCTGGCTCGATCATGTTGAAGGAACCACTCCTTCAAATCGAAGGCAGAACGTCCCGGTGGTGGGCATGGTCCGAATCCAGGACGCCTCTGGAACCGAACCCCCAAGACGGGAGTGCAAGATGGTTCTGGGGATGAACGGAACTCATGCTTTAAAAATCTATTGGTTCATGTCCTGCTGGGCCAGCATGGCACTAAGAAATGCAGCAACGTGGTTTACCAACCAAAATGTCGACTCACCCGTCATGCCATGGACATTGTCTGAATAGAACGCAAATTTGGCCCTACCAATAGGCCTAATAAAGGATTCATAGCGGTCAATGGTGTCGAGATTCAGAGAATCGTGGAACAACGTAACTTTTTGGATTGGGTTGAGTCAGTGACTCGATTTGTGAATGAATGATTCGGTTTCATTCTGATCATGGTGTTATCCACGCCCGGGTTGAAGTCGTGTTGATTCCCTTTCATACGAATCAAGCATGCGAGAGGTAATCATTTCTCTCGTGAATCCTGGCAAGGAACATCTACCGAGCCGCTGCCGCTGGTTCGGTGGCGTAAATTTCGAAGGTTGCGGTTGTCATCCAGTTGTTGGCCAGTTGTAGGCGCTAACCTAAAACCCAGGCCTTGAGTCCCGTGGACTCCTTCCGCCGAGGCGACCATGCGCTACCTGCTCTCGAACCTGCCGCTAGACCTGGGCGAGGAGGCGCTGGATCTGGCGAAGCCCCTGGCCCATGCGCTGGGGGGCTGGGCCGTGGAGTACCGGGATGTGGTCCTCGAACGCCGCAGCCTGGACGCCCGACACAAGGGGGCCATCCGCTTCCTCACGTCCATCAGCTTCGAGTCCGACCGCCCCCTCGAACTGGGCCCCCTGCCGGGTGGCCTGAAAATCGAACCTGCGCCGCCCGCAGCGCCCCACGCGGTGGCGCAGCCACCGCGCAAGCCTCGCGTCGTGATCGTGGGCAGCGGCCCCGCCGGCACCTTCTGCGCCCTGCGGCTGCTGGACTATGGCATCGAGCCCGTCGTCCTGGAGCGGGGACCGGCCATGGGCGAGCGGGTGAAGGCCATCGCGGGCCTCTGGAAGGACGCGGTGCTGGATCCCGAGGCCAACGCCCAGTTCGGCGAGGGCGGCGCGGGCACCTTCAGTGATGGCAAGCTCACCACCCGCATCGGCCACCCCGCCACCCGCTACGTGCTGGAGACGTTCGTGCGCTTCGGCGCGAACTGCCGGATCCTCTACCTGGCGAAGCCCCACGTGGGCACGGATGTCATCCGCCGCTGCGCCGTGCTCATCCGGAAGGACGCCGAGGCCCGGGGGGCACGGTACCGGTTCCGGGCCCGGCTGGTGGATGTGCGCTTCGACGACCGGGGCCGGATCCGCGCCGCCGTGCTGGAGGGCGGCGAGGAGATCCCCTGCGAGGCGCTGGTACTGGCCCCGGGCCACAGCGCCCGCGACACCTTCGAGATGCTGCACCGCCACGGCGTGGCCATGCGTCAGAAGCCGTTCGCCATGGGCGTGCGGGTGGAGCATCCCCAGGAGCTGGTGGACCGGGCCCAGTACGGGCCCAGCGCCGGGCATCCATCGCTCCCCGCCGCCGACTACAAGCTGGTCTGCAACTTCGGGCTGAACCGCGCCGCCTACAGCTTCTGCATGTGCCCGGGCGGCGAGGTGATCCAGTGCGCCAGCGAGCCCGGCGGCGTGGTGGTGAACGGCATGAGCAACGAGAAGCGGGACTCGGGTTTCGCCAACTCGGGGTTGGTGGCCAAGGTGAACACGGCGGATTTCGGCAGCGACCACCTCCTGGCGGGCATGCACTTCCAGCGGACCTGGGAGCAGGCGGCCTTCCGCGCCGCCGGGGAGACCTACGGCGCCCCGGCCATGGCCGTGCAGGATTTCCTCAAGGGACGCGCCACGGGCCAGCTTCCCCGCACCAGTTTCAAACCTTTTGCCGTGGCGGCCGACCTGCGCACCTGCCTGCCGGACTTCGTGCAAGAGCAGCTGGCGGGGGCCCTGCCGGTCTTCGACCGGAAGCTGCACGGCTTCGCCAGCCGCGAGGCCATCCTGCTGGCCATTGAAAGCCGCACCAGCAGTCCCATCCAGCTCCTGCGGGGCGAGGATGGACAGTCCGTGTCGCACCCGGGCCTCTATCCGTGCGGTGAGGGCGCCGGTTTCGCCGGAGGCATCACCAGTGCCGCGGTGGACGGCATCCGCGTGGCTGAGTGGATCGCCCAGTCGGCCGGGGCCGAGGTGTTCCAGCCCTTCGAGAAGCAGGCGCGGGCGGGGGATCTGGCGAACGATTACTGAGGAGCCTCCATTCCCTTGGGCGCGACCTGGCCGGAAATGAGCCATTGGGGTGCACGGGGCCGAAGTGGCAGTATCGATCCGGGAGGCATCCCATGTTTGAATCCGCGGAGCTCGGCCACAGGATTTCCAAGGAGGTGTGGGAGCAGGAGGTGCCGGCCCTCCGGGAGGCGCTCCTGGATGCCCAGTTCGACCTGGCCGCGGCGAAGGGGTTCCCCGTGATCCTGCTGGTGGCGGGCGTCGACGGCGCGGGCAAGAGCGAGACCGTGAACACCCTCAACGAGTGGATGGACCCGAGCCACATCCAGACCATCGGTCTGGACGATCCCTCGGACGAGGAGCGCGAGCGGCCCCACATGTGGCGCTACTGGCGCATGCTGCCTCCCAAGGGCAAGATCGGCATCTTCGATGGCTCCTGGTACACCTGGCCCATCCTGGAGCGGGCCAGCGGCCGCACGAAGACCTCGGACCTGGACCAGGACATGGCCCGGGTGGCGCGCTTCGAACAGATGCTCATCAACGAGGGCGCCCTGGTCCTGAAGTTCTGGATGCACCTCAGCAAGGATGCCCAGCGCAAGCGGCTCAAGGGGCTGGAGAAGGATCCGAAGACCCGCTGGCAGGTCACCGACCAGGACTGGAAGCACTTCGAGATGTACGACACCTTCCGCCAGGTCTCGGAACGAGCCCTGCGTTCCACCAGCACCGCCGCGGCCCCCTGGATCGTGGTGGAGGCCACCGATCCGCGGTACCAGCGGCTCACCGTCGGCAAGGTGCTGCTGGAGCGCCTGCGGGCGCGGCTGGACCAACCGGCCCCGACGCCTGTGGTCATGCCGCCGGCCCCGCGTGTGGCCATCGACCAGGTGAACGTGCTCAAGGCCCTGGACCTGACCCAGCGCCTGGACAAGAAGGACTATGAGGAGGCCCTGCTGGAGTGGCAGGGGCGCCTGAACCTGCTGACCCGGCACCGGAATTTCCGGAAGCACTCCGTGGTGCTCGCTTTCGAGGGCGTGGATGCCGCAGGCAAGGGCGGATCCATCCGGCGCATCACCCACGCCCTGGATGCCCGCCTGTATCGCATCCACCCCGTTGCCGCGCCCACGGAGGAGGAACGGGCCCAGCCCTACCTGTGGCGCTTCTGGCGGAACCTGCCCCGGCGCGGGAAGGTGGCCATCTTCGACCGGACCTGGTACGGCCGGGTGCTGGTGGAGCGGGTGGAGGGCTTCTGCTCCGAGGCCGACTGGCAGCGGGCCTACAGCGAGATCAACGACTTCGAGGACCAGATCATGCGGAGCCACTGCCTCCTGGTGAAGTTCTGGCTCTCCATCAGCCAGGAGGAGCAGCTCAGGCGCTTCCAGGCGCGGCAGGACACGCCGTTCAAGCGCTTCAAGATCACCGACGAGGATTGGCGCAACCGCGAGAAGTGGCCCGCCTACGAGGCCGCCATCTGCGACATGCTGGACCGCACCAGCACCGAGATCGCCCCCTGGACCCTCATCGAAAGCGAGGACAAGCGGTTCGGCCGGATCAAGATGCTGAAGACGCTCTGCAACCGGCTGGCGGATGAGCTGTAGGCCCGATCAGATGCCGCGCTCCTTGCCGAAGACGCGGTCCAGCGCCAGGCCGGCGGTTTCTTCGATGCTGCGGCCGGTGACATCGATGACGGGCCAGCGGCGGTGCTGCTTGAAGACGCCGTCGGCATAGGCCAGCTCCTCCAGGATGCGGCCCATGTCGCTGTAGCTGTCGGCGCTGCCCGTGGCGCCGAGGCGCTTCAGGCGGTAGGCCCGGATCTCCTGCAGCCGATCAGGCTGGATGGTGAGGCCCACGATGCGGCCCTGGGGGATGTGATCCAGCTCGGGCGGCAGGGACACCCCGGGCACCAGGGGCACATTCATCACCTTGTGCCCTTCCATGGCGAGGTACATGGAGAGCGGCGTCTTGCTCGTGCGGCTGATTCCCACCAGCACGATGTCGGCGTCCACCAGGCCGGTCATGTCGGCGCCATCGTCGAAACGAAGGGCGAACTCGATGGCTTCGATGCGCCGGAAATACTTGTCGCCCACCGCGTGGAAGCTGCCCGGGCGCTCCTCGGGGCGCTCCCGCAGGTAGAGGGCCAGGGTGTCCAGCAGGCTGCCGAAGAGGTCCACCTGGGTGAGACGCAGGTCCGCGCATCGGTCCGCCAGGTAGAAGCGCAACTCCCGGGACACCGTGGTGTGAACGATGACGGCGCGCTTCTCCGTGGCCGACTCCAGCACCCGGTCCAGGTCCTCGCGGGTCCGCACGTTCTGGAACCGGCGCACCAGGGCCGAGGCCTCGCCCTTGGAGAACTGCGTGAGGGCCGCCTGCACGGTGCGGAGGGCGGTCTCACCGGAGCCGCCGGACACCACGTAGATCGGTTGCCTGTCCATGGATCCAGACTAGCGGGATAAGCTTGGAGCGATGCATCCCTCCCTTTACACGCTGGTCCGGTTGGCCTTGGCGCTCTCCCTGGCGGCCATGGCCCTGGGGTTGGCCATGGCGGCGGTGCGCTGGTTCCGGCTCCGGCGTCGTGTCCTCCAGGATCCGGGCGCCGTACTCCTGGGCGCCGTGTCCAGCAGCCTGCGGGAGCGCGGGGAATTGGCGGCTTCCCTGGGCGAGCTGCGGACGGTCCAGGAGCGCCTGGTGGATGCACTGCCCTTCGGCCTGCTCTGGGTGGACCAGCGCCAGCGGCTGGCGGCCCTCAACCGGCGCGGCCAGGAGCTGCTGGGCGTGCGGCCCGGCGTGGTGGGCCTGGAGGCGGCCTTTGTGCTGGAGCCCTATCCCTGGCTGCTGGAGGCCCTCGGCCGTGAGCCGGGCCCCCCCTGGCGCTGCGAGGGCGGGGGTCGGCGCTGGCGCATGCGCCGCATCGAGGCCCCGGATCGCATCGGTGCCCTGGTGCAGTTCGAGGACGTGACCGAGGCCGAAGCTGAGGCCCGCCGCCAGCAGCTGCGGGAGCGCTTCGCGGAGTTGGGGGAGATGACCGCCGGCGTGGCCCACCAGCTCAAGAACGGCCTGGCGGTGCTGAAGGGCCACGGCCAGCTGCTCAAGCGAAATGGACACCACGAAACGGCCGATGACCTCCTCGCCGAGACGGAGGACCTGGAGCAGCTGGTCCAGCGCTTCCTTCAGTGGGCCCGCCCGCTGGAGCCGGCCCTGCAGCCCCTCCGGTTGGAGGAGGCCGCGGCCCAGGCCCTGATGGAGCTGAAGCGGCGCCCCGTGAGCCAGGGGCGGCAGATCAGCCTGGAGGGGAAGGGCGGGGCGGAGGCCGATCCCCAGCTCCTCCACCAGGCCCTCGTGAACCTGCTGGAGAACGCCTGCCAGGCCACACCGACGGGCGGGCGTGTCCTCGTACAGATCGCCGAGGGCCGCATCGAGATCCTGGACGAGGGGCCGGGCCTGGGCGAGGAGACCGCCATCCGCATGCTGCGTCCCTTCGAGAGTGGTCGGCCCGAGGGCACCGGACTGGGGCTGCCCCTGGCCCTCAAGTGGCTCAATGCCCAGGGGGCCGACCTGCGCCTGGAGGCCCGCCGCGAGGGCGGAACCCGCGCGGAGATCCGCTGGTAGGCTGGTCGGATGCGGATCGCCCTGCTCCAGCTCAACGCCAGTCTCGGTGCTGCCGAAGCCAATGGCCGCGCCCTGGAGGCGGCCTATGCCGCGGCCGTCGCCGCCGGGGCCGAGCTGGTCCTGGCGCCCGAGCTGGCCATCCCGGGCTACCTGGCGGAGGATCGCCTCTGGGAGCCGGGCCTGCGGCAGCGCGTGGAGGCCGAATCGCACCGACTGGCGGCCCTGAGCGGCGCGGTGCCCCTGGTCTTCGGGACCGCCCGCCCGGCGCCTTCGGGGCGGCTCTGGAACGAATTGTGGTGGTGCGAGGGCGGAGCCCTGCGCCAGTCCGTCCGCAAGCGCGTGCTGCCCAGCTACGACGTCTTCGACGAAGCCCGCTACTTTGAGCCCGACCTCTCATCCCAGCCCCTGGTGGACTTCCACGGCGAGCGCTTCGGCCTGTCCATCTGCGAGGATCTCTGGGCCGATCCCGAGCTGGGCAACGCCCCGGTGCGCTACGGGCTGGATCCCATCGCGGAGCTGGCCGCCGCCGGGGCCACCCTGATCCTCAATGCCAGCGCCAGTCCCAGCGCCCTGGGCAGCCATCTGCCACCGGGACGGACCGCGCCCTGGGCGATCCCTTCGAAGGACGCCCAGCGCCGTCGGCTGATCCCAGGCCTGGCCCGGAAGCACGGTGTCCCCGTGGCCTATGCCAGTCGCGTGGGGGCCGAGAGCTGGCTGCTCTTCGATGGGGGTTCGGGCCTGGCCCTGCCCGATGGCCGCTGGCAGGGCAGCGCGCCCTTCCACGAAGGCCTGGTCCTGGTGGACACGGCTTCCGGCGGCGGTCCCTGGACGGTCTGCGAGGACGGCCCCTGGCTCCATCGGGCCCTGGTGACGGGCCTGCGGGACAACCTCGCCAAGCAGGGGCTGGAGGCGCTGGTGCTGGGCCTCTCCGGGGGCATCGACAGTGCCGTGGCCGCGGCGCTGGCGGTGGAGGCGCTGGGCCCGGAGCGGGTGCTGGGCGTGGCCATGCCCACCCGGTTCAGCAGCCCCGAAAGTGCGGCCCTGGCCGAGGCCCAGGCCCGGTACCTGGGGATGGGCTACCTGGCCCTCGATGCGGAGGCTCCCTTCGCGGGTTTCGCCGCAGCCCTGGAGAAGGCCCTGCCCGGGCGGGCTTTCAGCCTCACGGATGAGAACCTCCAGAGCCGCTCCCGGGGGACGCTGATCATGGCCCTGACCACCGAGCCCGAGGTTCAGCACCGTTTGGGCACGGACCGGATCGCCGTGCTGAACACGGGCAACAAGAGCGAGGCCGCCACCGGTTACTTCACCCTCTACGGCGACGGCATCGGCGCCTTCGCGCCCCTGGGCGACTGTCTCAAGGCGCGGGTCTATGCCCTGGGCCGGGAGCTGGGTCCGGCGGTGCCTTCGGCCGTGCTCGACCGGCCGCCCACGGCGGAGCTGCGGCCGGGTCAGACGGACGAGGCGAGTCTGCTGCCCTATCTCCAGCTCGATGCCATCCTGGGCGCCGCCCTGGAGGCCCAGCGGCCCGAGGCAGGCCTCGTCGACGATCTGGCCCTGCTGCTGGACGGCCCGGCTCTGGACCAGGCCAGGGCGGCCCTGCCGCGCATCCTGGGCCTGCTGCGGCGCACCGAGTTCAAGCGGCGGCAGCTGCCCTTCGCCTTCAAGGTGAGCCCCAAGGCCTTTGGCGCCGGCCGCCGCATCCCCCTTACGGCCGTTTGAAAACCCGCGTCCCTGCGCTATCCTGGCCCCTCAGCCGGTGTGGCGAAATGGCAGACGCGACGGACTCAAAATCCGTTTCCCCCTAAAGGAGTGTCGGTTCGAGTCCGACCACCGGCACCAATCAATGGGCCCCGAGCGGGGCCTTTGGTTCGGGAGGTTCGGCACCCTTGGGAGCAGCCTCGACCTTGGGCTTGTCCAGGAAACCCGGAAGAATGGCGTGGGAGAGGCCATTCCCGATGAGTTTACGGATGGCCTCCCACTCGTTGGTTTTGGGATCGCTGGTCGAACCGGAGATGCGTGTCACGGTGGCCACCGCTTTACTGGAGCGGTTCTTGAAAAGATTCGCCAACATTTGCAGCACATGCATCTCCACGCGCTTCCCGAAGGGTTTGTTCTTATCCTTCTGGCGGTCGTAGATCTTCAGGTTCTTCATGAGGGGTTTGACATAGCCCTCCACGCGGCCGTTTTTCACGGTGATTTCGGTGTAGACCGAGAACAGGCCCTCGGCTACATCCACGCCTGCATACGCATTCAGAAACCGATTGAGGTCGGGCAAATGGGCATCATCCAATTTGAGATGGACATCAAAGTCAGCCGGGCTGGCGGTCAACCGGCCCCCGCCTGAGACCGCGGTGGTGCCATGGCCCATGAAGGCCCCGCGGCCCCGGAATTTGGATCTGCCCTGGTCGGCCTGGTTGCTCAGGTTTTCCAATTTCAAGTCCACATCCGACATGAACAGCCGGTACGGAGGCTTGGTGGCCTCGTTCACGAAGCCGATCTGGCTGTGCGTCAGGCTCAGGGTGTCCACCTGAAGCCGCAGCTGGGGTGCGTTGCGCACCTTCTTGGCCAGCTGGACAGCCTGCTTGCCATGCTCCTTTTCAATCGCTTTGGTGGCGTGGCTGGTGACGTAATCCACGCGCAGATTTTCGAAGAGGACCTCGCGGAGGTGGGCTTTCTGGGCCTCGGGGGTGTATTCCATGGCACCGTCCACGGTAAGGAATCCCCCCGTGGTTTCCAGCTGGTATTCCTGGGCAAGGGGGTTGAGGCGATCCAGGGGGACACGCGCCAGGTGGATCTCTCCGCGGGCGGCGGCGTACGGTTCGCGGAGGAAATCCGCCGCCCCCTTGAAACTGACCTTGCCCGTGTCGAACAGGACGCCCTCCAGGTTCACGGGCGAGGGGTAGGTATCCTTGGCCGCGGCGATGTTGCGCACGTTCCTTGCGACCATGAAGACCTTGGTGAGCTGAAGGGGCTTGCCGGTGGTGCCACTGGAAAGATAGAGAAGGGAACCATCCTGGACCTCCACCCGATCCAGCTTGATGGGGAAGACGGATTCCACGGCACGCTGCCAACCCCGCTCTTTCAGGCTCACATGGCTGTGGGCCTCCTCCTCAAGCTGGGTCAAGTTGATGTGCAGCGCAGGGCGTTTGATGGTCAAGTCGCCAGCCACCCTGAAATGCAGCAACTCCCGGAAGACCAGGGAGAATTCCAGGGCGCCGAAATCCGCCACCGGTGGATCCAGGTGCGAGTTCTGCACCAGGACCAGATTGTCCAGGTCGAAGGCCATCCTCCAGAGGTGGGGGCGGGCACGGCCGATGTGGACCGTGTAGCCGTTCAACTTTGAGTTCATCGTCCGTTCGGCCCAACTGCGCATGGGTCCGGCGAGCAGGACATCCAAAAACAACACGACGAGCAGGGCGACACAGGCGAGGCTGACAAGGAGGGTCTTGCCGCGATGGGCTCGGCAGGCCTTCCGGAATCGCCCCCATCTGCCCATCGAAGGGATTCGCGGAGGACGAGCTTCCGGACCCTCCGGAGGGACTTGAGCGGATGTATCCATGGACGTCTTTTCTGCGATGCCTTGGCTCAGAGAACCGGGGCATCCGAAGGATGGGCAGGCTGCCGTTTCAACGCCACGGCCGCCGCGGGCTCCAGCACCCGGAACGTGAAGGATTCAGTGAAATACAGCTCCACCTCCCGGGCGTCATGGGCCTTGTACCCGATGCTCAGATCCTGGCCCACGGTCATCTCGAAATCACCGCCCCGGCGGGAGAGTACGGCTCCGCCCTCCAGGGCTGGGCTCCAATGGATGCCACCCGTAAACAGGACCTGGATCCGCTTCCGGAGCGGGTAGGCCTCGGGATCTCCGGCCATCAACCACTGGTACGGTTCCGTTCCGAGGACCAGGGCGAACGGGCCGCCGATCTCCGCCTTCTGGATGGCGAGCAGGGCTAGTTCCACGGATTCGGTGAACCGGCTTCGATCAGGGCTCAGGGGCACCGGCGGAAGGCAGGAGCCTTCGAGCATGCCCCGGATGCCGGCGCCGGCAAAACCCCGGTAGAGGGCCGTCTCCTCGAAGATCGCGACCTTTCTCGCGGCCTCCACCAGGCCATGCAGATCCGGGTTTTTCGCGCCGCGGGCAACATCATCCAGTTCCCAGATCCCCAGGGTGAAGGGCACTCGGATCTCGATGAGGGGGAGGACCCTATGCAGGCCCCAGGCGACGCCATCCATGACCTCATCAAACCCCACATCCAGTTTGCCGAGGTTCACGGCGGCAAACGGCCAACCATGGGGCCCGCAGAAGTCCACCAGTTTGCGCCCGGAGAGGTTCCCCTTCAGGATGCGCGAGCTCTGCCGTTCGATCTCCTGCCAGGCCTCGGCCGGGATGGGCGCCATGTCGCGCCTGAGTATGTCCGTCATGACCGTTTCTCCTGGGCTTGGCGCCCGCTCATGTGAGGTTTCCCACGCCCAGCCCGGTTCCATCGGCCACCTTGGGTCCGGCTTTTTTGGCCAGGATGGTGATGTCTTCGGACGTGAACAGGAGCTTCTTCATCTGGAAGTCGAATCCAGGCATGGTTCGCCGCAGCCACTCCAGCAGCATCGTCGCGTGCTCCATCTCGTCATCGCGGTTGTGGGCCAGGATGGCCTTCAGGGATTCGTCACTCGCGACGTCCAGCCGCTGGTGGTAGTAGTCGATGGCTTCCATTTCCTCCTGCAGGCTGGCGAGCGCCCGATGGATATCGAGCGTCTCACTTGAAAGACACGTTTCAATGAATCCGCCGCTCATGGCTGGCCTCCCGCCCCGCTCGTATTCAATGCGTCGAATCGCCTCGAGACTTCACGCCACTTGATGTTTTCAAGGAAGGCGTTGATGTAATCCGCCCGCCGGATGCCGAAATCCACCATGAAGGCGTGCTCCCAGCTATCCAGCACCACCAGCAGATCCTGCTCGATCGGCAGGCCCAGATGATGTTCGGCCACGAAGTAGGTGTGGAGCTTCCCATCGCGGCGATTGCGGGTGAGCAGCGACCAGCCGGGGCCGCACAAAGCTGCCGCCTTGAGATCAGCGAGGATCTTGTCCTGGCCGCCCTGGGCAGCCAGGGCCTTCTGGACCCCAGGGCTGATGGCCGCATCGGCCCCGAGGTTCTCGAAGTAGAGCTCATGAAGGAAGGTCCCGTTGAAGGCCACGGCCTCCCGGCGTTTCAGTTCGCTGTACTCGTTGAAGGAATAGTTGGGCTTGGTGTTGCTCGTGATGGTCAGCTTTTCTTCGATCTCATTGAGCTTGGCCATGTAGCCCTTGTAGAGGGTGAAGTGCAGGTCCAGCTGGCTGTCGCTGAACCCCTTCACGGCCCCACCCTTCAGGTGTTCGTAGCTCTTGGGCTCGTACGTCATGACATTCCTCCACAGGCTCCACAAGGCGCGATCCGTCTTTGAGTCAGGGCCTGGGCCCATCAGGAGGCATTTTTTGAACCAATTATTTAAATCAAATTATTGCAATAATTATAAAATTTAAATAACCTCAATTGACCGAATAGCTCCATCAAAGTGAAATGCTGCCCCATTCAAATCGAAGGGCTGGGGCCGTCCACAGAAAGGTACCTCGATCCGAGATCGGTCGTCGACACCCATCACGGGGCCCTTGGGGCGCCATAGAGGTCACTTGATCCAGAGGTCCATAAAGTCTACATTGAGGTGGAAGAATAATCGAGAGCCCATCTCAAAAGCGACGGTAGATCCTCCCTAGGTCACCTGCAATGATGAACGGTTATCCCCTGGAAGGACCCGACGCGATGGATGTGGTTTGGAGTACGAAATACAGCACGGGCATCCAGCTCATCGATGAGCAGCACAAGGAACTCTTCTCGGAAGTGAACTTGCTCCGGCGTTCGATCCAGGAGGGAGCGGACCGGGAGGCCATCGGGCGACTTCTGGAGACGATTGTGGATCTATCCGCCCAGCATTTCGCCACCGAAGAAACCTTCATGTCCCAGTACGGCTACCCGGACCTGATTCAGCACGTGGCGGAACACACCTCCATGCTGACCAGCCTGCAGGAACTGCATGCCAAGTTCCTCGAAAGCCACCACACCATCGCCCTGATGGTGCCCACCTTCATGGAGGGGTGGCTCAAGCACCACATCAGCGATGGGGACTTCGGGTTCGTGACCTTCCTGAAGGCCCGGGGCCTGGCCTGAACCTTTCCGGGCAGGGCAGGGTGGGGTGACGGTCCCGTGACCGCGGGACCTCCTTTCGGTGAATTCCCCTGTCAGAAAAGGGTACTTGAGCGGGGCCGCCCATTTCGGGGATGCTTGAACCTTCCCCGGAACCGGAGTCATTAGCGGACCCCCCCCGCGCCGGCCGATCTGCCATCCCGCATGGCGCTAGGAGCAACCATGAACCGACGCTGGACCACCCTTTTCCTGACGGCCCTGGCCTGTGCCACGGTGGCGCAGGCGCAGACCTCCTCCACCGCGGGTGCGGTGCGGGGCGTCATCAAGAGCAAGACCGCCCAGGCCCAGGCCGGGGCCGTCATCCTGCTCCGCAACCTGGACACGGGCCTTACCCGCACCGCCACGGCCAACGCCCAGGGCGAGTACCAGATCGGGCTGCTGCCGGTCGGCTCATATGAAATCACCGTGACCGCCCCCGGCATGCGGGCCGTCAAGGATGCCAACGTCCGAGTGACCCTGGGCCAGAGCACCATCGCCAATTTCAACCTCGACAAGGCCGAGGCCGCCGCCACGGTGGAGATCGTGGCTTCGTCGCAGACCCTGGACACCGCCCAGGTGAATACCGTCACCGCCGTGGACGAGAAGCTGGTGGAGGCCATTCCCCTCAGCACCCGCAACTTCACCGACCTGGTGAGCCTGACCCCCGGCGCCGCCCCGACGGACCAGGGCACGGTCTCCATGGAAGGCG
>JAJZQW010000042.1 GCA_021802985.1 Acidobacteriota bacterium | reverse complement strand
AAACATTTGCATTTTCAAGCTGCCATCTGCCCGGTAGGATGGGAGCGGACCCGTTCCTTCCATTCGACCCCGGGGTGACCACCCCTCCAAGGAGGCCTAGCGAAGCAGGCTTTTCCGTTCCAGCCGGGAGTTTACCCATGCGTCTTGCCGTTCTGACCCTTGTTCTCGCGTCCCTGACCTTCAACCTCCAAGCCGCGCCCAAGGGCCGCCGAACCAGGCGGGCCTCCCATGCTGCGAGCGGTGCCGTGCACGTGGTCCGAAAGGGCGAAACCGCCGCCAAGGTGGCGCGGGATAGCGGCCTGAGCCTCCACGAATTGGAACGCCTGAATCCTGGCGTGAGGCTGTCCCGGCTCTCCATAGGGACCCGCCTGCGCGTGGGTGCCGCCCCCGCTGCGGTCCACGCGGAAGCGCCCGTCCCCGCCTCGGCCCCCGCAGTGCCCCTTCCACCCCTGGCGGCGCTTCCCCCCGCGCCCGTCATCGCGCCAGCGGCCATGCCTCACCTGGAGGGGCTCGTGCCCTACCAGGTGCGGACATCGTTCCCGGTCGCCTCGTCCACAGCTCCCAGGAAGGACATGCACCAGGCCCCCGCGACCTCCTTGGATCTGCTCGCCCGGATGCAGCCCGTGGTGCCCGCGGTGAGTGCGGCGGAACTCAACGCCCTGCTTCCCACCTTCACCCCGGCCGATCCGGACCACCTGGATCTCCTCTGGCCGGTCGAGACCCGTACCATCAGCTCGGCCTGGGGCCCCCGCATCCGCACCAAGACCGTGCGGGTGAGGAACCAGCGGAAGAAGCGCATCCACTACCGGGGCCGCCACAGGGGCGTGGACCTGACGGCCCCCATGGGCACCAGCGTCTTCGCCGCCATGGACGGCAAGGTGATCATGGCCGGTCGCCACCGCCAGTACGGGAACTACATCATCGTCGACCACGGCAACGGCGTGATGACCCTCTATGCCCATGCCAAGCTGAACCTGGTTCACGAAGGCGAGATCGTCCGACGGGGTCAGAAGATCGCCGAAGTGGGCCGGACCGGGAATGCCACCGGCCCCCACCTCCACTTCGAGCTCCGAATCAATGGCGTACCGGAAAACCCCCTGCCGGTCCTCGACGACGAGCAGGAAATCCCCGCCGAGATGGCCGCCCAGAATGCTGCCATGGACGACAGCCGACACTGAATCTCCAGCCGAGCCCTGGGGCCTGAACCTCCGGCTCCCCCGCGGCACTGGATGAGAGCGTGCCTCCCCGTCCCATCGCGGGGCATAGAGGCATGGGCGTGCTAGACTTGACCTTTTCGCCGTTTTGAGGTGGCCATGCTGCTGTACCGAGCTTTCCTCCGGGCCCTGGCGGCCACGGCCATCCTCGGCCTGGGCCTGGGCCTCGCCTGCAGTGGGCACAAGGGATCGACAGCGAACACCACATTCAATCTGGCCGGAACCATCACCTACACGCGCATACCCCTCGCGAAGGATGCCAATGGCGTGCCCACGGGTCTGGTGGACAGCACCGTGGCTGCCAACCTCCAGACCCTGCCCGCCCGCGGGGTCCTCGTCCGGGCCTACCAGCGGAACGACCAGACCTTGGCCGATGGAACGAAGGGGGCTCCCACCTGGGTGGTCATCAAGGCCACGTACACCGACCTCAATGGCGTTTACACCCTGGTCCTTCCCAACGACAAGCCTCTGATGATCGAGGTCATGAGTTCCTTCACGGCTGGCAACGGCTACTCGATCAACCTTGTCGGGGATCCCGCGGGCATCGGAAGCACCGTCCCCGCCGCGGACCGCTGGCGCTATGCCCTCCGCAAGGCCGTGGACGGGACCGTGGCCACGGCCAGCAACCCCATCCCCGCAACCACCCCGGCGGGCGACACCGTCCTGAACTTCAGCGTTGGCCTCACGGACAAATGGTGGCTGGTGAACCCCAGCTACGATTCCAGAAGCCTGGTGGCCCCCCTCGCCGCCAGCCCGGTGGATGAAACCACCCTGCCCGGACGCACCACCGGAACGGGAAGCCGCGTCCTGGCCATCGGTGATTCCATCGCCAGCTTCGTGAATGCTTATGCCTCAGCGACGCCGGGACAGAACATCGACCTGCACTATGCGCCCGGCGTCTCGGATCCCCGTGGTTCCTTCATCGAGTACGACACCTCGGTCTATCCCCTGTCGGTGATCCTGGATCCCAACACCTATTCCTTTACTCGGCACTACTTCGGATCCCTCCAGGGCGGCACCAATGATGACGCCTGGGACGAGGGGGTGATCTTCCCCATGCTGGCCCGCAGTGTGCTCTACGGAACCGTCCTCAGCCGCACCTTCGGCATGGCGGGCGAGCCCCTTGCCCCGCAGGCGGTGTCCCTTCCCGACCTCAGCCCCGATCAGGCCCTCATCGAAGGACTGGCCGACGCCATGGCGGCCAACCTCCTCCACTCGCCCTACCTGGCCGACACCCAGGGCACGGGGCTGGCTGCACCCGTGACGGATATCCGGGATGTCTCCACCCTCACCCCGGATCAGCTATCGCCCGACTCCGCCCCCGCCCTCCGTGCCCTCACCTGGGCACTGATCCTCAAGGCCAACAGCCTGCCCACGCCAGGCACGTCCACGGACTGGGGCACCATCAACACCGCCGCCATGGCCCGCTTCTTCAACGGCCCCGCCTACGCCACTACCTTGACCTACGTCACCGAACCCCTGAACATCTACAACCAGCTCGGACGCCTCAAGGAGGCCAAAGGTACGCTTGAGCCGGTGGACCTGGCCAGCCTCTTCCCGGATGCGACGCTCGCGCCGATCCTCGCCCCCTTCGGGGTCACCTGGCCCCGGCCGACCGCGGGTCCGCTGTCGGCTTTCGCCGCGAACTGGGGGGCCGATCCGAATTCCACGATTGCGCCCATCCCACCCATCGTCCTCAGCATGGCCAAGGCCGTCCAGGTGCGGGGCGTCTATCCCAACAACTCCGAAGGCGAGGTCGCCTACGCCGGGTTCACGCTCAGCGCCGACCGGGCCTTCACCCTGTCCGTCACCGCCAGCCCGGCCCTCGCCAGCAGCGCCCAGGTCGAGCTCATGCTGCCCACCTTCCAGTCGGCGCCCCTGACCTTCACGGGGAGTGGCGGCAGCCAGCGGGTGGTCCTCACGGGGAACGGCACGGTTCCCGTGTTCCACCCGGTGCGGGTGCGGATGATCAGCCCGACGGCCCTGCAACCGGATACCACCGTCACCATCAGCCTCGTGCCCATCCCCTGATCCCGGAGCGCGCCATGCCCGTGTCCGCCGCCCTCCAGGCCCTGAAGACCCGCCTCCCCTTCGTCCCGGAGCTGGCCATCGTGCTGGGCTCGGGCCTCGGCTCCCTGGCCGAAAGTCCCGAGGCGAAGGCCGGAACCACCGTGGCCTTTACCGACCTGCCCGGTTTCCCCGCGCCCACGGTGGCGGGACACGGCGGCAAGCTCCTGTTCTGCGAGTTTGAAGGGCGGAAGGTCGTCCTTCAGGCCGGACGGTTTCACTTCTACGAGGGGCATTCCATGGCCCTCGTCACAGCGCCCATGCGGATCTACGGGCGCCTGGGGGTGAAGGCCGTTCTCCTCACCAATGCCGCGGGAGCCCTGAATCCGGCCTTCGGTGTGGGGGAACTGATGGCCCTTACGGACCACATCAACCTCTTCGGCACCAACCCGCTCATCGGCCCCAACGTGGGGCCCGGCCCCCGGTTCCCCGACATGACGGCGGTGTATGACCCGGTCCTCCGCGCCCAGCTCCAGGCCGGTGCCCGGCACCTCGGACAGACCCTCCGCGAGGGTGTTTACCTGGGCCTCACTGGCCCCAGCTACGAAACCCCCGCCGAGATCCGCGCCTTCCGGGCGCTCGGGGCGGACGCCGTGGGCATGAGCACCGTGCCCGAGGCCATCGTGGCCCGACAGGAAGGCCTGCGGGTGGCCGGCATCTCCTGTCTCTGCAACATGGCGGCCGGTCTCCTGCCCCAGCCCCTCACCCACCAGGAGGTCCTGGAGGCTGGGGCCGCGGCTGCGGGCCGCTTCGAGGCCCTGGTGCGAGCCTTCGTCCGGGGCCTGCAGTAGCCGCTCAGAACCAGTAGCGGCTCATGGTATCCAGCAGGCGGGAGACGGTGTCCCGGTTGTGGCGGCTGCGCACCTCCCGGCCCGGAAGGGGCGGGTAGGCGGGCACCGGGTCATGCAAATGGGGGCTGAGGTCAGGCCCAAGCAGGTGCTGCCAGCGCGCCATCCACGGGGCGGGCAGTTCCTCCGGCAAGGGCAGCTCCAGCATGGTCAGCATCAGGATCGCCCAGACCCGGGCCACCACCTGGGCCTCGTAGCCGCCTCCCAGGGTGACCAGCAGCCGCCCCTGGGCATGTCGCTGGGCCAGCGTCAGGATGCGCTGGTACAGCGCCTGGAAGGTCTGCGTGGTGAGGGCCAGGTCCCCCAGGGGATCGGCGAAGTGGGCATCCGCCCCGGCCTGGACCACCAGCACCTGGGGCGAGAACCAGGCCAGCGCCTGGGGGACCACGGCATCGAAGGCTTCCAGGTAGTCCTCGGCCTCCGAGAAGGGCTCCATTGGGACATTCAGGGAGAACCCGCGGGCGGATCCGCTGCCCAGCTCCTGGATGTGGCCCGTTCCGGGATAGAGGTAGTGGCCGGACTCATGGAGGCTGACGGTCAGCACTCGGTCGCTGTCGTAGAACAGGTTCTGGACCCCGTCCCCGTGGTGGAGATCGATGTCGAGGTAGGCCACATGCCAGCCATGGTCCACCATGGCCTGGATGGCCACGGCCAGATCGTTGTACAGGCAGAACCCCGCCGCATGGCTCCGCTGGGCGTGATGGAGCCCACCCCCCAATTGCAGCACCCGCTGTTCAGTCCCTTCCATCAGGAGACGCGCCCCGTGCAGGGCCCCGCCGACCAGCCAGCGGGCCGCGAGATCCATGCCGGGGAAAATGGGATTGTCGGGTGTGCCCAGCCCGAAGCGCTCGGCATCGGGCCTGGCTTCCCCGCGATCCAGGGCCTCGATGACCTCCACGTAGGCCTCGTCGTGGATGGAGAGGATCTCCTCCCGGGTGGCCGCGGGCGCCGCGAGGGGCTGCAGGTCATGGCCCAGTTCCCGCATGAGGTCCAGCAGCATGCTCAGCCGCGCAGGCGTGAAGGGATGCTCCGGCCCGAAGTCGTACCGGGCGTAATCCGGGCGGTGGATCAGTGCTGCCATGGCTTGGGCGGGGGCCAGAGGACATTGAAATCCGACTTGAGGAGATCCTCCGCCAGGGGGCGCATCTGGTTGGAACCCACCCGGAGCACCGTATGCACCACCTGGTCGGGAGCGGGGTAGGTGAGGATGGAGTGGATGTTGATCTGCCGGGCCGCCAGGAAGGCCGTGAGCCGGGCGAGTTCGCCGGGGCGGTCCGCCAGGGCTACCTCCAGCCGGGACGAAGGCTGGGTGACGCCCGTGAGGAGGATGAGCGCGTCCAGGATGTCCATGCCCGTGAGGATGCCCACCACCTCGGGGCCATCCATCACCGGCAGGCATCCGATCTTGTGTTCGCGCATGATCCGGGCCGCATCCTCCACGGGATCCAGGGGATCCGCCGTGAAGGGGGGGCTGCTCATGGCCGTGCGCACGAAATCTGTCGAACCCCGCGGCGTGGGGCACAGGCTGCTGGTGGCCCAGCGCAGATCCCGGTCCGTCAGCACCCCCACCAGCCGCCCACCCTCCATGACCGGGAGATGCCGGAAACCCAGGGATTGAAACAGGTGGCAGGCCTCCTGGAGGCTGGCCTCGGCCGGAATGGTGGTTACCGGGCTTTGCATCCTTTCGCGCACAAGCATGGGACCTCCGGCAAATCAGGTCAGGCGGAACGCCGCGGGCGAGAAGGCCATGCGCAGGCCTGCCAGCAGCGGCAAGGGAGGGGAAGCGGAGGCCTGGGCCTCCCCGGGATGCACCACCGCCTGGCCTTCGAGGGTGGTGAGCCAGGGCAGTTCCTCCACCAACTGGGTGAGGCGCCCCAAGGTTTCGGCCAGTCCACAGGCCGCGGGCAGATGGAGCCGCTCCAGCACGCCCGTGATATCCAGGTCCGTGAGCGGCGTGATGCACAGGATGGAGGCCTGCCCCTGGCGATGGAACCGCCAGATGGGGCCGAAATCGGGATCCACGGTGAGGCTCAGGGCCACCCGGGAACCCCGTTTCCGGTTGGCCGGGGCCTGGCCATCCTCCATCGGGATTCCGAAACAGCCCAGCAGTTCCCGCACCTGGGCCGCCGCGAAGGGCCGCGGGGGCGCCTCCTTGGCAAGGCCCTCGAGGCTGCGTTCGACGAGCCGGCGGGCCGCGGCCGGGTCCAGGCCTTCGTAGCCCAGGACCCGCCCCGGCGGCAGCATGCGGAACCTTGCGTATTCCACCACCTTGGACAGGGCCAGGGCCGCGGACTCCGGAAACCGGTAGGAGGGGAAGGTGCGGGAGACGCCGCCGCGATCCCCCAGCGCCGCCACCCCGACGGGCACCGCACCGCTGGCGCCCATGAGGGACAGGAGGGTGGGCTTGGCGATGCCCGTGCTCCGCTCCGCCCGGACCGCGGCCCGCCGGATGGCCCGGGCCACGGGAATGGGATCGCACGAACCCACACAGGCGAAGGTGGCGATGAGCGCATCCACCTCGGGGTGCTCCAGGGCCTCCAGGCAGGCCCGCTCGTACTGCTCCGCCGTGGCCGTGGCCTGGAGATCCACCACGCCGGGCCCTGACAGCCGCATGCCATGGGACTCGCAGGCATCCGCGCAGATGGTGGCCACGCCGCCGGAGTTGCTCACCACGGCCACCCGGTCCCCCTTGGGGAGCGGCTGATGGGACAGCAGCAGGGCGATATCGAAGAGTTCCTCCAGCGTCTCGGCCCGGATCACACCGGTCTGCTGGAACAGCGCCTCCACCTCGGCATCGTTCTGGGGGCTGGCGCCGATATGGGCCTGGGCCATCCGCCGCCCGGCCCGGCTGCGCGCGCTCTTCACGCAGAGGATGGGCTTCCGGTGGGAGATGCGCCGGGCCAGGCGCGCGAAGCGGCGGGGATTGCCGAAGGTCTCCAGGTAGAGCAGCGCCACGTCCGTGTTGGGGTCCTGTTCCCAGTACTGGAGCAGATCGTTTCCCGAGACATCCGCCCGGTTCCCGGCCGAGACGAAGGTGGAGAACCCCAACCCGCGCTCCGAGGCGTACTGGAGGATCACCACGCCCAGGGCGGCCGAATGGCTGAAGAAACCCACCCGGCCCCGCAGCGGCATGGCCGCCGCCAGGCTCGCGTTGAGCTGCACCGTGGCGTCCGTGTTCAGGAGGCCCAGGCAGTTGGGCCCCACCAGCCTCGCGCCCCGGCTCCGCGCCAGCCGCACCAGCCGTTCCTGGCGCCGGGCCCCCTCGGGTCCCGCCTCAGCGAAGCCCGCCGCCAGCACCAGGAGGCCGCGGGCCCCCTTGTCCAGGGCGCGCCGGGCCACCGGAAGCACCTTGGACGCCGGCACCGCCAGCACCACCAGGTCCGGCGCCTCGGGCAGATCCTCCAGGGAGGGATAGGCCCGGACCCCCTCGATGGCCCGCGCCTTCGGATTGACGGGATAGACGGTCCCCTTGAACCGCCCCTGGAGGATGTTGCGGAAGATGGCATTCCCCAGGGAGGACGGATCCCGGGAGGCCCCCACCACCGCCACGGTCTCCGGACGCAGCAGGGGCACCAGGGAATTGGCCGCGGCCATCCGCTCGCGGAGGGCGGTGCGCTCCTGCAGAGCCTCCGGCGCGCTCAGGGGGAAGCTGACGTGGATGATGCCGCCCTTCAGGGCCTGGCGGGTTTCGAAGCCCGAGTCCCGGAAGACATGGGCCATCTTCTCGTTCTCGAACAGCACTTCGGCCTCGAAGCCCACGTAGCCGGCCCCGGCGGCCAGGCCGCCCAGGCGCTCAAGGATGAGGGTGCTGATGCCGCGGCCCTGGTACTCATCGGCCACCATGAAGGCCACTTCGGCCACACTTCCGCCATCCCCCACATAGTTGCCCAGGCCCAGCACCCGCTGGTCCCCGCCCTCCCCTTCCACGGCCAGGAGGCAGGCCCGCTCGCGGGGGTCGCCGTGACAGAGCTCATCCACGAACTTCCGCGAGACGCTGGAGACGCCCCCCATGAACCGCAGGGCCAGCGTCTCCAGGGACAGGCTGGCCATGAACCGTTCCACCCGGTCCACGTCCTCCGGCATGGCCATCCGCAGCAGCACGCCCTGGCCGTCCTTCAGCAGGACGAATTCCCGATAGCCTGCGCCGTCAGGGATGATGGCAAACACGCGGAGCCTCCCGGAGCGGGTGGGACCGGTCCACCCTAGCACGAACCCCCGCGCAGGACCGGAAGGACCCGATCCTGCGCGGGCACTCGGGAAACGCCATCAACCCTGGACGGTCTTCCGGATGAGTTCCACCACATCGGGATTGGCCAGGGTGGTGATGTCGCCCGTGATCCCCCCCGTGCTGATGGCCGCCAGGACCCGCCGCATGATCTTGCCGGATCGGGTCTTGGGCATGTCCGGCACGATCCAGACATGCTTCGGCTTGGCGATGGGCCCGATGTGGGCCACGAGGGCCTTGCTGATTTTCTCGGCCAGGGCCGGGCTGGCCTTATGGCCGGGCTTCAGGGCCACATACAGTTCGGGAACACGGCCCTTGACCTCATCCGGCACCGGCACGACCGCGGCTTCGGCCACTTCCTCCACCGTCAGCGCGGCGCTTTCCAGTTCCTTGGTGCCGAGGCGGTGGCCGGCCACGTTGATGACGTCATCGATGCGCCCCAGGATCCGGAAATAGCCATCCTGCGCAAACACCGCCCCGTCTCCCGCGAAGTAGGGCCAGTCTCGCCAGTCCTTGCTGTTCTTGTTCTTGCAGTAGCGCTGGAAGTAGGTGCTGACCATGCGGTCGGGGTCGCCCCAGATGCTCTGCATCAGGCCCGGCCAGGGATTGCGGATGCAGATGTTCCCGGCCTTCCCTGCGCCTGCGGGCAGCTCGATGCCCTCGTCGTCGTACACCACGGGGTAGATGCCGGGCAGGCCAGGGCCCGCGCTGCCGGGCTTCATGGACATGAGCGCGGGAACCGTGCTGCAGAGGAAACCACCGGTTTCGGTCTGCCACCAGGTATCCACCACGACCGCCTCGCCCTTGCCGACCACCCGGTGGAACCACCGCCACACTTCCGGCTCGATGGGCTCACCCACCGTGGTCATGTGCTTGAAGTGGTAGTTGTACTTCTTCGGGATATCGTCCCCAGCCCGTCGCAGGGCACGGATGGCCGTGGGCGACGTGTGGAAGATGTTCACCCCCAGTTCCTCCGCGATGCGCCAGGGCCGCCCCGCGTCCGGATAGGTGGGCACGCCCTCGTAGATCACTGAGGAGGCGCAGAGGGCGAGGGGGCCGTACACGATGTAGGAATGGCCCGTGATCCAGCCGATATCGGCCATGCACCAGTACACGTCCTCAGGATGGATGTCCTGGATGTACTTGGAGGTGCCCGTCACATAGGCCAGGTAGCCGCCGGTGCCGTGCTGGATGGCCTTGGGCTTTCCCGTGCTGCCGCTGGTGTACATCAGGAACAGGGTGTCCGTGGACTTCATCCGTTCGGGTTCCACCCGGTGCCCGCGATACTTGGGCAGGATCTCATTCACCGCCACATCCCGGCCCTTCACCATCGGCGTGGGCGAGGAATACTTCCCGGGATACCGCTGCCAGACAAGCACCTTCTCCGGCGGTGCCTTCAGCTCCTGGGCCTTCTCGTAGGCCAGGTCGGCGCCTTTCTTGTGATCCAGCAGCGTGCCGCCCCGGTAGTAGGCGTCCATGGTGATCAGAACCCGGCTGGTGGAATCCGCGACACGCTCGCCGCAGGCCTGGCCGGAGAAGCCGCTGAACACCTGCGAATGGATCACGCCCAGACGGGCGCAGGCCAGCATGGTGATGGGCAGTTCCGCCGTCATGGGCAGGTGCAGCGTCACCCGGTCCCCCCGCTTGAGGCCGCAGAAATCCTGCAACAGGGCGGCGAACTCGTTCACCCGCACCCAGAGTTCCTGGTAGGTGATGTGCTGGATCCCCTCCTGCTCCGGCTCCGGCACGAAGTGGAGCGCGGCCTTGTTGCGGTTCTGGGCCAGATGACGATCCACGCAGTTGTAGCAGGCATTCAGCTCGCCTCCCACGAACCACTTCCAGAAGGGTGGATTCGAGGTGTCCAGGGTCTTTTCCCAGTACTTGTACCAGGTCAGCAGGTCCGCGTACTCCTTGTAGCACTCTGGGAAATTCTTTTCGCTGAAACGGTCGAAGACGCCAGGGTCGGCCAAATTGGCCTGCGCGATGAACGAGGTTGCAGGCGCGTAGACTTCCTCCTCTTTCCAATGCACGGCCAGCGAAGCTTCCGTGGAATCGTTGGGGACGGTCTTCTTGGCCATGGCTGGGCCTCCCTAGAAAGTGATTGGTGGGAAATCGACTCCTGCGTTTCGGGTGTCTGGGTACCACGGGACAGGCCATCCATGAATCACCCGGATCCATGGGGCCACTTTTACATCGAGATGATGGGTATGCGAGTTTCTAGGGAGCAGCTTAAGCCTCGGGAGCTTCTTCAACAAGTATCCTTAATCTCGGGATCCCGGGACCCCGAGCAGGGCCTGGATCTTCTCGATGGCATCGGGGTTCTCGAGGGCGCTCAGATCGCCCTTCACCTGACCCTCCCGGGCCAGATCCCGCAGCAGCCGCCGCATGATCTTGCCGCTGCGGGTGCGGGGCAGCGTGGGGGCGAGGATCACCCGCTTGGGCCGGGCGAAGGAGCCCATGGCGTCGGCGACATGCTGACCCAGTTCCGCTTCAACCTCCGCCGTGGCCGACAACCCGGCCTGCAGGATCACGAAGGCCATGGGCACCTCCCCCTTCACCGGGTCGGGCACGCCGATGACCGCAGCCTCGCTGACGCTGGGGTGGCTGATGAGGGCGGCCTCCATCTCCATGGTGCCAATGCGATGCGCCGCCACGTTGATGACATCATCCACCCGCCCCGTCACCCACACCTGTCCGTCCGGATCGATGATGGAGGCGTCGAAGCTGTTGTAGCGGCCGGGAAAACGGGAGAAATAGGACGAGATGTAGCGGTCCGGGTCGCCCCAGACGGTACGGGCCAGGCTGGGGAACGGGGCCGTGAGGGTCAGCACGCCCAACTGGCCGGGCGCCACCGGGGTGCCCGATTCATCGACCACTTCGGCCTGGTAGCCGGGAAGGGGATGGCCGCAGGAACCGGGCTTGGTGGCCGTCATGCCCACCATGCTGGAGGTCCATCCGGTGCCGGTTTCGGTCTGCCCGTAGGTGTTGTTGAAGAAGATGCGGCCTCCACCCAGCACATCCCGGGTCCAGTACCAGGTATCCGGATCCATGGGCTCGCCCACGCAACTGATCAGCGTCAGGCGGCTGAGGTCGCGTCCCCGCAGCCATGGATCCCCCGCCCGGCGGAGCATGCGCAGGGCCGTGGGCGCCGTGAAGAGCTTGGTGACCCGGAGTCGTTCCATGACCTCGTAGAAGTGGCCCGGATCCGGCCAATCCAGGGAGCCCTCGTAGGCCACCAGGGTGGCCCCGTTGGCCAGTCCGCCCACCAGGGCCCAGATGGGGAAGGTCAGCCAGCCCACATCCGCCGTGCACCACAGCACATCGTCCGGCTGGGGCAGCAGGGACCACTTGGTGTTGGCGTAGGTGCCCACCAGGAACCCGATGCCCGCATGGATGAGCCCCTTGGGTTTCGCCGAGGTGCCGGAGGTGTGGATGATGAACCCCGGTTCGTTGGCTTCCATGGGTTCGGGTGCGCAATCCGGAGAAGCCTTGGCCATGAGGTCGCCATAGCGCAGGTCCCGGCCCGGCGTCATGGGAACCTCGCCGCCCATGCGGTCGATGACCACCACCCGCTCGATGGCATCGAGCCCCGCCAGGGCCACATCCAGCGTTTCCTTCAGCGGCACCCGCTTGCCCCTGCGGGTGCTGGCATCGGCCACCACCACCACGCGGGGTTGGGCATCGCTGAGCCGCTCCTTCACCGCCTGGGCCGAAAAGCCCGCGAAGATCACGCCGTAGATGGCCCCGATGCGATAGCAGGCGTGGCAGGCCACGAAGGCCTCCGGGATGTTGGACATGTAGACGCCCACCCGGTCCCCCTTCTTGACTCCCAGGGACTTCAGCACATTGGCGAAGCGGGAGACGGCGTCCAGAAGCTGCGCGTAGGTCCAGGTTTCGCGGGCCCCGTCCTCCCGCTCCCAGTGGAAGGCCACCTTGTCCGGCTGGCGGCGAGCATGGCGGTCCACGCAGTTGACGGACACATTGCCGAGCCCCCCCGCAAAGTAGCGAAAATCCGGGAAGCCGCCCTCCAGGGTGTGCCGCCAGGGCGCGAACCATTCCAGCTCTCCCGCGATGTCGGCCCAGTAGGCCGCTGGATCACGCCGGGACCGTTCCAGGACCGCCTCGGCCTGGGCCGGGGTCAGGGGAGCCTGTCGCATCAGCTCGGGCGTGGGGGGCATCAAGGGCTTCCCCAGGTAGATGGGTGCCTCGGGATCATTCATACGTGGGCTCCAGAGGAGGGCGGGTGGACTTCAGGCGGAAGGTCCAGGCGCAATAGGCCCCCTCGGGGGCCTGCGGCGGGCAGTGGCGACAGGCCACCTGGATGCGGGCATCCACCGCCCGGGCGAAAGCCGTGAACGCCACCTCCCCCACGGGCCGGCAGGGATTCAGCAGGTCCTCCCGGCCCATGGCTTCGTAGGGATTCACGGGGCCTCCTTGGGCACGGGACCCGTCCTCGGCCCGCCTGCGCTTGTGATCGGCATTCCGAGGGCCCGCTTCTTCCAGTAGCGGGCCAGCCCGTAGACACTCATGAATGCGGGATCGGCGGTTTCGTACTCATCAATGGCGGATTCCGGCAAACCTTGACCGGCGAGCAGGTCGTGCATGAAGACCTGGAAAGGCGGCACCAGGGCCTCTTCCGAGGTCCCCGTGGCCGCCTGGTCCCGGACCCAGTCCGCGATGCGGTGGAGGTTCTCTTCCAGCGAGTCGAAGTGAGCCAGCCCATCCCGCTTGATGCCAAAGTGGGTGGGGTAGATGAAGGTGGGGTGGGCCGCCCTCATCCTCGCGATGGAATCCGACCAGGCCTCCAGGTCGATGTCGGGCGGCGGGAAGGGGGGAATCACCGGCCCATGCCCGATGCGGATGCCGCCCACGTCGCCGGTGAACAGGCCGTCATCGAGACGGTAGGTGATGTGGTGGATGGCGTGGCCGGGCGTGTGGATGGCCTGGATGGCCGTGTCTCCGAAAGCCACCACCTGCCCGTCCTCCAGGGCCGTGATCCGATCGGAAGGGATGGGTTCCAACCGTCCCCAGAGCCGCTCCATGGCCTCCCCGTAGATCCGCTGGGCGGACCCGAGGAGCTTGGACGGATCCGCCAGATGGGGGGCGCCCACGGGATGGACATAGATCCGCGCCCCGTGCCGCGCCAGCCGCCAGGCCGCCCCGGCGTGATCCAGATGGATGTGGGTCACGAACACGTGGCGGATGTCCTCCAGGGCGAATCCCTGGGCCTGGACCTCGGCTTCGAGGTGGTCGAAGAGGGACTCCGGACCCGTCTCCACCAGGATGGGGCCTTCGGCGGTCCGCACCAGGAAGGCGCCCACGGTGCCCTCCATCTGGAAGTGCAGGTCCAGGAGGGTCACCGGACCCTGGGAATCGCCGTGGTTCATGCCGGACTCCTGCGCCCCTGGGGCCTGAGACGGCCCCGGATCCGGCGAGCCGGACCCGGGGCACGGGAGGGTGGATCACTACAGGTAGAAGAACTGGAGCTGGATGTTGACCTGATTGTAGTCCTTCAGGGTCACGCCGGGGGCCGAGGGCTGCACCCGCAGGTACTGGACCTTGAGGTTGGAGGTATGCCCCTTGATCCACCAGTCCAGGCCACCGCCCATCCGGTCTTCCTTGTCGGCCGCCAGGGTCGCCTGATTCGGATGCTGGAATTCATAGCGGATGAACGGTTCCAGGTTGGTGGCCCCGAACCGGTAGCCCGCCTCGCTGAAGAAGGTCTGGCGCTTGGTGAGCGTGGGGATCCAGGTCCCGCCGTCCCAGTCCCAATGGTCCGCCTGGAAGGTCACGGAGTCATTCCCCACGGGCCAGTCGAAGAACACGTCGAAGGCCGTGGCCTTGTAGCTGTCCTGTCGGTCATGGCCCACGCCAATGGACAGGATCCGCTTGGTCCCGAAATAGGTGCCCGCGTAATAGGCGTTGGCGGTCGCCTCCGCATCGAAGAAGTTGTACTGCAGGCGGCCCGCCACGCGCATCGAGTTGTTCGAGGCCACATGGTTGGAGCTGGGATTCAGCACGCTCTCCACCTGGGCGTTCCGCTTGCCCTGGGCGACGCCAAACCGGTAGTCCAGGTGGTTCCAGGCCAGGCCCCTCAACAGCACGCCCGTGTCCCGGACCGTGTTGTTCGACAGGCCGCCGTTCTGGAGGAAGTCATAGCTGCCGTAGTCCACGCTCAACAGGCTGGTGGCGCCCTGGTTGGTCTGGTGGGCCAGAGGCATGATGGTGAGGCCGGCATCCAGATGCAGATTGTCGTTGATCCGGTAGGTCACGTAGGCATCCTGCAAAACCAGGTTGCCGTTGGGGCTCATGTTGTTCCGGGTGCCATCCGGGTTGCTCTTGCCCATGTTGGGGCTGTCCGTGTCGATCCAGAACGACCAGTCAGGGCCCACATTGCCGATGATGTAGAGGCGCATGCGCCGCATGTAGAGATCCTGGGTGGTGCCGGGCAGGGTCGGGCTCTCCAGGGCCTGGTACTGGGGCTGGAGAAGGAAACCGAATTTCACAGAAGCCTGGGGCGTCGTGATGCCGAGCCCCTGGGCACCGAGCGGGAGGGCGGCGGCGAAAACCACACCTAAGGCAAGGTGACGGTGGAAATCCCTCATGGGATCCTCCTTGAAAAATGGGTTGTGGGATGAACGCTGACGGGAGCCTACTCCCAGAGAGTCCGAGTCGCAAAATAAATAATTAAATAGCAATATCGAATGCAGATAATGTCGCCGATCTTGCTTTCCACAAGGCTCGGCGCAAGGATCCACCTGGACTGGAGGGGGAAGATCAGCCTAGATTGGCCCCAATCAATCCGCGTTTCCGGAGGATCACATGAATGATCGGGAAGCCTTTCTCAAGGCCCGGGACTTTCTTGTCCAGCACCGCCATGACTACGCCACGGCCTGCCGCGAATTCCATTGGCCCCAGCTGGAACACTTCAACTGGGCCCTGGACTACTTCGACGCCTACGCGCGGGGCAATCAACATACGGCCCTGTGGATCGTCGAGGAGAATGGCACGGAGACCCGGACCAGCTTCGAAACGCTGTCGCAACAAAGCAGCCGGATGGCCAACACGCTGCGTTCCCTGGGGGTCAAGCGGGGCGATGGCGTGCTGCTCATGCTCGACAACGTCCTGCCCCTGTGGGAGGTGATGCTGGCCTGCATCAAGCTGGGTGCGGTGCTGGTGCCCTCCACCCTGCTGCTCTCCCAGGCCGATCTCCACGACCGCATCGACCGCGGCGGCATCCGGCACCTGGTGGTGGACGCGACCCAGGTCGGCAAGTTCGCGGACATGCCCGCCGGGCTCACCCGCATCTGCGTGGGCGGCGCCGCGGACGGCTGGCACCGCATCGAGGAGCTCTATGCCGGATCCCCGACCTACACGCCGGATGCGCCCACCCTCGCCACGGATCCGATGCTGCTCTACTTCACCTCTGGGACCACCGCCAAACCCAAGCTGGTGCTCCACTCCCACCAGAGCTACCCCGTGGGGCACCTCTCCACGATGTTCTGGGTGGGCCTGCGGGAGGGGGATGTCCACTACAACATCAGCTCCCCCGGATGGGCCAAGCACGCCTGGAGCAGCTTCTTCGCACCCTGGAACGCCGGGGCCTGCATCTTCGTCTACCGCGCCACCCGTTTCAGCGCGTCCGCCACGCTGAAGGTGATCGTCGACAAGGGCGTCACCACGCTCTGCGCCCCACCCACGGTCTGGCGTCTCTTCATCCAGGAGGATCTCAAGTCCTACGCGGTGCGCCTGCGGGAACTCGTCGGCGCCGGCGAGCCCCTCAACCCCGAGGTGATCAGCCAGGTTGAAAAGGCCTGGGGCCTCACCATCCGGGATGGCTACGGACAGACCGAGACCAGCGCCCAGGTGGGCAATGCCCCCGGGCAGAAGGTGAAGCCTGGTTCCATGGGCCGTCCCCTGCCCGGTTACCAGGTGGTGCTTCTGGATGTGGACGGCAGGGAAGCCGGCGAGGGGGAGATCTCGCTCAAGCTGGCGCCCCGTCCGCTCGGCCTCATGGACGGGTACAAGGACGACCCCAGCAAGATGGAGAAGGCCCTGAAGGAGGGCTACTACCGCACCGGCGACGTGGCCACCCGGGACGAGGAGGGCTACCTGTTCTTCGTGGGCAGGGCCGATGATGTGTTCAAGAGTTCGGATTACCGCATCAGCCCCTTCGAGCTGGAGTCCTTTCTCATCGAGCATGAGGCCGTGGCCGAGGCCGCGGTGGTGCCCAGCCCGGATCCGGTGCGGCTGACCGTCCCCAAGGCCTACATCATCCTGCGGGACGGATTCCCGCCGGATCGCGCCACGGCCCTGGCCCTGTTCCGCTTCATCCGGGAGCGCCTGTCCCCCTACAAGCGCATCCGGATCCTCGAATTTGGGGATCTTCCCAAGACCATCTCCGGAAAGATCCGCCGGGTGGAGTTGCGCAAGCGGGCTGCCGAAGCGACGGCCTCCGCGTCCGAGTTCCGCGAGGAGCAGTTCCCCGAACTGAAATGAACCGGCCGCCCAGGGCGGAAGCGGGGCGCGGGCCGGCAAGGCCTGCCGCGGCCTTGTACCTACCTGAAGACAGGTATTGGATGGGCGGGCAGACCTGCCAAGAATGAATGGGGACCGGCTGGTTGCCTGGAATGGCCCAATCCCACCCACCGTCTGGAGGCCGCATGAAATACCCGGATGACATCCGCGACATCAAGTTCAACCTTTTCGAGTGGCTGGATCTCGATGCAGTCCTGAAGTCTGAACACTATGGAGAGTTCGACCGCGAGCAGCTGGAGATGGTGCTGGACGAGGCCCTGAAGGTGAGCCGAGGGAGCGTCTCCGCCTGCAACGAGACCGGGGACCGCATCGGCGCCCGCTTCGAGAACGGCCAGGTCCGGCTGCCCGAGGGCTTCGCGGCGGCCTATCGGGATCTCGCCTCGGGCGGCTGGATCAGCCCCACCATCGGCCCCGAGTTCGGCGGCATGGGGCTGCCGGAATCCGTGGGCACCGGCATCAGCGAGTTCATCATGGGTGCCAACACGGCCCTGGGCCTGCAGGTGCTCCTCACCCGCGGCGCCGCCCACCTCATCGAGTCCTTCGGGAGCGAGCCGCTCAAGGCCGTCTACTGCGAGCGCATGTACAGCGGCGAATGGACCGGCACCATGTGTCTCACCGAATCCAGCGCCGGCAGCGACCTCGGCGAAATCAAGACCAAGGCGGTGAAACAGGCCGATGGCAGCTACCTGTTCAGCGGCGAGAAGATCTTCATCACCAGCGGCGAGCATGACCTGACCCCCAACATCATCCACGCGGTGCTGGCCCGCACGCCCGGTGCCCCGGCCGGCGCCAAGGGCCTCAGCCTCTTCGTGGTGCCCAAGTTCCGGGTGAATCCGGACGGCTCCCTGGGCGGCGCCAATGATGTGGTGTGCGCCGGCATCGAGCACAAGCTCGGCATCCATGGCTCCCCCACCTGCAGTCTGGTGTTCGGCACCAACGGGAGCTGCCAGGGCTTCCTCCTGGGCGAAGAGGGCCAGGGCATCAGCCTGATGTTCCAGATGATGAACGCGGCCCGGTACGAAGTGGGTGTCCAGGGCCTCAGCATCGCCTCCGCCGCTCACCAGGCCGCCCTGGGCTACGCCCGGGAACGCCTCCAGGGGCGCCTCTTCTCCAACAAAACCCCCCAGGCCCCACAGGCGGCCCTGGTCCACCACCCCGAAGTGCGCCGCTCGCTGCTGCTGCAGTCCGCCTATGTCCAGGCCATGCGCGCCCTGGTGTCCTACACCGGCTGGTGCATGGACATGGCCCACACGACCACCGGGGAAGCACGCGACCGCTGGCAGGGTCTGGTGGAGCTGTTCACCCCGGTCTGCAAGGCCTGGTGCTCCGACTGGGGCTTCCGGGTGACGGAATGGGCCCTCCAGACCTACGGCGGCTACGGCTACACCATGGACTACCCCGCCGAGCAGTACCTGCGCGACTGCAAGATCGCCTCCATCTACGAAGGCACCAATGGCATCCAGGCCCTGGACCTGGTGGGCCGGAAGTTCCGGATGCAGGACGGGCGCCCCGTGAAGCACCTCATGAGCCTGGCCGCGGAGACCGCCCAGGCCCTCGCTTCAGATCCCATCCTCGGGGAGTCTGCCCAGCAGCTTGGCGCCGCCGTGAAGGCCATGGGCCTGGTGCTTGGCGAAATCCCCACCCGCGAGAATGCCTTGGTGCTGACCCTCCTCAACGCCGTGCCCATCCTCGACATGCTCGGCCACATGATCGCTGGCTACCTGCTGCTGCAGCAGGCCCAGGTGGCCCAGGGGAAGCTCGCGGCCCTGCTCCAGGAGCGCGGGGTGGATGCCAAGGATGCTGCGGCCGTGCGGGCCCTTCTCGCCGGAAGCCCCGAGGGGGCCTTCTATCAGAACAAGGTCCAGGCGGCGATCCACTTCGCCCACCGGGGGCTGCCGCTGGTGGCCGCCCAGGCCGTGGCGCTTCATGCGGGCGAGGTGTCCCCCATGGAAGCCATTTTCTAGCCTCGATGGGCGAAGGCCGCTCCTTGGCGAGCGGCCTTCGCCGGAACGGCGATCCACCGCCCCGGAGCACCCGCGCCTGGGGCGGGATCAGTGCGGGGTGGCCTGGTGCTCCTGGATGAGCCGATTGACCACGTCGGGTTCGGCGAGGGTGGAGATGTCCCCCATGCCCTCGTATTCGGAAGAGGCGATCTTGCGCAGAATCCGGCGCATGATCTTGCCGCTGCGGGTCTTGGGGAGGCCCGAGGCCAAGTGGATAACATCGGGGGTGGCGAAGGTGCCGATGGCCTGGCGCACCTGCTCTTTCAGCGCCCCGATCAGTTGCTCCCGCCCGCCGTTCTCGGCATAGCCCGCGTTGAGGATCACGTAGCAATACATGGCCTGGCCCTTGATGGGGTGGGGGTAGCCCACGACTGCGGCCTCGGCCACGGCCTCGTGGGCCACCAGGGCGCTCTCCACCTCGGCGGTGCCCAGGCGGTGCCCGGAAACGTTGATGACATCATCGATGCGGCCGGTGATCCAGTAGTAGCCATCCTCGTCCCGCCGCGCCCCGTCGCCCGTGAAGTAGTACCCGGGATACTGGGTGAAGTAGGTCTCCTTGAAGCGTTTGTGATCACCGTGGACCGTGCGGGCCGTGCCTGGCCAGGGCGTGGCCAGGCAGAGGGCACCCGAGACCCCATTCCCCTCCAGGACCGTCCCCGTCTCCGGGTCCACGATGACCGGCTTGATCCCGAAGAAGGGCAGGGTGGCCGATCCGGGCTTCGTCGGAATCGCCCCGGGCAGGGGGGTGATGAGGATGCCGCCCGTCTCGGTCTGCCACCAGGTATCCACCACCGTGCAACGGCCCTCGCCGACCACGTCGTGGTACCAGCGCCAGACTTCCGGATTGATGGGCTCGCCCACGGTCCCGAGGATGCGGAGCGACTTGCGGCTGTACTTCGTGACCCATTCGTCCCCGGCCTGGGCCAGGGCACGCAGCGCCGTGGGCGCGGTGTAGAGGATGTTCACGCCCAGGTCATCCACGATCTGCCAGTACCGGCCCGCATCCGGGTAGAGCGGCGTGGATTCGAAGATGACCGTGGTGGCCCCGTTGGCCAAGGGGCCGTAGACGATGTAGCTGTGGCCCGTCACCCAGCCGATGTCCGCGGCGCAGAAGTAGATGTCGCCCGGGTGATAGTCGAAGACCAGCTTGTGGGTGAAGGCCGCGTAGGTGAGATAGCCACCGGTGGTATGGAGCAGCCCCTTCGGCTTCCCGGTGCTGCCTGAGGTGTAGAGGATGAACAGCGGATCCTCGGAACCCATCCACTCGTTCGTGCAGGTGGACCGCTGCCGGGTCATCTCCTCGTCCAGCCAGAGATCCCGGCCAGGCTCCATGGGCACATCACCATCCGTGCGCCGCGCGACCAGGACCGCCTCCACCATGGACATGCCCTCGATGGCGCGATCCACGGTCCGCTTGAGGGGCACCCGCTTCCCGCCGCGCAGCCCCTCGTTGGCGGTCACGACCACCCGGCAATGGGCATCCACGATGCGGTCCCGCAGCGCCTCGGCGGAAAAGCCGCCGAACACCACCGAATGGACGGCCCCGATGCGCGCGCAGGCCAGCATGGTGTAGACCAGCTCCGGGATCATGGTCATGTACAGGCAGACCCGGTCGCCCTTCTTCACGCCATGGTTGAGGAGCACATTGGCCACGCGGCAGACGTGGTGCTTCAGCTCGCGGTAGGTGATGTGGGTGTAGACGCCCGGCTCGTCCTGCGCCCAGATGATGGCGGTCTTGTCGCCCAGCGTCGGCAGGTGGCGGTCGATGCAGTTGAAGGAGGCGTTGATCCGGCCGCCCAGGAACCAGGAGAAGTCCACCTCCTTGTAGTCCGCGTCGAACACGGACTGCCAGGGATGGAACCAGGTCAGGGTCTTGGCCTGCTCTCCCCAGAACCACTCCGGGTTATCCAGCGAGAGTCGGTACAGGCGCTGGTATTCCTCCATGGTCCGGATGTGGGCCCGCTCGGCGAAGTCAGGTTTGACGGGGTAGAGATCCTGGGTCATGGTGCGGTTCCTTATCTGACGCAAGTCGGCCCCGAGGGGCGCCCGGGAAGAGGAGTTACCGATCTTCCCGGCGGACCGGGACCGGAACATGGCAACGAGGGAAGCCAGGCTGGAAGGATAGCCGGTCCGGGGGGCGCTGGGCAGCACGTGCGCTTGGGGCATCCCGCCCTAAATGGTCTGAACCAAGATCTGGAAGTTATTCGTTTTTAAAATATATAGGCATTCATGGAAGGGCGAGGGGAGACCGGATTGGTCCCATCATCCGGCCCTTTGGAAACGAAATCGATCCTGCTTTTTTTCAAAGGAAGAGGCTTCCCTTGAGGAAAGATCGGATCTATTCTTGCGCCACCAATCCCGAACCTTTGAACCATCCCGTCCGTCCAGGAGCGACTCATGCCTGGTGCGGGCATTGGCGCGGCCGGCCTGTGGCCGGTCCGCGCTGCCTCCACTCCCTGGAGAGCCCACGCATGTTCATGGCTCATCCACGGGGGCGAAGGATCAGCCTTGACCCGGTTCCAACCCACGACCAGGAGGCAGTGATGCCCAGGGACAGCAGGACCAAGGCCCCTCGGCGGACCTCCTCACTGGCCACTCAACCACTTACCACAAGGAGGTAGGACATGGCTGAAGCCACAGCACCCACGCAGGTCAAACTCGGGAATCCCGCCGTCGTCGGCTTGGCTGGATTCGGCATGACGACGCTGATCCTGCAGTTCCACAATCTCGGCCTGGTCGAGATCGGCCCCGTCCTCTGGATCGGGCTGCTTTTCGGCGGCACCGCACAGCTGATCGCGGGCTTTCTGGAGTTCAAGACAGGGAACAACTTCGGGTTCTGCGCCTTTGCCGGGTACGGCGCCTTCTGGATCTCCCTATGCCTGTACCTGATCTTCGGAACCAACGCCCAGCTGGTGGCGAACTATCCCACCCTGAAGTTCAGCGACCATGGCCTCGGCATCTTCCTGCTGATGTGGACCTTCTACACCATCATCCTGTTCATCCCCACCATGAAACACAACACGGCGCTGGCCCTGCTCTTCCTGACCCTGGTCCTGGGCTTCATCGGGCTGGACATTGAGAAGCTCACCGGCAACACGTTCGCGGGAACGCTTGCGGCCTGGGATCTCATTGTCTGCGCCCTGCTGGCCTGGTATCTCATGGCCGTGAACGTCTACGCCGAGTCTGGGATCAAGCTGCCCGTGGGCAAGCCCTGGATGTGAGAAGGACCCGGCCGGCAACGGACACGCTGGCCATTCCATTGGGAAGGTCACGCAAGAAAGGCACCCCCCCAAAGGGAGGTGCCTTTCTTGCAGGGACGGTTGCCGGAGGCTACTCGGCTTCGACCTTGGGCTCGGGAAGGGTGTAGTCCACGAACTCGATGAGCGCCATGTCGGCGGCATCGCCGAGACGGTGACCCATCTTGAGGATGCGGGTGTACCCGCCCGGACGGCTCTCGAACCGCTTGCGGAAATCGACACCGAACAGCTTGGTGACGACATCCTTGTTGCCGAGGCGGGCCATGGCAAGGCGGCGGTTGGCCACGGTGTCGTTCTTCGCGAGGGTGATGAAGGGCTCCACGAACATGCGGAGTTCCTTGGCCTTCACGAGGGTGGTCTCGATGCGCTCGGTCTGGATGAGCGCCATGGCGAGGTTCTTCATGAGGGCTTTGCGCTGGTTGGTGGTACGGCCCAGGCGCTTGCCGGCTACGTTATGACGCATGGGAGCTCCTTACACTTCCTGCTCGAGGCGCATCCCCAGGGAGAGTCCAATGCGAGCGAGCTCGTCCTTGATTTCCTGGAGGGATTTCTTTCCGAAGTTCTTGGTCTTCATCAGCTCG
>JAJZQW010000041.1 GCA_021802985.1 Acidobacteriota bacterium | reverse complement strand
CCATCCCCCCAGCACACGGATACACTGCTCCCAAGACACCGGTGGCCTCCCTCGCGTTCTCAGCAAACACAAGGGTCTCAAAGGCTTGCCGGTGTCCCTCTACCTCACGCCATTCCGCGAAGAACCTATTTTTTGATCTTTTCCGGAGCCTTATTGTGCTTGTAGGCGCCAATCAAGAGATTGGGCCCTTGTTCAGCAATGCCAGTCTCCAGCGTCTCGCTGCCATAATAGAATTGGTTCTGCAAATAGGACAATTGAGGTGTTCCCAGTTCTGAAAAACTGCGCAGGACGGCAAAGGCCAGATGAACCAATGCTTCAGTGCCCTGATATTGAACCGCTGAAGCCCGGTCAAGCAGCAGATTGTCTTCGTATTTATTGAGCGGTCGTGAATAGAAAATAACCTTGCCATCGAAGGAGATGTGGGATTCATCGGTGGAAATGGTATAGGCCTTGCCCTTGTCTGTAACCTCAAATTTGAAGGCCGTTCCCTTTTTAAACGCCGTCATCAGGCCCTGGAACTTGGGGTGGGTGAGGTAGGAGGATCCATAATTGCTTTTCTTGGCTGCCGGCCGCATCTCGCCAACAGTTGGGCCATACATCATGTGGTTATAACGCATGGCTTCGAGACGTTCGGCTGGGGATTGTTTTTTCTCTTTTACTTTCTTAGGCGCTTTTCCAGGAGTTGTCGTCATGGGGTTCCTTGTCTCGCATGGTTGCCAAAGGTATTGTCGCACATCCTAAGGCGAGTCGAACCCGAAGGCGCGTCGATGCCCCAAGAGCAGATGCGCGACAAGGGATAACGTGATTTGACGGGTGGGCGGGACCATACTGTCGGCTGGATCACCTCTCTGCGGGAGTCCGATCATGAACACGCGTACCCTTCCCCTTGCACTTCTCCTGTCCATTGCAGCCACGGGCGCCAAGGCCCAGGTGCGCCTCCAGATCGACATCGGCCTGCCGGTGGCCCCCCCCCTGGTGCTGGTGCAGCCAGGCATCCAGGTGGTGGAAGGCTTCCGGGACGAGGTGTTCTTCAGCATGGGCTGGTACTGGTGCCGCCGTCCCGACGGCTGGTACCGTGCGCGCTCGCCTCAGGCCCGGTTTGCCTGGGTCGAGGCCCGGCGGGTGCCGCGTGGCCTGGTGCGCATGCCGGTCGGTCGCTATCGGAACTGGCACCACGGCGAGGCAAGGCCCTTCGATCGGCGGGAGGATGACCGGGAGATGCGCCGGGATGACCGTCGTGATGATCGGCGCGATGAGCGAAGGGACGACCGGAGAGATGATCGGCGCGAGGACCGGCGTGGGGATCAGCGGGGTCGCGAAGGCCACGGCGGGCGGCACGGCGAGGACGGGCGTCGCTAGGCGCTTATCCGCACCGGCAATGGGCCGGTTCGTAAAGGGTGATCCCAAGGGAGGGACGTCACGGCACCGTCAGGGTCGTGACGACGCCGGCGGGCGTGACCACCCTCAGGATGTGGTTGTAGGTATCGGCCACAATCAGGTTGCCGGAGGGTGTGGTGGCGATCCCGCAGGGCAGATAGAACCGCGCGGTGGTGCCGGTCCCATCGACATTGCCGAGGCTTCCTCCTGTGCCTGCCGGGGTGCTGACGGTGTGGTCGGGAAGGATCTTGCGGATGGCGTGGTTGTGCGTATCTGCCACCCAGATGGTTCCCGAGGCATCCACGGCGACGCCCACCGGCCAGTAGAAGATGGCCCCGGCCCCGGCGCCATCGGCGAAGCCGCTGGTGCCTGATCCGGCGAGGGTGCTGACCTGCCCGGCTGGCGAGAGGGCGCGGATGCAGGAATTTCCATAGTCCGCGACCACCAGCGTCCCGTCTGGCGCCAAAGCCAGGCCGTTGGGCTGGTTGAAGAGGGCGCTGGCATTCGCGCCATTCACCAAGCCGGGCTGCCCGGCGGCACCCGCGTAGGTGGTCACGGTTCCGTCTGTGGCCATGCGGCGGATGGTGTGGTTCTGGGTGTCGGCGATGTAGACCGTGCCGCTGCCATCCACGGCAATCCCATTGGGCGCATTGAAGCGCGCCTGGGTTCCGATGCCATCGGCAGAACCTGGGACACCGGGGGAGCCGGCGAGGGTGGTGACGGAGCCATCCGGTGCGATCCGCCGGATGGTGTCATTGCCCGTATCCGCGACCACCAGATTGCCGGCGGGATCCAAGGCGAGACTACCGGGGTTGCGGAACTGGGCGTTGCTGCCCTGTCCGTCCGCGGAACCCGGAAGGCCCGGGCTGCCAGCCAGCAGGGTCTTCTGGTTGGCGGGATCCACCTTCCAGACAGCGTGATTGTTCGCATCGGATACGTAGAGGTTGCCCAGGGCGTCCGAGACGACCCCGACGGCAGACTGGAAGGTCACGGCTGCGGCCACAGTCAGGATCGCCGGCGAACCCGTGATGCTGCTCACCGCGTTGGTCACGGTCACCGTGTAGGATCCCGAATCCTGGGGGTTGGGGCTGTAGAGGGTGAAGGTGGCGGCCCTTGCGCCGAGGATATCAAGGCCGTCCTTGGCCCACTGGTAGGACAGGGGGAACTGTGGGGTCGAGGCGCCGGTGGCGGTGACGGACAGACTCACCGAGCGACCGGTCACGGTCGCGGTGTTCACGGGTTGTACGGTGATGGCGGGGGGAGAGCTTACGGAATTCGGGTCGGAATGATGCGAGGAGCAGGCTGCACCGAGGCCCAGGAGGAGCACCGGGAGCAGGAAGAAACGGGAGATTCGCAGCATTCGCATGGGCGGTCCGAAGAGGAAAGGGAAGATGGCATCGACTTGGGCGCGGCCCCCACGCGAGGGGAGGCCAGGATCACTGAACCCCGCCGAACAGGGAGACTTCAAGTGTCGAAATAGGGTTTGAGGGTGGGATGGCTCCCACCGGAAGCTAAGGATCCCATGAATGGTGGGGACTCCTCCTGGAAGGTTCCTCAAGGACGGTAAGCCGTTCAATTCGACGCTGCTTCAGAACTCGAACGTGGGGCCGCTGAGGGTCTGGGCGTCGAGGATCTGGCCCTGGGCGTCGAGGGTGACGAGGCCCTGGGCCTGGCGGGGGGTCATCTGGCCGATCTGCTGGAGGGCCTGGCCGCGGAGCTCCGGGCTGCCGCCTTCGGCACTCTCGAAGAAGACGGCGCCCACGCGGTAGGTCTGCTTCGCATCCGGAAGGAGGTGCAGCTCCCGAAGCTGGCGATCGTCCACCGGGCTGGGAGCGTCGGTCATCAGGCACCGCGCCTGGGCGGTCTTGGGGAAGGCGATGACTTCGCGGATGTTGTCTACCCCCGCCAGCAGCATCACCAGCCGGTCCAGGCCCAGGGCCAGGCCGCCGTGGGGCGGGGCGCCGTAGCTGAGGGCGTCCAGCAGGAAGCCGAACTTGGCCCGCGCCTCGGCCTCGCCGATGCCGATGGCCCGGAACATGCGGTTCTGCGTCTCGGCGTCGTGGATGCGGATGCTGCCACCGCCCACCTCGAAGCCGTTCAGCACCAGGTCGTAGGCCACGGCGCGGCAGGCGCCGGGATCGGTCTCCAGCCGTTCCAGGTCATCGGGATGGGGACTGGTGAAGGGGTGGTGACAGGCCACCCAGCGCCCCGGTTCGCCAGCCTCGCCTTCGCTCCACTCCAGCAGTGGGAAATCCACCACCCACAAAAACGCGTACGCGTTTTTGTTATGGAAAAGATTGGAAAGATTGGGGTCTTTCTCGATGGAGGCCAGGTTGGTGGCGAGCTTTAGGCGGAGATCGCCCAGGACCTTGGAAGTCTGGGCATCGGTCCCCACGGCAAAGACGGCCAGGCCTTCGCCAGCTGCGTTCAGGCTCTGCCTGAGCGCGGCCTCGTCGGCGGGTTCGAGGAACTTCTTGAAGCTGCTGGAGAGGCCGTCCTTGCCCCACTTGGCATAGGGGAGGCCGCCGGCGCCCATCTGTTTGGCCTGTTCCTGGTAGGCGTCCAGCGCCTTGCGGCTGAGGGAACCCGCGGCTTCGCCCGGGAAGAACAGGGCCCGCACCCGGCGCTGGCCCTGGCTTTCGGCGGCGGCGCGGAAGAGGTTGAAGCCGCTGGCGGCGAAGCAGTCCGTCACATCCTGGATCTTGATGCCGCAACGGAGGTCGGGCTTGTCCGAACCGTACCACGCCATGGCGTCGCGGAAGGCCAGTCGGGGGAAGGGCGCGGTGGCGTCCTTGCCGACCAGCTTCGCCAGCTTCACCATCAGCGGTTCGATGACGCCCTGGACGTCCTCCTGGCGGACGAAGCTCATCTCCACGTCCACCTGGGTGAACTCGGGCTGGCGGTCGGCGCGCAGATCCTCGTCGCGGAAGCAGCGGCAGATCTGGACGTAGCGCTCGAAGCCGCTCACCTGGAGGAGCTGCTTGAAGAGCTGGGGGCTCTGGGGCAGGGCGAAGAACTCGCCGGCATGCACCCGGCTGGGTACCAGGTAGTCCCGGGCCCCCTCGGGGGTGGACTTGGTGAGGATGGGCGTCTCGAACTCGATGAAATCCAGCTCGCGGAAGTGGTTCCGGATGAGGTTTGCCGCTTCGCTCCGGAGCAGCATGTTCCGCTGGAGTTCCTTGCGGCGCAGGTCCAGGAACCGGTAGGTCAGGCGCAGGTCTTCGCCCACGCCCTCGTCCTCCAGGGGGAAGGGCAGGGGCGCGGCGGTGTTGAGGATGCGCAGGCCCGTCAGGCGGATCTCGATGTCGCCCGTGGCCAGGTTGGGGTTCTTGCTTTCGCGTTCGGCCACCACGCCTTCGGCTGCCAGCACGAACTCGCTGCGCACGGCCTTGAGCTTGGCCAGCAGCTCCGGGTCGGCGGTCTCCTCGTTGGCCACCAGTTGCACCACGCCCCAGCGATCGCGCAGGTCCAGGAAGACCAGGGAACCGAGGTTGCGGACGCGGCGGCACCAGCCCAGCAGGCGCACCGTCTGGCCCACCTGGTCCAGGCGGAGGTCGCCATTGCGGTGGGTGCGTTGGAAGTCGTCGAGCCGATCGAGTCTCATAGCCCTCCAGGATCGCACCCGGAAGGGCTGGGCTCAAGCCGGGATCGGGGACCGCCGGCGCGCCCGGAACCGTTCCCAGCGGAGGTGGAGCCGGTCCATGTAGAGGTAGATGACGGGCGTGGTGTAGAGGGTCAGGAGCTGGCTGAAGAGAAGGCCGCCGACGATGGCGATGCCCAGGGGGCGGCGCAGTTCGGAGCCGGTGCCCATGCCGATGGCCAGGGGCAGGCCCCCCAGCAGGGCGGCCATGGTGGTCATGGTGATGGGCCGGAAGCGCAGCAGGCAGGCCTGGAAGATGGCCTTTTCGGGGGCCAGGCCCTCCCGCCGTTCCACCTCGATGGCGAAGTCGATCATGAGGATGGCGTTCTTCTTCACGATGCCGATGAGCAGGATGATTCCGATGATGGCGATGACGCTGAGATCCATCCGGAAGAGGCGCAGGGCCAGCAGGGCCCCCACGCCCGCGCTGGGGATGGTGGAAATGATGGTGAGGGGATGGAGAAGGCTCTCGTAGAGCACCCCCAGCACGATGTAGACCACCAGGAGGGCCGCCACCACGAGCAGGGGCATGTTGGAGAGGGAGGCCTTGAACGCCTGGGCCGTGCCCATGTAGCTGCCCCGGATGGTGCCTGGCAGGCGGATCTGCTGCTCGGCCTTGTCGATGGCGTCCGTCGCCTGGCTGAGGGCCACCCCCACGGGCAGGTTGAAGGAGAGGGTCACCGAGGGCAGCTGGCCCTGGTGGTTGATGGAGAGGGCCGTGTCCCGGCGCTCGAAATGGGCGAAGGCGCTGAGGGGCACCAGGGCGCCGGTGGTGGACCGGACGTAGATGTATTTCAGCCCATCGGGAGTCTGCCAGAAGGCCGGATCGGCCTCCATCACGACGTGGTACTGGTTCAGCTGGGTGTAGATGGTGGAGACGAAGCGCTGCCCGAAGGCGTCGTACAGGGTGGCGTCGATGGCCTGGGGGGTGACGCCCAGGCGGGAGGCGGTGGGCCGGTCGATGACGACCGAGGCCTCGAGCCCCTTGTTCTGGAGATCCGAATTGACATCCGCGAGCTGGGGCAGCGTGCGCAGCCGCTGGAGCACCTTGGGCGCCCACTTGAAGAGTTCCAGGGCGTCGTCACCCTGGAGGGTGTACTGGTACTGGGCGCTGCTGGGCCGGCCGCCGATGCGGAGATCCTGGACGGGCTGCATGTAGAGTGCGGCGCCCGGAATGTGGGACGTCTTGGCCCGCAGCCGGGCGATGATCTGGTCGGGGGTCTCATGTCCCTTGCGCTGGTCCACTGGCTTCAGGGAGCAGAAGATCCGGCCGGTGTTGCCGCCGCCCACGAAGCCGGTGACGTTCTCCAGGGCAGGATCCGACTGGACCAGGGCCACGTATTCGTGAAGCAGGCGTTCCATGCCCTGGAACGAGATGTCCTGGGAGGCGACGATCGAGCCCATGATCCGACCCGTGTCCTGCTGGGGGAAGAAGCCCTTGGGCACGAAGATGTAGAGGACCACGGTGGCCGCCACGGTGGTGAAGAACACCATGAGGGTGGCGAAGGGATGCCGCAGGACCCGGGTCAGCGAGGCCTCGTAGCGTCCGAGGATCCACTGGAACACCCGCTCGCTGGCCTGGAAGAGACGGCCGTGCTTCTCCTCCGCGTGAGCGCGGAGGAGGCGCGAGCACATCATGGGCGTGGTGGTGAGGGAGACGGCCATGGACACCACGATGGCCACCGAGAGCGTGACGGCGAACTCGCGGAACAGCCGGCCCACGATGCCGCCCATCAGCAGGATGGGGATGAAGACGGCGATGAGGGAGATGCTGATGGAGACCACGGTGAAGCCGATCTCCTTGGCCCCATGGAGGGCCGCCTCCATGGGCGTCATCCCGGCTTCCAGGTGCCGGGTGATGTTCTCCACCACCACGATGGCATCGTCCACCACGAAGCCCGTGGCCACTGTGAGGGCCATGAGCGAGAGGTTGTCGATGGTGTAGCCCAGGAGGTACATCGCCCCGAAGGTGCCGATGAGGGAGATGGGCACGACCACGCTGGGGATCAGGGTCGATCGGGGGCTCCGCAGGAAAATGAACACCACCAGGATGACCAGCAGGATGGAGATGCTGAGGGCGAACTGCACATCGTGGACCGAGGCCCGGATGGTGCGCGTGGTATCGATGAGGACATCCAGGGTCATCGTGGGGGGCAGCGACGCCTTCAGTTGGGGCAGGAGGGCGCGGACCTGGTCCACGGTCTGGATGATGTTGGCGGCCGGCTGCCGGAAAATGGGGATGATGATGGCGGGCACGCCGTTGGAGATGCCCAGGTTCCGCACGTTCTCCACCGAGTCCCTCACCCGCGCCACGTCGGACAACCGCAGGGCCGCCCCGTTGCGGTAGGTCAGGATCATGGGTTGGTACTCGGAAGCCGACATCAGCTGGTCGGTGGTGCCGAGGGACCAGGTGTGGCGGGCATTGGCGAGATCCCCCTTGGGCCGGTTGATGTTCGCGTTGGCAATGGCCAGGCGGACATCCTCGAGCGCCAACCCATGGCTGTTGAGAGCCACCGGGTTCACGTCCACCCGCACGGCGGGCAGGGCCCCGCCCCAGACGAAGACCTGGCCCACGCCCTGCACCTGGGACAGCTTCTGCTGCAGCACCGAGGAGGCGAGGTCGTACATCTTCTCCCGGGGCACCACGCTGGAGGTCAGCGACAGCATCATGATGGGAGCGTCCGCTGGGTTCACCTTGCGGTACGAGGGGTTGCTGGGGAGGTTGGTGGGCAGGTCGCCCCGGGCGGCGTTGATGGCCGCCTGGACGTCCCGGGCGGCTGCGTCGATGTTGCGGTTGAGGTCGAACTGGAGGGTGATGTTCGTGGAGCCCAGCGAACTGGCGGAGGTCATCTCCGTCACTCCGGCGATGCGCCCGAACTGGCGCTCCAGGGGCGTGGCCACGGAGGAGGCCATGGTCTCCGGGCTGGCGCCGGGAAGGCCCGCGGACACCTGGATGGTGGGGAAGTCGACCTGGGGCAGGGGCGCCACGGGCAGGAACTGGTAGGCGATGCCCCCCAGCATCGCCAGCGCCACGGTCAGCAGCGTGGTGGCGACCGGGCGTCGGATGAAAGGGGCGGAGAGGCTCATGGTTCTGCAGGCTCCAGGCGTTCCGCCTGGAGATAGGCGCCGCCAAGGCGGCGGAACGGAAGGGATGGGTAGAAAAAGGGCATGGCTTTTTATTCTTCTCGCGCGCCGCGAAGGCGGCGCGCGCGGGACGCAAGCCGGTCGAAGGCGAGATAGATCACGGGTGTGGTGTAGAGCGTCAGCACCTGGCTGAAGATCAGGCCGCCCACGATGGCGATGCCCAGGGGGCGGCGGAGTTCGGAGCCCACGCCGGTGCCCAGGGCCAGGGGCACGCCGGCCAGCAGGGCGGCGAGGGTGGTCATGATGATGGGCCGGAAGCGCAGCAGGGCGGCCTGGTAGATGGCTTCCGTGGGGGGACGCCCCTCCTTGCGTTCCGCATCCAGGGCGAAGTCGATCATCATGATGGCGTTCTTCTCCACGATGCCGATGAGCAGGATGATGCCGATGAGGGCGATCACGCTGAAGTCCTGGCGGAAGAGCATGAGGGAGAGCAGGGCCCCCACGCCGGCGGAGGGCAGGGTCGAGAGGATCGTGATGGGGTGGATGTAGCTCTCGTACAGCACGCCGAGCAGGATGTACACCGTCAGGATCGCCGCGAGAATCAGGAACGGGGTGTTGGCGAGCGAGGCCCCGAAGGCCTGGGCAGTGCCCTGGAAACCGGCCTTGATGCTCGGGGGGAGGTCGATGTCCTGCCGGGCCAGCTGGATCGCCTTCACGGCATCGCCCAGGGAGGCGCCGGGGGCCAGGTTGAAGGAGACGGTCACCGTGGGGAATTGGCCCTGGTGGTTGACGGCCAAGGGGGCCGTGCCGGTCTCCAGCCGCGTGAAGGCGCTGAGGGGCACCGCGCCGCCTGAGGCGGAGCGCACATAGATGTTCTGGAGGGCCTCAGGATGCTGCTGCAGCGCGGGCGTGGCCTCCAGCACCACGCGGTACTGGTTCAGCTGGGTGAACATGGTGGAGATCTGGCGCTGGCCGAAGGCGTCGTAGAGGGCATCGTCGAGCATCTGGGGCGTGATGCCCAGGCGGGCGGCGGTGGTGCGGTCCAGGATCAGCCGGGCCTGGAGGCCCGAGTTCTGCTGATCGCTCGCCACGTCGCGCAGCTCCGGAATGGCCTGGAGGCGCTCCACGAAACGGGGCGCCCATACCTCCAGTTCCTTCGGGTCGGCGTCTTCCAGGGCGTACTGGTACTGGGTGCGGCTGACCCGATCTTCCACGGTGAGATCCTGCACCGGCTGCAGGAAGAGCCGGATGCCTTGGACTTGGGCCAGCTCGGGCTGGAGCCTGCGGATGACCTCACTGGCGCTGAGACTGCGCTCCTCCAGGGGTTTCAGATTGATCTGGATGCGTCCGCTGTTGAGGGTGGTGTTGGTGCCGTCGATGCCGATGAAAGAGGAGAGGCTCGCCACGGCGGGATCCTTCAGGATCACCCGGGTGAGGGTCTGTTGGGCCTCCGCCATGGCCGTGAAGGACACGGACTGGGGGGCCTCGGAGATGCCCAGGATCACGCCGGTGTCCTGCACGGGGAAGAAGCCCTTCGGGATGGCGAGGTAGAGCAGGACCGTGGAGGCCAGGGTGGCCACGGCGACGATCAGGGTGGCCCTCTGGTGATCGAGCACCCAGCTCAAGGTCCGGCCGTAGAAGGCGATGATGCGCTGGAAGATGCGCTCTGAGGCCACGTAGAAGCGCCCCTGCTCCTCGGGTTTCTGGTGGTGGAGGAGCCGCGCGCACATCATCGGCGTCAGGGTCAGGGAGACCACGGCCGAGACCAGAATGGTCACGCTGAGAGTCACGGCGAATTCGCGGAACAGCCGCCCGACGATGTCGCCCATGAACAGCAGCGGGATCAGCACCGCGATGAGGGAGACCGTCAGCGAGAGGATGGTGAACCCGATCTGGCCGGAACCCTTCAGGGCCGCCTCGAGCGGGGGCATCCCCTCCTCGATATAGCGCATGATGTTCTCGATCATCACGATCGCATCGTCCACCACGAAGCCGGTGGAGATGGTCAGCGCCATGAGGGTCAGGTTGTTCAGGCTGTAGCCCAGCAGGTACATCACCCCGAAGGTGCCCACCAGGGACAGGGGCACGGCCACGCTGGGGATGATGGTGGCGGCGAGGGTGCGCAGGAACAGGAAGATCACCATCACCACCAGGGCGATGGTGAGCATCAACTCGAACTCCACGTCCGCCACGGAGGCGCGGATGGTGGTGGTGCGGTCCGTGAGGATGGAGACCTGGATGGCCGGGGGCAGCGAGGCCTGGAGCTGGGGCAGCAGCTGCTTCACCCGGTCCACCACGGCGATGATGTTGGCGCCCGGCTGCCGCTGGATGTTGAGGATGACGGCGGGGACCTCATTCTTCCAGGCGGCCAGCTTGGCGTTCTCCACATCATCCACCACCGTGGCCACATCCGAGAGCCGCACCGGAGCGCCGTTCTTGTAGGCGATGATGAGGGGCCGGTACTGGTCGCTGGACAGCAACTGGTCGTTGGCGCCGATGGCGTAGGCCTGATGCCGGCCATCGAAACTGCCCTTGGCCTGGTTGACATTGCTGGCGCCCACGACATTGCGGACGTCGCCCAGGGTGAGGCCGTAGGAGGCCAGCTGCGAGGGGTTGGCCTGGATGCGGACCGCGGGCTTCTGGCCGCCGCTGATGCTGACGAGGCCCACGCCCGGCAGCTGGGAGATCTTCTGGGCCAGCCGCGTGTCGGCGAAGTCCTCCACCTTGAAGAGGGGCAGGGATTTCGAGGTGAGGGCCAGCGTCAGGATGGGGGCATCGGCCGGGTTGGTCTTGCTGTAGATGGGCGGGTTTGGCAGATCCTTCGGCAGGTAAGTCCCGGCCGCATTCACCGCCGCCTGCACCTGCTGTTCGGCCACGTCGATGTTGAGGTCCAGCACGAACTGGAGGGTAATGAGGGAGCTGCCGTTCGAGCTGGTGGAGGACATCCGGCTCAGCCCCGGCAGCTGGCCGAACTGCCGTTCCAGGGGCGCGGTGATGGCCGAGGCCATGACATCCGGGCTGGCGCCGGGGTAGAAGGTCACCACCTGGATCGTGGGATAGTCCACCTGGGGCAGGGCCGAGACCGGCAGCTGGCGGAAGGCGAGGGCCCCCACGAGCAACAGGCCCGCCATCAGGAGGGAGGTGGCGATGGGCCGAAGAATGAAAGGGCGCGAAGGGTTCACTCGATCATCCGAATCAAGCCTTCGCCTTGGCGTTCCCCGGCGCATCGGGCTTGGCGATGCTCACCTTGCTGCCAGGCCGCAGCTTTTCCAGGCCGTCGGTGACGACCACTTCGCCAGCCTTGAGCCCAGAACGGATGGCCGTGCGGTCTCCCTCGGTGGCCTGGAGCTCCACCATCCGCATGTCCACCGTTCCATCGGGCTTCACCACGTAGACGAAGGCGCCCTGCGGGCTCTGCTGCAGGGCCGCCGTGGGCACGATGACGGCGCCCTTCAGAGTGTCCACGAGAAGCCGGGCGTTCACGAACTGGTTGGGAAAGAGCGCCGAGTCATCGTTGGAGAACCGCGCCTTCAGGCGGACGGTGCCGGTTCCAGGATCCACCTGATTGTCGATGGCCACCAGTTTGCCCACGGCCAGCCGGTGCTCAAGGTCGCGGTCATAGGCCTCCACCGGGAGGTGGCCGCCCTTGCGATTTTGCGTCATCACCCGCTGGATGCTGTCGGCGGGGATGGTGAACACCACATTGATGGGCTTCACCGGGGCGATGACCGCCAGGCCGGTGGGATCGCTCGCATGCACCATGTTGCCGGGGTCCACCAGCCGCAGTCCCACCCGGCCCGAGATGGGCGCCGTGATGCGGCTGTAGACCAGGTTCAGCCTGGCGCTCTCCACCTGGGCCTGGTCAGCCTTCAGGGTCGCCTGGTTCTGGTTCACCAGCGAGATCTGGGCGTCCAGCTGCTGCTGGGCCAGGATGCCCTGGCGCGCCAGGTCGCGGAATCGGGCCAGGTCCATGGAGGCGTTCTTGAAGGCGGCCTGGTCCTTGGCATATTGGCCCTCGGCCTGCATGAGCTGCACCTGGAAGGGGCGGGGGTCGATCTGCGCCAGCAATGCCCCCTCCCGGACCTGCTGCCCTTCGGTGAAGGCCACCCGGATCAGCTGGCCGTCCACCCGGCTGTGGATGGTGACGGTGTTCAGGGGCGTGACCGTGCCCAGGCCCGTGAGGGTCAGGGGCATGTCCCCGGTCAGGGCCGTGGCCACGAGGACGGGCACCGGCCGCAGGGCGGCCTTCCCGGCGGCATCCCCCTCCTTGCTTCCGCGAAAGAGGAACACGCCGGCCCCGACAGCGGCCAGCGCGAGGCCGGTGACCCAGAGCCACCGGCGCTGAGGGGTGATGGCCGCGGTCGAGCGGGAGGAATCGGTCGGGAAGGAGTCCATGGGGCATCCGGTGCTGGGAGGGTGCGGAGAAGGCGGCGGAACGGCGAACGCCGGAGCACAACTATCGCATCTTGAGGTATGACCTGGAACCTGTCATCGGGGTTGAAGCTGAATCCGTGAGAAAGACCTGGACTCCGGGCGCCTGGGGATTACAGGTTGCTCACCTTCGGGCGCTGGGGAATCCGCTGAGCCCGGGGGGCCCGGCTGGGTCGCGGCAGTTCCTCGGCCAGCGCATCCATGTTGGTGATCATCTGGGCCAGGCCCCGGCGTACCACCGTCTGCTCCTCCTCGCTCAGGCCGCCCACCAGCCGTTCGCGGATTTCGACGGCGATGACCTCGAGTTGCCGGTTCAGCTTGGCGCCTTCGGCGGTGGGACGGATGAGGATCCGCCGGCCATGGGCGGGATCCGGGTCGCTCTGCACCAGGCCCCGTTCGCAGAGCGCCTTCACCACGCGACTGGCGGTGGGGTCGTCCATCCAGACCTCCTGGGCCATGGCGTGGAGGGATTGGGGTCCCTTCCGCTGAAGGACGAGCATGATCCAGAACTGCTGGGGCGTGAGGCCGAGGGGGGCCAGCCGGGCCCAGACCACCTGCTTGACGCGGCGGCGGGTGGCGGCGACCAGGAACCCCAGGCCGATGTGGGTGAGCGGATGCGGGGTCTCATCTTGCATAAGCAACAAGGTGCGACTCCCGGTTGTGCCTGTCAACCGGATCGCGGGGGGATCCCTGTGCCGACGAGTAACGAAATCGGGTTTAACCCCCTTGTTTCCAATCCATCAGGTCCTTCTCCAGGGGGCCGGTGGTGGCGGCGGGGGCCTTCCAGGAGCGGGCCAGCCAGAGGGCCTTCTCCATCAGGTCGCGGGCCTCGGACAACTGGCCGGCCTCATGGAGGAGCCGGGCCTTCACGGCCAGGTTGGTCGCGTTCTCCTGGAGGGCGATGGAGCGGTCGGCCCAGGTGATGGCCTGGCCGAGGGGGATCGTCTGCTGCAGGCCGTACTCGGCCGCCTCGCTGTATACCTTCCAGTCCCTGGGGTGCTGGGCGAAGAGCTTCTTCATGCGGGCGGTGACGATGGCCTCGACATTCACTTCCACCAGGAAGCTCACCTTCACCTTCTCCCAGAAGAGCTGCACGTAGGCCGTGGAATCGCTGGTGGGATCCAGGGCGAAGGTGAGCCATTCCGTGAAGGGGTTGGTCCTGGGCTTCACGTCGATGCGCAGGACATCCAGCCGCGGATCGTATTCGAAGGCCCCCCATTGCTTGGCCCGCCGGTTCAGGATCACAGTCCACACATCCGGCCGGGGGATCATGAAGAGCGAGTAGGTCCCTGCCTTCACCTCGTGGTCCTGGATCCGGACGGCATCACTGAACCGGATGGTGGTCGCCTCGTTGGCACCGGCCCGCCAGACCTGGCCATAGGGCACCAGCGGACCCCAGATGGGCCGCCCCCGCACCGCGGGCCGATGGTAGTCGATGGCGATGACGGTGGTGCCGATGGTCTGCTGGACGCTGGCCCAGGGGCTGCGTTGGGGGAAGACGTAATCGTCGTAGGCCGCGCCCGGGGTGGTGGCCGACGGCGCCGCCGGCCCGGGCACCGCCGCGTGGGCGACGAGGGCTCCTAGGCACAGGACCAGCGTGGAAAGGGCAGGGCGCATCGGGACTCCGGGTTTGCCCCGATGATAGCGGAAGGCCGGGAGCCTTCCGATGCGTCCTGCCTACGTCACTTCCCCCGGGCACCGGGTCGGGCGCGGTGGGCCGAGGAGGCGGCACCGGATCGGCCAGCGCTGGGACGTCCGCTCGACGACCTGCCGCCGCCGGTCCGTCCGCCGCCCGAGCGTCCCGTCTGGATGGGCTCGGCGGGGATGCTGGGGTCGGGCGCATAGCCCGCCACCACATCCTTGGGCAGTTCCTTACGAAGGAGCTTTTCGATGTCCTTGAGCAATTGTTTTTCGTCTACGCAGACCAGAGAGAGGGCTTCGCCCTCGCTGCCTGCGCGACCGGTGCGACCGATGCGGTGGATGTAATCCTCGGGTACCTGGGGCAGCTCGAAGTTGACCACATGGGGCAGCATGTCGATGTCCAGGCCGCGCGCGGCGATGTCCGTGGCCACCAGAACGCGGACGGCCCCCTTCTTGAAGTCTTCCAAGGCCTTGATGCGCTGGGGCTGGCTCTTGTTGCCGTGGATGGCCATGGAGGAGATGCCATCCTTGTCGAGCTGCTCGGACAGCCGGTTGGCGCCGTGCTTGGTGCGGGTGAAGACCAGCACCTGCTCGAGCTTGCGAGAGGTGATCAGGTGAGAGAGTAGGGCTCGCTTGCGTTCGCGATCCACGGGATGGACGATCTGGCGGACCAGCTCGGCCGCGGTGTTCTGCGGGGTGATCTGCACGGTGGCAGGGTCTCTCAGGAACTTGGAGGCCAGCTGCTTGATTTCGTCCGTGAAGGTGGCCGAGAAGAGCAGGGTCTGCCGTTTAGCGGGCAGCAGGGCGAGGATCTTTTGGATGTCCCGGATGAAGCCCATGTCGAGCATCCGGTCCGCCTCGTCGAGAACCAGGACTTCCAACTGGCTGAAGTTCAGGTTGCCCTGCTGCTGGTGGTCCAGCAGGCGGCCCGGCGTGGCCACCAGGATCTCGACCCCGGCCCGGAGGGCCTTGGTCTGGGGGTTGATGTTCACGCCGCCGAAGATGGTGGTGGAGCGCAGGGGGATGTGGCGGCCATAGGTGCGGACGCTTTCCTCCACCTGCATGGCCAGCTCGCGGGTGGGGGTGAGGATGAGGGCGCGGATGGGATGGCGCGCGGGGGAGGCCGAGGTGTTGGCGTGGGGCGACAGCCGCTGCAGCAGGGGCAGGGTGAACCCCGCCGTCTTGCCGGTGCCGGTCTGGGCGCGACCCATGAGATCCCGACCTTCCAGGACGATGGGGATGGCCTGGGCCTGGATGGGGGTGGGGTGTTCGTAGCCCTGCTCGCCGACGGCGCGCAGAAGCTCGGGCAGTAGCCCGAGGGAAGCAAAGGACATCAGGTGCTCCTGGTGGGGCCCGCCCGCGGAATCAGGGTTTCGGGGGCCCGGTCAGGGCATGAATGGGGGACTTCGGACTGAAAAGAGGCGGAGACCGGGGGTCGCCTGCGATCACGAATGAGGATAGTTTAGCGGAATAGTCGGAATTCGGGGGAGATTCTTTACCCGTCCAGCCCGAAGAAGCCGCGGATGCTCGCCAGGATGCGGCCGTGCTCGGCCCGAAGGCGGATCTCCACCTCGCCGCGGATGAGCACGTACAGCCAGTAGCGCACGGCGTAGTAGGCAAAGCTGTCCCGAGTGTCCTTGGCGAAGTCGTAGCAGATGCAGTGGGCGGGTGGATCGGCCGCCACGTTGGGCACGATGATCGTGTCCCAGTCCCGGGTCTCCACCTCGGTGTGGCGCCAGCGGATGGCGGTCACCCGGCCCTGCTTGCCGTTCTCCAATTGGAGCCAATCGCCCACCCCCAGGCGCAAGGGCGGCAGGATCAGGTCGAAGAGGGCGAGCCCCGCCAGGTTGATGATCGTGATGTCCCGGAGCAGGTCGGCGACGCGGGACACATCCCACGCCGGCGCCTGGATCCTGGACCGCCAGTCTTGAACTGGACCGGCTACTGCAGCCGTTCCGCGACCTCGCCCAGGGGCCAGCTCTCCTGCTCGCCGGTGGCCATGTGCTTGACGGAGACGGTGCCGCCATCCAGTTCACCGTCGCCCAGGATGAGGACGGTCTGGATGCCGGTGCGGTTGGCGCTGGCCATGGCCTTCTTGAGGGCGCCACCACGGGTTTCCAGTTGCAGGGCCACGCCCGCGTCCCAGAGCGTCCGCGCGAGCTTGAGGGCCTCGGTGGCGGCTCGATCGCCCAGGGGAATGAGCAGGGCGGGTGGGGCGAAGGGGGCCTCGCCGCGGATCTGCTGCAGCACCATGGCCAGCCGATCCAGGCCGATGGCCCAGCCGAAGGCCGGTACCTCGGGGCCGCCCAGCTGCTTCACCAGGCCGTCGTAGCGGCCGCCGCCCAGGAGGGCGCTCTGGGCCCCCAGGTCGGAACTGAGCACCTCGAAGGCCGTGCGGGTGTAGTAGTCCAGCCCCCGCACCAGCCGGGGATTCTCCTCGAAGGAAATCGCCAGCTCGGTGAGCAGGGCCTTCAGCCGGGCGTGGTGCTTCGCCGAGGCCTCATCGAGGTGGTCGGTGATGACGGGATGTCCTTCCAGTGCGACCTGGCACTTTTCATTCTTGCAATCCAATACGCGAAGCGGATTGGCTTCAATGCGCCGATGACAGTCGGAACAGAACTGATCCTCCCGCGCCGCGAAGAAGGCCCGGAAGGCCGCGTGGAAGGCAGGCCGGGATTCGGGCGTGCCCACGGAGTTGATGGAGAAGACCAGGTGCTTCAGGCCCAGTTCCGTGAGGAACCCGTGGAGCATGAGCAGGGATTCGGCCTCGCTTTCGGGTGTGGCCACGCCGAAGCTCTCGGCGCCGATCTGCCAGAACTGGCGGTAGCGGCCCGTCTGCATGCGCTCGTACCGGAACTGCTGACCGATGTAATAGAACAGGACCGGGTCGTTGGAGCCCAGCAGCTTGTGCTGGATGGCGGCCCGCACCACGCCGGCGGTATTCTCCGGGCGCATCACCACCTGGCGGCCGCCCTTGTCCGTGAACTCGTACATCTCCTTGTTCACGATGTCGGAGCTTTCACCCACGCTGCGCTTGAAGACGTCCAGTTCTTCCAGGATGGGGGTGCGGATCTCGCCGTAGCCGTGGCGGCCGAACACGCGCCGCGCGGTATCCTCGATATGCTGGAACCAGCGCAGCTCCGCCCCGAACAGATCCCGCATGCCTTTCACCGACTGGGCCATGATCCGACTCCCGAGCTTTCTGCTCGCCACCTTCAGCCTACTGGCTTGGGGCCAGACGCCCAAGCCGTCCCTCCGCCCCGCTCCTGCCCGGCTCAAGATCATGCTGGATCCGGGTCACGGCGGCGACGACCGCGGCGCCCACGGTCCCCGGGGCCTGTCCGAGAAGGTGGCGGCCCTCCAGATCGCCCGGGCCGTGGCTGCCAAGCTGGAGGCCGCGGGCTTCCAGGTGGCCTTCACCCGGGACGATGACACCTTCATCCCCCTGTGGGATCGGGCGAAAAAGGCCAACGAGGAAGGCGCAGACCTGTTCATCAGCCTCCACCTCAACGCCGCCCGGGCCCGGTCTGCCCGGGGCTCGGAGGTCTATTTCCTGAGCCTGGGCCAGGGGGACGACGACGAAGTGGTGGCCGCCGAGAATGCCGGCGCGGGCGCCAAGCCGACCAGCGGCCCGGACAGCGTGGTGGCCAGCATCCTGGACGACCTGGCCCAGAAGGCCTACCTCCAGGATTCCGAGCGCCTCGCCGTGGCCATCCAGGCCCAGCTCAACCGCCTGGCCGGCATCAAGGAGCGGGGCGTCAAGCAGGCCCCCTTCATCGTCCTGCGCGGCGCCGCCATGCCCGCCGTCCTGGTGGAGACTGCCTTCATCTCCAACCCCAGGGAAGAGCAGAAGCTCAAGGACCCCGCCTTCGTGGCCAAGGTGGGCAACGCCATCACCCAGGGCATCCGCCGCTACTTCGCCGCCGGCAATGGCACCGTCCGCCGACGGGCCGTGGAGGGGCCCAAATAGGCCACCGTCCCGCGGGTGGAGGCGTGCTGACCTGCCTTCGGCCCTGAAAGAAAGCCCATTCACAGCCATCATGAAGGGCTGTCGTACCCGTAGCTCAGTTGGATACGCTCAATGCACCAGATATTTCGAGCGACCTACACGAGCTGGACCTTCCCACTTGGTGGCAATACTTCTGAAGGTGGTCATTGACTTGGCTTGAGCGACGATTACACTGAGCCGTGTAATTATTTGCCGCCATGACTAAGCCCAATTCCCCCTCCTGCCCCCCGAAGGCTCCCCTCGCCGAACGCCCCCTTCTGAGCGTGCCGATGGCGTTGGAGGTGGCTCGCATCTTCGAGGTGTTGGCTTCAGATACACGTCTACGCCTGTTGCATGCTCTGGTGCTTCTTGGTGACCCTTGCATGAGCGACCTGGCCGGGGTCGTCGACATGAAGCCCCAGGCCGTCTCCAACCAATTGCGGCACCTGGTGGACCTCGGCATCCTCACCACGCGAAGGCACGGAACTCACATCCACTACAGCATCGTGGATCCTTGCGTCATCAAGCTCATGCATCACGGGCTCTGCCTGAATGAAGAAGCCCGGGCCCATGCCAAGTTGATAGCGTCATGAGGCGTTGGGTGGCGATCCTCCTGTTTTGCCTATCGTCGGCCTACTTGGCCGCCACGGCTGTGGATAACTGCGCGGAAGGCCTAAAGGATGACTGCGCCCCCATTTGCCACCTTTTTTGCGCGGATGGTTGCGCCACCGTGCCAGTACCAGAGGCGCCGGTACCCCCATCCCCCAACTCCCCGCCGAAGCACAATTTCGAGGCCGAGCGGGTCGTGGATCTTGTCAGTCTGGACATCGAACCGGAGAAGGACCCTCCCCGGGCCTGAAGGATCGAGCGACTGAACCTGCGGCTGGGCTTCGCCCTGCCGTGCCATCCCGCCTTTCCTTTTGAGGTCCTAATGCGAATCCTCCTTCTGGGGGCGCTGCCCTGCCTGCTCATGGCGCAGGCCCAGCCCCTCACCTATGACGACATCCTCCGGCGAGCCCGCACTGGGTCTGAGCAGCTCCGAACGGAAGCCCTGCTGGCCGAACGACAACTCCAGCTTCAGGAAAGCCGGGGCTTCCTTCGGGATGGCCCCACGGTCTCCCTTTCGGCGGGGCCGCGACGGATCCCCGGCGCACCCGGGACCACCGACAAGACCTTCGACCTGGACCTCCCTTTGTTTTTATCCTCCCAAATCCGCGCAGACCTGGACAGGAGTTTTGGGAAGGCTCATCCGCTCCTTCGGGAAGCTGCCCAGCGGGAGAGGGTACATCGGCTTCGGACAGCCTACTTGGATGCCTGGCTGGCATCCAAGCTGCTCGAACTCCGGGAAGCGGACCTCATCACGGTGGAGCGTTGGCTCAAGTCGGCCCGCGCGCGCTTTGATGCGGGCGCTGATCCTGCCTACCAGGTATCTCTGGTTGAAGGCGAATGGCTAAAACTTCAGCAGGACCTTGATGATGCTCGCATCCAGCAAGCGCGTGCATGGGGAAGCCTGGTGGCGCTCGCGGATGTTTCCATCGCGCCTTCTCCGTTAGCGGACCCAGGTCCCGTTCCGGTGGTCTACACCGTGGATCTTGATCGCCGTTTGCAAGAAAGTCCGCTTCGAAAAGCGTTGCTGGCTCAGGCAGAGATGGAAGAACAAAGCCTCCGCTTGAAACAAGCTGTGGCCCTGAGCCGTTGGAGCCTTCGAGGAAGCTATGCCCAGGAAGGCGAGGAGAAGGTCACCCGCTTCGGCATAGCCGTTCGCCTGCCGCGTCCTGGCGAAGGGGCTTCCATCCGCCTCAACACCGAAGCTCAACTCCGGGCCAGCCAAGGTGAAGCTCGACAGGCGCTGGCGGATCTTGATGCTCGTGCCGTGGCTGTGATGTCTCGCCTTGAGAAGATGCCTTCGATCAAGGAAATCCCCGATTTCAGCAAAGCCATCGCAGCGATCGGATTGCGGCTTGAGGAAGGTCGCGAACGCCCATCGGAAGCCCTCCCCATCAGACGCCAACTCCTGGAGGCCCAAATGGCCTCACTCCGGCGGGTGTATGCCCAGCACCTGCTGGTCTCCGACCTCCAAACCCTGCTCCCCAAGGTGAACCAATGAACCAGGTCCTCCGCTATTCCCTGCTTACCCTCGCCTTGGTCGCCACCGTAGCTTGTGGGCGCAAGCCCGCTGCACCCACAGAGGCCAAGGAGACCCCCAAAGAGGAGGGCGCTCGCGGTGACGAGCGTGCTCACCTTCCATTGAAAGACATCCGGGGCCTTCGCTTCCTGGTGGTGCCTGAACCCAAGGCCGAGGGCGCCTGGTATCCCGCCGAGGCCATCGGTGACGAATCCGCCCAAGCCCTGCTCAGTAGCCCCGTGAAGGGCATCGTCTCTGGGATCTTGATCCCTCCGGGACGGCACATCGAAATCGGCGCAAGACTGATCACCATCCAGAGTCCTGAGTTGGCCCGATTGAAGGCCGACTGGTTGTCCACCCGTGCCAAGCATGAACGCAGCGAAGCCGAACTCGCCCGCGAGCAGCGCCTCTTCGATGCTCAGGCCGGAGCCCGGCGGGAACTGGAAGCTGCCCAAAGCGAGGCCACCACAGCCCGAGCTGATGAAGAAGCAGCACGCCTCGCCCTGGAGGCACGGGGTCTCAATCCCGAGACCGCAGGCGCAGTGTTGACTGTGAAGGCCCCGAAGGCCGGTTCCGTCACTGCCTACAAGATCCAGCTCGGCCAGGGGGTCGAAGCGGGACAGGAACTGGGCAGTTTCCAGGCCGCTTCCGCCGCCATTGCCCGCTTAGAGCTGCCTCTCCCCGCGCCTGAGCAGTGGCAACCTGGTGCCACCACGGAGGTTCGCAAAGCAGACGGCCAGCGCTGGAAGGCCCGACTGGAGGGCACCCCCATGACGCTCACCGCCGACACGCGACGCCTGAGCTACCGGCTGCGCTTGCTCGGTGGTCCTCTGCCCATTCCCGGCACACCCTTGGAAGTCCATGTGCCCCTGGCAAAAACGGTAGTACTCCCCCAAAGCGCCCTGCAACAGGTGGAAGGCATCTGGGGCGTCTTCGTGAAAGAGGGCGAGGAGGCCGAGTTCCGCCCCGTGCGCCGCGGACCGGAACTGGGCACCGATGTGATGGTGTTCGAGGGTGTGAAGCCAGGCGAGACCGTGGTGGGCGAAGGCGCCTACCTGCTGAAGTCCCTCCAGATCAAGCGCAAGAGCGGGGGAGAAGACCATGACCACTGAACCCAATATGCCGAATGATCCAGAGATTCCCATCGATCCCCACATGCCGCATGATCCATACAAGGTCTACACGCCCCAACATCGCACCCCCATCCGGCGCTGGTTCGACTGGTTGTTGCCCAGGAAGGGCTGGGTCTTTGCCCTGGCCCTGGTCTGGCTGGTGGCGGGCATCGCCACCTTCCTGAACCTCAAACGTGATCTGTTTCCCGATCTCACCTTGCCCTCCTTGAGTCTGCTGATCCAAAGCCCGGGCCGGGCGGCCTCAGAACTGGAACTTACCGTGGCCCAGCCCGTGGAGCAGGCTGTGGGCGGCTTGCCGGGTGTCAAGCGCGTGATCACCACCGTGCAGGCGGAAGTCGTCCAAGTTGTCATTGCCTTCGAGGGCGACACCGACCCCTGGCGGGCCCGTCAGCTCGTGGCCGAACGTCTTTCGGGCGTCATCGGTAACTTTCCAGAAGGTACGCGGCCACCCCTGATGTCCAGCGCCGCAGGGCGTCTTCAGGAGATCCAAGAGATCGTGTTGGAAGGTCCCACCGTGGACCCCATGCGTCTGCGGGACATCACGGAAAAGGTGCTTGTTCCGCGTCTCCAGGCCGTGCCCGGCGTGGCCCGGGTGGAGCGTCTGGGAGGCGAGGAACGCCAACTCCAGGTGACCCTCGATCCCGAGCGCATGCGCCTTCAGGGTGTCAGCCTGGATCAGGTAGCGGACGCGATGAAGGGCAGCGCCCAGGACACGGCGGCGGGCGTCATGGAAATCCAGGACAAGGGCTGGTTCATGACCGTGGGCAGCCTCGCGGCAACATCCGAGGAAATCCGGCATCTCCCCCTCAAGACCCATCGGGGGATGGTGCAGTTGGGGGATATCGCGGATGTGCGTGAAGGTCCGGCCTTCCGGCGCGGTCTGGCCCGCCATCAGGGGCACGAGGACGTGAGCCTGCGCGTCGTCAAGCAGCCCACGGCGGATGTGCTGAGCACTTCCATCGAGGTCCGCAAGGCCCTGGATGAGCTTCGCAAGGGATTGCCCGAAGGCATGACCCTCACCCTCATGTACGATCAGGGCAACCTCGTCACCCACGCCCTCGACGGCGTCACCGTCGCATTGCTCCTGGGCGGGTTCTTCGTGGCGCTGGTGCTCATCCTGCTGCTGGGAAACCTCCGCGGGGCCTTGCTGGTGATTGTCATTCTGCCCCTCGCCACCTTTGGCGCGGCCATCCCGCTTCAAGCCATGGGAATGGGCCTCAACGCCATGACGCTGGGTGGCTTGGCCATCTCGGTCGGCCTCTTGGTGGATGCCGCCGTGATCATGGTGGAGAACCTCGCCCATCGCTTGCATGAGCACAAGGAACACATCGAGCCCCGGCGTGTGGCCCTGACCCGGGCCGCCGCG
>JAJZQW010000040.1 GCA_021802985.1 Acidobacteriota bacterium | reverse complement strand
GCACCAAGAACGCCATGGCCACTGGCCTTTGTTTTCTTGGTGTCTTGGCGTCTTGGTGGTGGTTCTTTTCTTTTGAATGCGCCGGTATCAGTCCTCGGTGACGCTGAAGGCCCGCACGGGTTCCAGGTCCCGCTTGGAACTCTTGGCGGTCGCCTCGGCGGTGCGCCAGGTCCACACGCCACCCACAGCCTTGAAGGTGAAGACGATCACCGACAGGGCGCCGAGGCCGAAGAGTACGTCCCCGGGCATGCGCAGCCAGGTGAAGGTGCGCATGAGCGGGCTCTGCACCACCGCGGCGCTGCGGGCGTACCAGGTGCCGTGTTCCAGGCTCTGAACGAACTGGTAGAGGCCGCTGGGAATCAACGAGAACACCAGCATCAGGCCCAGGCCCACGTTCAGGCCCCAGAAACCCCAGCCCAGCCACTTCTCGTCCCAGGCCCGGTCCGGCGTCATGCCGCGCAGGGCGAAGAGCATGAGCGAGATGGCCAGGAAGCCATAGACGCCAAAGAGGGCGGCATGGCTGTGGATGGGCGTGGTGTTGAGGCCCTGTCCGAAGTAGAGGATAGAGGGCGGGTTGATGAGCATGCCGAAGACGCCCGCGCCCAGCAGATTCCAGAAACAGACGGCCGCGAAGTATTTGAAGGGCCACTCGTAGCCGCTGCTGAGCGCCCGGCCGCTCCTGAGGCTCTGCACCAGCTCAAAGCCAACGATGCTCAAGGGCACGATTTCCAGCGCGCTGAAGACGGCGCCCAGGGCCGAGATCGAAGAGGGCGACCCGGTGAAGTAGAGGTGGTGGAAGGTGCCGATGACGCCGCTGCCGAGGAAGAGCCCCATGCTCAGGGCCACGCTGCGGAGCGCCGTGCTTTCGCGCAGGAGCCCCATGCGCGTGGAGAGCAGCGCGATGGCCACGGTGGCGAAGACCTCGAAGAAGCCTTCGACCCAGAGGTGGATCACCCACCAGCGCCAGTATTCGGCCACGGCCAGGTTCGTCTGCTGGTTGTACATGAAGCCCGCGGAGTAGAAGAGCGGAATGGCAACGGCCGCCAGGACGAAGAGCTTGAGCAGGCCGAGCTGGCCCTTCTCGGCGCGGAGCGCGGGACGCAGGGCCCGGACCACCATCACCAGCCAGCCGACCATGCCGACGGTGAGCAGGATCTGCCAGAGGCGACCCAGTTCCAGGTATTCATAGCCCTGGGTGCCCAGCATGAACGAACCGGAGAGCCGGCCCAGGATGGCCGCGTAGCTGCCCGTGAGGGATCCGACCACCACCACCACCAGGGCCACCAGGAGGCCCGCCACGCCGATGACCTGGCCCTTGGGTTCCTTGCCGCTGAGCTTGGGGCCCAGGTAGAGGCCCATGGCCAGCCAGCAGGTGGCGATCCAGAACACCGCGAGCTGCAGGTGCCAGGTGCGGGACACCGCGTAGGGCATGAGGTGGGAAAGATCCAGACCGTAGAACCGGTTTCCTTCCACCGCATCGTGGGCCGTCAGAACCCCCATGCCGATCTGCACCAGGAACAGGGCCATGGCCACGGCAAAGTAGAGCGCCGACCAGCGCTGGCTGGGGGTCGCCGGGGCGGGCGGAATGGGCTTGGGATCCGGGAAGGGCTCGTGGGGCTGCCGGGCGTGGTGCCAGATCATGATCCCGATCCCGAGGATCAGCAGCACCATGGAGAGGATGCTCCAGAGGTGGCTGATGGGCGTGATCGCATTCCCCACCAGGGGTTCCTGAGGCCAATTCAGGGTGTAGCTGTGGTCCAGTCCGGGCCGATGGGCGGCGGCGGCCCAGGCGGTCCAGAGCCAGAAGTCCGCGACGCGCTCGCCCTCCTGCATCGTGGGGATCCAGCGAGCGGGGATGGCGGCCTCCCGGTCGCCCAGCACGGCCACCTTGGCCAGTTCGTCGCGGGTCTGGAGGTAGGCGGCGGCCTGCAGGGCGTTCAGCCTGAGGACCCCACCCGATAATTCATACCTATTAGCCTGAAATATGGCCCTGAGCTGGGCCTCCGCTTCGGCCTGGGACAACCCCTGGGCCTTCAGCCCCTCCAGCGTGTGGGCGGCCCACTGGTGGAGCGCCTTGGCCGTCCAGTCCGGCGCCAGATAGGCCCCGTGGCCCCAGACGGTGCCGATGTCCTGGCCGCCGTGGCCAAGGTAGCTCTGCTGGCCGTCCAGGATCTGGCCGGGCCCCACCAGCTCGGAGCCGTCCGCGGCCAGGACGTGCTGGGGAATGGGAGGCGCGTTCTGGACGATCTGCCGCCCGCCCCAACCCAGCACCCCAAAGCCCCCCAGGAGCACAAGCAGCAACAACCACCATCTTGCCTTCATCCCAACCTCCTGTGCGCCCATCCCGGGCCAGCGGGGTTCAGTATCGAATAGAATTTTGATATTTAAGATCTACTATTCTTAATTGTGATGAAAAGCACGGCGAGTGCCCCCAAGCCTGGATCTGGCCTGTTCCAAATCCGCTGGGGTCCGAAACCACTGGCCCTGCCCACCGGATTCCAAGTACCTTGAGCCCAGACGCCTCCCAAGGTTTGAAAGGGAATTCCAGGCCATGGCACAACCCGCGCTCCTGCCCGTCACGCTGACTTGCAATACGGATCTGCGGTTCATCGACCTGATCCAGGTGGTGGGCTCGGAATTCCTGAAGCATCTCAGCTTCTCCCAGGAGGACGGGGAACGACTCTGGCTGGCCATCCAGGAGGGCATCGCCAATGCCATGCGCCATGGCAACAAGCTGGTGAAGGAACAGCCCGTCAAGGTCACCTTCACCCCCAAGACCGACCGCTTCGAGATCCGCATTGAGGACCGTGGCCCCGGCGTGGACCTGGAGGCCCTGCCCGATCCGAACCTCCCCGAGAACCTGCTGAAGCCCGGCGGCCGGGGCGTCTACTTCATGCGCCAGGTCATGGATGAAGTCCACATGGAGCGCACCCCCACCGGATCCACCCTGGTGCTGGTGAAGGCCCGGAAAGTGCGCGAGCCCCACGCGTGACCGTGCCCGACTGGCGCCGCCGGGCGCTCTTGCTCGCAGGCCTGACCATCGGCTACAACCTGATCGAAGGCCTGGTGTCCATGCACTTCGGCTGGGCCGATGACTCCGTGGCCCTCTTCGGCTTCGGCGCGGACAGCTTCATCGAAGTGGCCTCAGCCGGTCTGGTGCTCTGGAAGCTGCTGGACCACGGCAACCTCGCGCGGGAACGGAAGGCCACGACGGCCATCGGCTGGCTCTTCCTGTGGCTTGGCGCGGGCATCGCGGGCGGCGCCCTGCTCCAATTGGCCGGTCGGCGCCATCCCCCGACCACCCTTCCGGGCCTCGTGATCTCGGCCCTGTCCCTCACCTTCATGGTCTTCCTGTGGCGGGCCAAGCTGCGCACCGCCCGGGCCCTCGACAGCGCCACGGTGGCGGCAGACGCCGCCTGCAGCCGGGCCTGCATCCAGCTCTCGGCCGTGCTCTTCGTGGGCAGCCTCGTCTACCTGGTGATCCCAGCCCTCTGGTGGGCCGACGCCACAGCGGCCCTGGCGCTGGCCCTGCTCATCGCCTGGGAGGGTCGCAGCATGGTGCGCGCCGCCCGCAGCGCCTGCTTCACCGGCGGCTGCGGCTGCAGTCACTAATTGGCGGGCCCCTTGATGGCGTTGTATTCCACGGGCAGCTTCACGTAGAAGAGGGACAGTTCCTCGGATTGGAGGAAGGTGAGGAACCGGTCGGCCTCTTCGTCGCTGACGATGAACTCCACCGCCACCGGCAACTTGCCCGCGAGTTCGTAGAAGTGGTCCTCGTGGAGCGTCCCGTGGCGGCCGAACCCCGCCACGGCCCGGAAGGCGGAGCCGCCATGGAGCCCGTGCTTCTTGGCCTGTTCCAGCAGCCACTCGTAGGCCAGGAGGTGGTGGTGGGTCCGGTCCTCCTGGACGTAGAACCTGAGGTACGTGCCGCGCATGCCGTCCTCCCGAGCCTTTGGCTTGCCTTGGACGCCAGCATACCCAGCCGGGCCCTCCCAGCGGGACGATCGATCCACCGGGGGTGAAGGTTCAGTCGGAACCGATCCACGTCACCTGCCTGGACTTGCGGCCCTGGAAACCAAGCCCTACACTCCACAGCATCGCGATGGCGTTCGCCATGACTGCCCGATGGGCTGATGACGCCTACTCCTTCAGACCGGCCCTCGGCGGGCGGCTTTCTTCCGGAGTGGATGACATGGCGAGTCGGCAGGCGCACCTGATCCAGGCTTCACCAGCCTTCGCTTGGAGGACGGAGACGGTCCGCCGAAGCCCCGCCAGGATGCGGCACCGCCCTCCCCACCGCCGCCTCCGCCCCTGAGCCTCTCGCCGAGAACCGCACGCTGCGCCAGCTTTCCCAGGAGTCCCCATGCGCCTCACCCGCCTCACCGCCCTCGAAATTCTCGATTCCCGGGGCGTCCCGACCCTGGAGGTGCTCCTCGAAGCTGAGAAGCTCCAGGCCAGGGCCTCGGTGCCCTCCGGCAAGTCCACTGGCAAGAACGAGGCTCTGGAGCTGCGGGACGGTGACACGGGCCGATACCGGGGGAAGGGTATGCAGAAGGCCATCGCATCCGTGGAGGGGGAAATCACGTCCATGCTGGTGGGTCGTGAACTCCCGCCCCAGGAGGACCTGGACCAGGCCCTGATCCGGCTGGACGGGACGCCCGGCAAGACCCGCCTCGGGGCCAACGCCCTCCTGGGCGTCTCCATCGCTGCGGCACGACTGCGGGCCTTGGCCGAAGGCAAGACCCTCTACGCCAGCCTGGGCGGACCTGAAGCGACCCTGCTGCCCGTGCCCTGCTTCAACGTTTTGAACGGGGGCGCCCACGCGGACAATCCCCTCGAGTTCCAGGAGTTCATGCTGGCGCCGGCGGGCCGCCCCTCCTTTGCCGAGGCGCTGCGGGCCGGGGCGGAGACCTACCATGCCCTGGCAGGGATCCTGAAGCGGGGGAACCTCTCCGTGTCCGTGGGCGACGAGGGTGGCTTCGCACCCCAGATCACCTTCCCCGAGGAGGCCCTGGACTTGATCGTGCAGGCCATCGAGGCCGCGGGCTATGCCCCGGGGAAGGACATCTTCATTGCGCTGGACCCGGCGGCCAGCGGCTTCTTCAGGGAGGGCCTCTACCGGTTCGGCGGGGAGGCCCACACCGCCGAGGCCATGACCGAGCGCTACGGGCGCTGGCTGGACCGGTATCCCCTGCTGTCCATCGAAGACGGTCTGGCGGAGGACGACGATGCTGGCTGGGCCCATCTCACGAAGACCCTGGGGCATCGGATGCAGATCGTGGGCGACGACAACTTCGTCTCGGATCCGCGCCGGGTGGAGGCCGCCATCGAGAAGGGCATCGCCAACGCCGTGCTCCTGAAACCCAACCAGATCGGCACCGTCACCGAGATCACCGAGACGGCCCGAACCGCCCAGCGAGGGGGCTACCGGTGCATGGTGAGCCACCGCTCCGGCGAGACCACGGACGACTTCATCGCCGATCTGGCGGTAGCCCTGGGCATGGGCCAGATCAAGTCCGGCGCGCCCGCCCGCGGGGAGCGGCTGGCGAAGTACAATCGCCTGCTTCGCATCGAGCGGGAACTGGGGGACCGGGCTGTCTTTGCTGGCCGCGCCATCTTTGATCGCCAGGTCTAGGGGACAACATGCTGAGCGTAGAAATCCCCGGGTTCCGCACCCTGCATCTGGACCACCTGGTCGTGGATTTCAATGGCACCTTGGCGCGGGACGGCCTGCTCCTGGACGGGGTGGTCCCCCGGTTGGAGGCACTCAGCGCTTCCCTGGCTCTCCATGTGGTGACTGGTGACACGCACGGTTCCGCACGGAATCAACTCCAGGGCCTCCCCCTGGAGTTGGTCGTCCTCGCGCCGGAGCATCAGGCCGAGGCCAAGGAGGACCACCTCCGCGGTCTCGGCGCGGAGCGGACTGCCGCCATTGGCAATGGCCGGAATGACCGGCTGATGCTCCAGGCGGCCGCCCTCGGCATCCTCGTGTCCGGAATGGAGGGCACCGCGATCGAGGCCCTCCAGATGGCTCACCTCTTCGTGCCCCACATCCACGACGCCCTGGACCTGCTGCGGTTCCCCCAGCGTCTCCTGGCCACCCTCCGCGGATGACCGGACCCCCGAGGATCGCATGAACCTCCCCCAGAAACGGCACGTCGCCGCCACCTTCCAGCATGTGGACAAGCTGCTCCAGGCAGCGGTGGCGGCGGTCATGGGCCAGGGCACCGACTCACCGTTCAATGGGATGATCCTGGACGCCACTTCTGAGCAGCGCCAGCGGGTGCTGGAGGGTGCCCGCCGGGCCCGGGAGCGCATGGCCTCCGCGCTCCACGAGCTGGGCGTACCCACCCAGGCGCCTCAGGTCCCCGCCTCACGCTCGGCCTACACCGGCCTCCTGTTCGCCGAGGTGGACATCGAGGACATGGCCCCCAAGCGGCTGGGCGGCTATTGTCCCCTGGCTGCGGAGGACGCCCGGACCCTGGAGACGATCTGTACGGATCTGCTCGCCATCCTGGGGCCCGTCCGGGCCACCCTGGCCACGAATGAAACAGAGGATCAGCCATGACCGTCCCGAACGCCGCTGACGCGAACCAGCGGCTCTCCGTCCTGACGCAGCTCTGCGGGACCTACCGCATGGCCACCCTGGAACCCCAGCTCCGGGCCTGCGAGGCCATGACCCGGGAAGCGGGCGTGGTGGATGTGGCGGTGCTGGGCCAGTTCAAGGCGGGGAAGAGTTCCTTCCTGAACAGCCTCATCGGTGCCGAGATCCTGCCCGTGGGCGTGCTGCCCCTCACGGCCCTGGTGACCCGCTTGGCCCATGGTCCCGACGACCGGCTGGAACTCCAGTTCCGCTCCGGCGAGCGGCGGACGCTCCCGGTTCCCGCCCTTTCGGAATACGTCACCGAATCGGCCAACCCGCGGAACGAGAAGGAGGTCGCGACGGCGGACCTCGCCCTCACCGCCCTGGCGCCCTTCAAGGGGCTGCGTTTCGTGGATACGCCAGGACTGGGCAGCGTGTTCCAGCACAACACCCAGGCCTCCCTGGAATGGCTGCCCCGCGTGGGCGGTGCCCTCCTGGCCATCGCCGTCAACCAGCCCTTCGGTGAGCAGGATCTCCACCTCCTGCGGGACGTGGCCCGCCACACGCCGGAGATCGCCATCCTCCTCACCAAGGCGGACCTGGTCACCGAGGCCCAACTCGAGCAGGTCCTGGACTTCACCCAGCACCAGGTGGCCCAGCATCTGGGTCGGCCAGTGCGTGTGCTGCCCTTCTCGACCCAGCCGGCCTTCTCAACCATGCGCGAGGCGGTTCGGCAGCACCTGCTCACCCGCGTGGCCGGACAGCACGAGGAACTGGCCCGGACCATCCTGGACCACAAGCTGCGGGCAATCCAAGGCGCCTGCGAGGAGTACCTGCGCCTGGCCCTGGGCGCCGCCGAGGCCGCAGCGGATTCCCGGGAGGCCCTCCGGATCGCCATCGCCCAGGAGCGCGTCGCCCTGGACGCGGTGCAGGGCGAAGTGGGCGTGCTCGTCCGCGACCTCCAGACCCGGGCCCGCACCCTCGCTGCGAATGGCTTTCTGGCCCACAAACCTGCGGTGGCACGCCGCCTGCACGCGGACCTGAAGGCCGAAATGAAGGGCTGGACGGGCCACCTCGGCCACCGGCGCGAGCATTTCGAGGCATGGTTGGAAGCCGCGCTCCGGGAGGCCATGGCGGAAGTCTCGCCCGCCGGCCACGACGTGATGGATGCCTGCCTCCTTGAAGCCCAGGCCAGCCTCCAGCGGCTGGTGCGGGCCTTCCAGGACCGCCTCGCCGAAGCCATCCGGCAGGCGTTGGGCCTGAACTTCGAGGGCGCCCGCTTCCACGCCGAGATGGTGGAGCCACGCCACCCCGACATCCACCTTGGCAAGGTCTTCGACACCCAGGTGGACCTGCTCTGGTTCCTGATCCCCATGGGCCTGCTGGGACCGCTCTTCGAGCGGCACTTCCTCAAGCTCCTGCCCTGGGAGGCAGAGAAGAGCCTCTCCCGCCTCGCGAACCAGTGGGCCGAGGCCAGTCAGGTGAGCCTCCAGAGCCTCGTCGCCCAGGCCCTGGACTTCATGCGACAGGAGCTGTCGACGCTGGAATCGCTCACCCTCGGGGCCGAGGACCGCCGGGCGGACCTCCAGGAGGCCCTCCGCACCCTGGGGGAACTCAGCCTGCCGCCTTCCGCGCCCCCGCCAGGGTCACGGCGGATCCCAGCGCCATGAGGGCGGCGGCGTAACCAAAGCCCCACAGGGGATGCAGGGTCCAGAGCGCTCCGACCAGAAGGCTGGAGACCAGATCGCCACCGCCGTTGATGGCCCCGAGCAGACCGAAGCCGAGGCCCCGGTGGTCCGCCGGCACCAGATCCGCCGTGGTGGCGCCTTCCAGGGTGTCCTGGATGCCGTTCACCAGTCCGGCAAGGCTGAAGACCAAGGCCAGGAGCAGCAGCGAGGCCTGCCCGCGGTGGAACGCGGCCATGAGCAGGAGGGGCACCGCCACGGACACGCCATAGCCCATCCCCAGGATGCGGCGGTGGTTCCGGAACCGGTCCGCCAGGGCCCCCGCCGGGTAGGTGGAAAGGGCGTAGACGACATTGTGCAGGACGTAGAGCAGGCCGCCGAAGGTGGCGGCCCGGCCCAGGCCGAAGGCGGGTGTGAGCAACTGCGTGGCGGCGAGGATGAGCAGGGTGTGGGCGTAGTCCCCCGCACCGAAGATGCCGACGCCGGTCAGGTAGCCGCGGAAGGTCCCGGGCATCTGGGCCAGCGCGTGGCGGAACGACAGCACCTTCGCGCGGCTGCGGGCCCGCTCCTTCACGAGGAGGGCGAAGGCCAGGGCAGAGAGCGCGCCGAGCACGAGGGTCCAGGCCATGAGGCTGCGCTGGAAGGGAAGCGTGGCGAGGCCGTGGGCGGTGGCCCATCCGAGGACCAGCACCGCCGCCAGCGGACCGAGAATCGCGCCCAGCGTGTCCCCCGCGCGGTGGAAGCCGAAGGCCCGGCCTCGCGCCCCGGCGGGGATGCTGTCCGTGAGGATGGCATCCCGGAGGGGCCCCCGCAGCCCGCGGCCCAGCCAGCCGAAGAACTTGCCGAAGAGGATGAGGGGCCAGCCCGCGGCCAGGGCGATGAAGCCCGAGGCCAGGCCCGTCGCCAGATAACCCCCCACCACCAGGCCCTTCCGGCGGCCGAGGCGATCCGAGAACCACCCCGCGCCCAGCTTCATGAAACTCGACGCGGCATCCGCCAGGCCCTCCACCGCGCCGAGGGCCAGCGGCGGCAGGCCCAGGGCCGCCATGAAGCCCGGCAACAGGGCGCTCTGCGCCTCATGGCCCAGGTCCGACAGGAAGCTGGTGATGGCCATGCCCCAGACCGTCCGGTTGAGCCAGCCGCGGGCCCCGGTCACCCCGTCGGTCATATCAGGCCTGAGGCTGGGCCGGCTGGCCGGTGATGCCGTACTCGACGGGGTGGCGGCTGAAGAAGATCGACAGTCCGGCGGCGGTGGCGGCCGCCAGCAGGCCATCCACCTGGGCACTGGAGCCCACGAACACGCAGATGACCGGCAGTTCTCCCGCCTCCTCGAAGAAATGGGCTTCGTGCCACCCGTGGCGCCCGAATCCCGCCAGGCTCTGGAAGGCCGTTCCGCCCGAGAAGCCCAGGCTCCGGGCCTGCTTCAGGAGCCACTCGTAGAGCAGCAGTCCCTTGTGCCGCTGGCCTTCCCGGACATAGAGATAGATCCGCTCACCCTGGATCATGGCAACTCCTTCACGCAATGACGGTCCGGAAGCTCAGGATGCCCAGCCAGGTCATGAACAGGGATCCGACCACATGGACGCCGATCTCTCCCAGGGCCATGCCCACCTGCTGGCGCAGCAGAAGGGTGGTTACCTCGCCCGAAAAGGTGGAGAAGGTCGTGAGCCCTCCGAGGAACCCGGTGGTGAAGCCCAGCCGCAGTTCAGGGCTGAGGCCCGACCAGTGGCTGAAGGCGGCGATGGCCAGCCCCATGAGGTAGGCCCCGAGCAGGTTGGCGGCCAGGGTGCCCGGAGGAATGGAGGGGAAGAGGGGATTGAGCCACAGGCCCAGGCCCCAGCGGAGCCAGGCCCCGCAGGCGGCACCGAGGCCGATGGAGATGACGGCGAAGAATCCCATGCGTGGTCCTTCTCAAAAGCGCGACCCCTGCGGGCCGGGCGGGCAAGAAGAAAAGGGCAGGCATCATCAGCCATCAGGCGGTTAAGGGAGGAATGCCATCTCCAGCGGACAGTCTAGCCCAGGAACTCCGGGCTGTTGATCCTTCACCGCGCCAGCTGCCCCGCCGTCACGAAGCGCACCTGCCCCTGGGTCCGGGGCACCAGCTTCTCCAGGGCCTCGACGGTCTCGGGATAGATGTGGCCGATGATGAGGACGGAGCCATCCTTCTGCGCCAGCTTGAGGGCCCGGTCCCACTGTTTCTCGATCTCGGGGAAGGCCTTGTCGTCGTCCAGGAAGACCTTCCGCTGCACCGCGTGGATGCCCAGTTCCTCCGCCACATCGAAGGCCACGCTGTCCTTCTCCGTGCGGCTGTCCACGAAGAAGCATTTCCGCGCCTTGATCTCCTGCAGCACCCAGGTCATGCGGGTGCGATCCGGGGTGATGCGGCTGCCCATGTGGTTGTTCACGCCCACCCGAAAGGGCACCTCGTCCAGGGCCATGCGCACCCGATGCCGGACCTCCGCCTCGGGCAGGTTGTAGAGGATGGCGTTGGGGCCAGGATCCCGCCCGGGGGCCGGGTAGCCGATGGGCTCCATGGGGAGGTGCAGCATCACTTCCTTCCCCAGGCGGTGGGCGATCTCGGCGCTGTCCTTCGTGTATTCCTGGTAGGGCAGCACGGCCACGCTGAAGGGAATGGGCAGGCTGCACAGGCGCGTCACCAGTTCCGGCTGCACGTAGCCCAGGTCGTCGATGACGAGGGCGAGGCGGGGAAGGGCTCGTTCCGGTTCCGGGCTCTGAGGCCTGACGGCCTCAGAGTTAGGCTTCGCCTTCGGCTCAGCGGATTTCTCGGGTTTTCTGGGTTCCGGTTTGGGGGCTTCGCGCTTGGCAGGCGCTTCGCGCCGCCCACAGCCCTGCTGGCCCAGCATGAGGCCAGCACCCAGGCCCAGGGCGAGCACAAGCACGGCCCAGCCCACCAGGGCGAGGGTGGAGGTCTGGCCTTTCTTCCGCCCCAACTAGGCCGCCTTGTGGACGGGGGGCGCGGGCACGGGTGTGGGCAGGGGGGTCTTGAGCGCGTCCAGGGCCTTGGCCAGCGGATCGTCGCCCTCGCCCAGCTTCAGCGTCTGGTCGGGCACGAGGCCCTGCCGATCCAGTTTTTCGCCGCCCGCGCCAATCCAGCGGCGGTAGACCAGTTCCACCGCGCCACCCTGCCGGATGGGGAACCGGGCCCGCTCGACACCGAGGCCCACGGTGCGCTCGCCCAGGAGGCGGGCTCCGCCCTTCTTGAGGCAGGCGGCCAACACCTCGGGGGCCCCCAGGGTGCTGCGACCAATGAGCACGGCCATGTGGGCGAAGGAAGCACCCGCCGCGCCCACGGGCACGATCCGGTCGGGCTTGCCCGCCTCCTGCACGGTGGCGAGGGTGCCCTTGGCCCCCAGCAGGCCCGCCACGGTGGCGGCCTCGTCCAGGGTGCCCTTCACGCATTGGCGCAGGTCCAGCACCAGGGCCTGGTTGTGGTCCACGGTGGCCAACAGCCCCTTCAACTCGGCGGCGCGGCCGGGCCCGAGGTCAGGCAGGGCCACCAGCACGCCGCCCTCGCCCTTCTTGATGGCTTCGGACTGCTTCACGGGCAGCTGGAACTGCAGGGAGGTCTTGGCCAGATCGCCCGTCGTATTGGAGTAGCGGTACAGGTCCAGCGATCCGCCCACGGGGCCGCGCAGGCGGCGTTCCAGGGTCCAGGCGCTCAGGCGTCCCACGGAATCGCCATCGACTTTCCGGATCACGTCGCCGGGCTGGATGCCTGCCTTGGCGGCCGGGCTGCCGGGCGTCACCGCCAGCACCTGGGCGTAGATGCCCCGCTTCATGACCACAAGGCCAGCCACGGCGGGACCGGGATCCGGCAGACGGAGATCGTCGGGCGTGAGGTAGGCATTCAGGGGATGGGCCCGCTCGAGCACGGCCTGGATGCCGCCGGAGATCACCTTCTCCATATCCGGAGGATCGACGTAATTCTGCTGCACCAGGGACAGCACATCCTGGATGTCGGCCATGCCCGCCAGGGGATCCTGCGGTGCCGCCTGGGCCGTGGCCGCAGCCTTGGGCGCGCCCGACTGCTGGAGCACGGGGTAGGTGAAAGCGCCCACCAGCGGGAGCGACAGGAGTGAGAGCCAGGTTCGCGCGTGCATGGGGGACAGTGTAGCGGACTGCTGTCAGCTATCGGCTGGCGGAAACGTCAGGCCTTCAGGTCCAGGGTGGCCTTCATCCGCTTGTCCTCGGCCTGGACGACCTTGAGGTTGGCTTTGTACATCACGTCCAGAGCCATGCCCTGCACCGCTTCCGTGGCGAGATCCACGTTCGATCCCCCCGGTACGGTGGGGGAGGGATCCTGGGAGACCCCCTGCACCGCCACGCCCCCGGCGGGCTGGGCGGCCAGTTCCACCCGCTTGGCCCGGTAGCCGTCGGAGCGCTGGTTGGCGATGTTGTTGGCCTGCACGGCCAGCCCCGCGCTGGCAGCGCTGAGTCCTGAGAGGGCGGGTCCGAGGGCGTCCATGGATGCCCTTTCGGCAGAAGGCCGAGGATGCTTGAGGGCTACTTCCCCCGGAACCAGTCGCTGCCCGACTTGAAGCCCTTCTGTTTGGGGGCGGTCTGGGCGTACCGGGCCAGGGCCAGGTCGATGAGGCGCGTCAGCAGCTCGGCGTAGGGCATGCCGCTGGCGGCCATCATCTTGGGATACATGGAGATGCTGGTGAAGCCGGGGATGAAGTTCAGCTCATTGAGGAAGACGCGCCCCGAGGTGCGCTCCAGGAAAAAATCCACCCGCGCCATGCCATAGCCGTCGGAAACGGCGAAGGCCCGGGCGGCGAGCTTGCGTACCAGGTCCGCCAGCTCCTCGGGGATCTGGGCGGGAATCTCCGTACGGCTCCGCCCGGCGATGTACTTGTCCTCGAAGGTGTAGAACTCGTCGGCCACGATGACTTCGCCCGGCTGGGACACCAGCGGCTCGTCGCCGCCCAGGACGGCCACTTCGATCTCGCGGACATCCAGGCCCTGCTCCACCAGCACCCGGCGATCGAAGGTGAAGGCACGGTCCAGGGCCCCAGGCAGATCCTCGCCCCGCTTGACCTTCTCCACGCCGATGCTGCTGCCCAGATTGGCGGGCTTCACGAAGAGGGGCAGCCCCAGACCCGCGCAGGCCTCCAGGCAGGTCTTCCGCTCGCGGTTCCAGCGTTCCTCGGTCAGCCCCACATAGGGCACCACCGGCAGGCCATCGGATTCCCACAGGCGCTTGGTGATCCACTTGTCCATGCCCGCGGCCATGGCCAACAGCCCCGCACCGGTGTAGGGCCGGTGCAGCAGCTCCAGGTAGCCCTGGATCTGGCCGTCCTCGCCGCCGGCGCCGTGCAGGGCATTGAAGAAGAGATCTGGAAGAGGCGTCACCTCGGCACCCCGCTCCAGGGGCAGGAAAGGGTGGCCGCTGCGCTCGGGCAGCTCCCCCGCCGCCAGGCGCGCGAAGGGATCGCCGGTCACGACCCACACGCCATTGCGCGCGATGCCCATGGGGCGCACCTCGAAGCGGGCCGGGTCCAAGTGCTGGGCGATGGATCTCGCCGTGACGATGGACACCTCGTGCTCGGGCGATTCGCCCCCGAAGAGAAGACCGACGCTCAGTGTTCCGCTCATGGCTCCACTCTATCGCCTTCGGCGCCAGGAGACTGTGACCCACCTTTGAATGGGTTGCGCTAGTCTGGGGCACCCTTCCGGAGCAACCGTGCGCACGGCCATCTACCCAGGCTCCTTCGATCCCGTGACCCTCGGCCACTGGGACATCATCCAGCGGGCGGAAAAGCTCGTGGATCGCCTGGTGGTGGCGGTGCTCCACAACCCCGCCAAGACCGCTGCCTTCACCGTGGAGGAGCGCGTGACCATGCTGCGGGATCTGGTGGGCGACCATCCCGGCGTGGAGATCACCAGCTTCCACGGGCTGCTGGTGGATTTCGCGCGCTCCCAGGGTGCCCAATCCATCGTGCGGGGCGTGCGGGCCTTCAGCGATTTCGAGTACGAATTCCAGATGGCCCTGATGAACCGCAAGCTGGCGCCGGAGCTGGAGACGGTCTTCCTCATGCCCAAGGAGAAGTACAGCGCCGTGAGCAGCCGGTTGGTGCGCGAGATCGGCAGCATGGGCGGCAATCTGGCGGAGCTGGTTCCCGAGAAACTGCGGGAGCGCATCGTCGCGCGGCTCACCGCCTGACGATGGAACCGGCTGAGGAGACGAAGCCCTTCCCGAACCTCTGGCAAGGCGCGGGCATCGCCCTCGTCTACCTCGCCCTCTCCACCTGGATGGGGGCACTGGTGGCCACCGCCGCCCAGCTCCTCCACTTTCCCCTCTGGACCGCCCTGGTGCCGGGGCCGGTGCTGGGCTTCCCCCTGGCCCTGGGCTTCGGCCTGTGGCTGGGACGCCTGGACCTCTGGGACATCCTCGCCTTCCGCCGGGTCCGCCCGGGGATCTGGCTGCCCCTGATCCTGGTGCACCTGGGCTTCTTCATCCTCATCGCCACCTTCGTCCACGGCGTGGGGCGGGGCCTCGACCTCCTGCTGCCCCAGGACGTCCGGACCGCCCTCGTCCGGGAAGCGGATCCCCTCGCGGCGGCCCCGAAGCTGGTGCTGGCCCTGCTCGTCGTCGGCGCCGCGCTGCCGGAGGAGATCCTCTTCCGGGGCCTCATCCTGCGGGGCTTCCTTCAGCGCCACCGCCCCGCCCTGGCGATCTGGTTGTCGGCGCTGCTCTTCATGGCCGTCCACGGCAACCCGCTCCAGTTTCCCGTGGCGCTGATGATCGGCGCCTCCGCAGGTTGGTACTACCAGGAGACTGGCTCCCTCTGGCCGGGCCTCGTGGCCCATGGACTCCAGAACCTGCTGGCGGCGATCTTCCTCCAGCCCGAAGCCCTGGGCGCGGGTTCCCTCACGCTCTATCCCCTGCCACCTCTGAGGTGGATCCTGGCCGCCCCTCTGGTGGTGACCGTCGGGCTGCTCTGGTTGCGCTGGCAGTTCGCGCGACCCTTCCCTGCGCCAACTGGCGTGCTGGGCCTCGGCTAAGCCATCCTTTCCCTTTCCTCCAGGTGCCGACATGCTCCGAACCCTGTTTGTGACGGCCTTCCTCCTCGCCGGCCTTCCGATCCGCAGCCAGGCTTCGCTGGCCACCCCGCCATCCCCCCGGCCCAGCCTCGACGAGGTGCGCAAGGCCATGGGCATTCCCTCCACGAACGCGGTCCGCGGTCAGCAGGACATCATCGGCTTCGCTTCCCGCGCCGACCAGATGGCCAAGGTCTGGGAATGGTCGGCCCAGCCGCCCCTGCCCGAGGCCCTCGGCCCCAAGCCGGCCCCGGGCGTGGTAGGCGCGATCTGTCCCCACGATGACTACCTCTTCGCCGGCCGCGTGTACCGCCAGGTGCTGCCCCTCGTCACCGCCCGGACCGTGGTGCTGGTGGGCGTCTTCCACAAGTACCGCCGCTTCGGCGCGAAAAACGCTTTGGTCTTCGATCCCTACCGCGCCTGGCGCTCCCCGGACGGCGAGATCAAGGTGTCGCCCCTGCGGGACGAGCTGCTCGCCCAGTTGCCGGCCGCCGATGTCATCCAGGATGCGGCCATGCAGGACAGCGAACATTCCGTGGAGGCCGTCGCCTACTGGCTGAAGCACCAGAATCCCTCCGTGGAGATCGCCTCCATTCTCGTGCCATCCGCCTCCTTCCCGCGCTTCCGGGAACTCGCCGCCCACCTGGGGAAGGCCCTGGCGATCTCCATGGAGAAACGGGGCTGGGCCCTCGGCCGGGATGTGGCGATCGTGATCTCTTCGGATGGCATCCACTACGGAGGCGATTTCGCCTACACGCCCTACGGCGACGGCGGCGTGGACGCCTACGTGAAGGCCACCGCGCGGGACCGGGAACTGCTGACGGGGTCGCTGGCCGGGCCCGTCTCACCGGCGAAGGCCGAAGCCTTCTTCGATACGGTCGTGGATCCGCAGCATCCCGACACCTACCGGATGCCCTGGTGCGGGCGCTTCTCCATCCCCTTCGGTCTGCTGCTCCTCGGCGAGACAGCACGCGACCTGGCGCTGCCGGCCCCCGTGGGCTTCCCGATCGCCTTTGGCACCTCCATCGGCTTCCCGGAACTGCCCGTGAAGCCCCTCGGCATGGGCGCCACGGCGCCTGCGAACCTGTACCATTTCGTGAGCTATCCGGGCGTGGCCTTCGCGATCAGGAAGTGAGCCGAAGGCCAGCCCGGGTCGAAGGTGGAGAGGACGTGAATCAGGACTGCGCCTTCGGATGATCGTGGGCGGTGACCTCCACCACGATCTTGGCCCAGGTCTCCTTGTGGACCGACTTCCTGCTGAGGATGTGCCCCATCACCACCGTCGTTCCTCCGGCCCTCTGGACGCCCCGATCCAGGCGGGCCAGATCGATGTACTCATCACCCTTCGGCAGCTTCAAGGCGGTCTCCGCGGTGCTCACGCTCCCGATCTCATCCTTGGACAGCATCTTGAGGATCGCGTCGCGGCTGATCATTTCGGTTCGATGTTCGTTGGTCATGTCTTGCTCCTCATGCGCACCGCAAAGGCGATGAACGGCTCAGGGAAAAGGCACGAACCGTGCCGGGGAAACCAAGCGCCGCCGCAACCATCCCGCGTCGCCCTGTGCAAGCTGTAAATCAAAGCCTTGGTATGACTTGAACGACCTGGCGAACTCGCATCAGGTCCGACGAATGCAGCGGGAGATGGCCGACTCCGCTCCCGAATGCCCTCAAATTGGAGCGCTTCGCCCTTCATTTTGATGGATTCATACCGATTCGTCTTCAAGCATGAAGGATCCACCACGGAGGCACAGAGCATGGGCACACGGGAGGCGCCGGGCGCGGATTCCCCAAAAAGGATCCGGGCCCGGCGCCTCCCGTGACTTCCGGCGTAGCCGGAAGCGGCCTCCGGCCGGCCCATGCACGGAGGTTCACGGAGGCCTCCGTGCCACCTCCGTGGGTTCGGTGTCTCCGTGGTGGATCTCTATCATTGACGGCGAACGGGTATCAAACCAGGTATGGCTGACGCGAAGGCGCGGTGGATCGGCCTCGTCAGCTGATTTCCGCCAGCCTCAGCCGCACCTGCTCGCGCCTCAGCCATTCGGTCTGGGTCTCGCTGAGGCCCACGGCCAGCGCACGGTCTGCGGCCTCGCGGCAGCGCAGGAGCAGGGCCCGGTCGCGCACGAGGTCGGCCACCTGGAACTGGGGCAGTCCCGCCTGCCGCACGCCGAAGAACTCGCCGGGGCCGCGCAGCTCCAGATCCTTCTGGGCGATGCGGAAGCCGTCCTGGGTCTCCACCAGGATCTGCAGGCGCTCGGTCTCGGAGCCGCTGATCATGTGGAAGTGGCTGCGGTGGGCGCCGCGGCCCACGCGGCCCCGCAGCTGGTGGAGCTGGCTGAGGCCGAAGCGCTCGGCGTGGTCCACCACCATCACCGTGGCATTGGGCACGTCCACGCCCACCTCGATCACCGTGGTGGCCAGGAGGATCTTCGCCTTGCCCGCCACGAAGCGCCCCATGCGGACGGCCATCTCATCGGCCTTCAGGCGCCCGTGGACCACCTCGATGCCCTCGTCCGGGAAGATGCCGCGCAGGAGGGCCTCCATAGCCTGGATGTCGCGCAATTGTACCTTGCCTCCATCGAACGCCGCGCTCCGCGCGTCTCCCGGTCGCCCCTGGCTCCCGGAGATGGAGCCTCCGTCGGAAGGGTCGATGCTCGGGCTCACCACGAAGGCCTGGCGGCCCTCCGCCAGCTCCCGGCGCATTTGTTCCCAGGCCCGTTCGGCGGCCTCGGGCCGGTGCAGTTTCGTGGTGATGGGTTGGCGGCCGGGCGGCAGTTCGTCCAGCACGCTCTGGTCCAGATCCCCGAAGATGGCGAGCGCCAGAGAGCGGGGGATGGGCGTGGCGCTCATCACCAGCCAGTGGGGATCGCCACCCTTCTCCTTCAGGGCCTCGCGCTGCTTCACGCCGAAGCGGTGCTGCTCATCCACGACGATGAGCTGGAGCTGGTGGAAGGCCACGGACTCCTGGAACAGGGCGTGGGTACCCACCACATAGCGGGCCTCGCCGGAGGCGATGCGCGCCAAGGCCGCGCGCTTCTCCGCAGCCTTCATGCCGCCCAGCAGCAGCTGCATGGCCCCCGCCTCGGAGCCCAGCAGCCGCTGGAAACTGGCGGCGTGCTGCCGGGCCAGCACCTCCGTGGGCACCAGCAGGGCCCCCTGCCCGCCCGTCTCCGCCACCATGGCCATGGAGAGGAAGGCCACGAGGGTCTTGCCACTGCCCACGTCGCCCTGGAGCAGCCGGTTCATCACGCGGCCCGAGGTGAGGTCGGCCACGATCTCCTTGAAGGCCCGCCGCTGGGCCCCGGTGAGCTTGAAGGGAAGGTAGGCCTTCAAGCGTTCCCGGAGGTCCGGCGACGTCGGCACCACCAGGCCCCGCCGCTTCAGCCGCCCGGCCCGGCGCAGGGCCACGCCCAGGGCGAAGGCGAACAGCTCCTCCGCCGCCAGCCGCTGGTGGGCGGGGGTGGTGCCCAAGTCCAGGGCCCGGCCCTCGCTCTCGTCGGGCGGATCGTGGAGCAGGCGCAGGGCCGTGAGCGTGTCCGGCAGGTCACGCGAGAGTTCCAGGGGCAGCCATTCGTCGGGGGGATGGGCGCGACCCAGCGCCTCGGCCACGAGGCGCTGGCGGACCCGGCCCGGGAGCGGTCCCAGCTTGCGGTAGAGGGGCAGGAACCGGCGCACCCAGGGCGTCTCCTCGCCACGCCCCATCACCTCGAACTGCGGCCCGCGCATCTCCAGCCCGTGCCGACCCATCGCCAGGGAGCCGAAGGCCAGCAGCCGCTCGCCCACCTTGAGGGTGCGTCCCAGGTAGGGCTGGTTGAACCAGAGGAGGCGGAGGGTGCCGGTACCGTCCGTCAGCAGCGCCTCCGTGAGGGCCATGTGCTGCACGCGCGTCGTGCTCTGACGCAGGTCCTGGAGGGTGCCCAGCACGGTGACGACGCCGCCTTCGGGCCCCTCGAAGCCCCGCAGCTCCAGGCTGCCCAGGGATCGCAGGCTGCCCCGGTCCACATAGCGATACGGCAGGCTCCAGAGCAGGTCGCGCAGGGTGTCGAGGCCCGCCTCCTGCAAGGCCGCCGCCCGCGCCGGGCCCAGGCCCCGGAGGACCGTGACCTTGGTGGCGAGCGGGAGGGGGGCGAGGGACATGGCCTCCAGGCTAGCCGAAGCCGCCTGGCGGAGCGTTCAGCCTCAGAGGCTCCCGTCGCCGCCGCAGCCGCAGCAGCCGTCGCCCACGCCCACGGCACACCGGGCCAGGGCCTTGTCCAGGGCCTGGGACAGATCCGCCCATAGGTCATCGGGGTTCTCCAGCCCCACGCTCAGACGCATGAGGGACTGGGACACGCCGCTGTGCTCGCGGGCCTCGGCGTTCACCACGCGGTGGGTGAGGGCGGCAGGGTGCTGGATCAGCGTGTCCACACTGCCCAGGGACACGGCGGGGGTCATCAGCTTCACCTCGGCCATGACCGTGGCGGCGGCCTCGAAGCCGCCCTTCAGCTCGAAGGCCATGAGGCTGCCGGGGCCCTGCATCTGGCGGCCCAGCAGACCCTTGGGATCCTGGCCCTGCAGGCCGGGATAGTGGACGGCCGCCACCTCGGGGTGCTTCGCCAGCCGCTCGGCGAGCACCTTGGCGCCCTCCTGCTGGGCGCGGACCCGCAGGGGCAGGGTCGGCATGCCGCGGTGCAGGAGGTAGGCCGCCAGGGGATGCAGCACGTTGCCGGTGATGACGCGCACCTTGCGCAGCTCCGTGGCCCAGTCGTTGTTGGTGGCCACCACGCCGGCCAGCACATCGCCATGCCCGCCGAGGAACTTCGTCGCGCTGTGGAGGACGAGCACCGCCCCGTGCTTGATGGGGTTCTGGAGGATGGGCGTGGCGAAGGTGTTGTCCACCAGCACGGGCACCTGGCCGGCCTGCCGCACCACGTCTTCCAGATCCAGCAGGGCCAGGGTGGGATTGGCGGGGGTCTCGACGATGACCAGGGCGGTGTCGGGGCGGAGGGCGGCCTGGATGCCATCGGCCTCGGCCCAGGTCACGTCCAGACCCAGCATGCCCGAGGCCAGCAGGTGGTCCGTGCCACCGTAGATGGGGCGCACGGCCACGATGTGGTTGCCGCGCTGCTTGGCGGCCATCAGGCAGGCCGTCACCGCCGCCATGCCGGAACCGAACGCCACCGCCTCCTCGGAGCCCTCCAGCAGGGCCAGGACTTCCTCGAAGCGGGCCACGGTGGGGTTGTAGAGCCGCGAGTAGACGGGGCTGCCGATGGGCAGGCCACCCATGGCCATGGCCTCCAGGCTGCGGCCACCCTCGTCCAGGTTGTGCAGGGGATAGGTGCTGCTGAGGTCGATGGGCAGGGCGTGGATGCCCTGCTCGTGCAGGACCTCCCGGCCCCCATGAACGGCCTGGGTCTCCATGGCGGTCTTGGCGAGGGCGTTGGGGGTGGACATGGGGCCTCCTGGACAGGTTCGGGACTGGTCAACCGTGCCCCCCCAATCTAGGCTTGATGAATTCGGCATCCTGCCGAATTCATCCCGGTGAAACGCCATGGAAACGGATCTCGACCGAACAGATTGCGAAATTTTGGACATCTTGCAGAAGGATGCTCGGCTGTCCAATAAGGAACTGGCCGCCCGCGTGGGTCTGGCACCCTCCTCCTGCCTGGCCCGCGTGCAGCGCCTGCGCGCAGACGGCGTCCTGAAGGGGGCCCATGCGGAGGTGGATCCGGGTGCCCTGGGCATCGCGCTCCAGGCCCTCATCGCCGTGCAGCTCCGCCAGCACAGCCGGGCGCAGGTGAAGGCCTTCTGGAAGCACGTCCTGGGGCTGCCGGAGGTCCTGGCCGTCTACCACGTGGCCGGCGCCGCCGATTTCCAGGTCCATGTCGCCGTCCGCGATGCCCACCACCTGCGCGACCTCGCCCTGGACGCATTCACCACCCGCATCGAGGTGGCCCACATCCAGACCAGCCTCATCTTCGAATGGGTCAAGAAGCCGGGGCTGCCGAACTTCCGGGGCTAGGAACGACCCCCGTCGAGCATGCGGAAGGCCCGCTCTGGCCCTACCGCCCCGCCCCCAGCGCGGCCCACTGGGCGGCGAAATTGGGCTGGCCGCAGCGGGTGGCCAGGCTCGCCGCCCGCCCGGGCAGGCCCGCCCACGGGTGTTTCGTCCAGTAGTCCCGCACCAGGCCGTCCGCCTGGGCGGTCTCCCCCAGGTGCAGCAGGGCCTCCACCAGCGGCTCCAGGGTCGAGCGCCAGTAGTCGCCCGTCTCCGGTTCTTCCTGAACCTTGCCATCCATCTTCAGGAGGAAGGTCGTCTGTCCCCTCGCCGCCTCCCAGAGCCGCGTGTACTCGATCTGCGGCAGCAGCAGATCCTTGATGCCCAGCCAATCCTTCCGCTTCCGGGCGTCCTTCACGTAGGCCTCGCGGACCGCGAAGGGCGGCCACGCGGAGGGGGACAGCGTGGGCAGGGGCACCAGGTTGTCCAGGAGGGGCCGGATGGGGCGGCCGCCGTCCGTCCGGGCCAGCCCGAGCCAGAGCTGCCAGAGGCTCCACGAACCGGGATTGCGGGCCAGGGCACTCTCCACATCCGGGATCGCCGCCCGGCAGGCCGCCTTCATGAGCGGGCTATGCACCGCGGCGTCCTGTGGCACCAGTTCCCAACTGCTCATCTCCAGCCAGTCGCCACTCCGGAAGGTCCGCGTCAACAGATCCGCCAGTTCCCCCCAGATGGCTTGATCCTGCTCCGGATCCAGCTCGATCAAGGGTTTGGGCGCCGAATCCTCCTGTTCCTTCTTTTCCTTGGCCTCGGCCTTGGCGTCCCTTTCCTTCTGGAACTTGGCCATGTCGAACCGTTCATCGGCCGGCCGGATGGGCTCTGTCTTCTCGCCCAGCCGGATCCCGGTCAGTTGCGCGGCCCTGAATTCGAGGCTTTGGCAGAGGGCGCCTCGGGCTTCGAGATGATCCGGGTGGGTGCGAACAAAATCCCGAAGGATCTGCAGCTTGGAGCGGATGCCGCCATCGGCGGCGAGCTTGGCCAACGCGGGCCCCTCCGGGGGCGTTCCGCCCGAGGCCACGACCCGGCCCCCATCGCCGAAGAGCACCCACTGGGGCCGGGGACCGGCCTGGTATTTCTGTTCCAGCAGGGCCGACACCTCGCCCGCCTTGGCGCCGTAGTAGGCCAGGGAGAGGTCGGAACCGATCCAGTCGGAATCCGCGGCCAGGGCATCCACCTTGACCTTCCACGCCCCCTTGGGACCATCGACCACCACCAGCAGCCCACCCTTCAGCTCCTTCAAGCGCTGGTCCAGCAGCTGGGCCGTCGGTCCGAAGGCACTGGCCGGCTGGGCCAGGGCCCCCACCCCGCAGGCGGCCAGGATCAGGCAGGCAACGAAGCGCATGGAACCTCCGAGGGAGCACCCGCCAGCATAAGGAGCTGGAACGAAATAAGCATTGCCATCGCGCAGGGTGCCGGGCAAGCGAGTCAAGGAGGCTGAGGTTCCAGCGGAGCGGGACTCCGTGAACCGAAGCCGACGCAGGATCGCGCCGCCCGCCACCCTGCGCCCGGAGGGTTGGCGCCC
>JAJZQW010000039.1 GCA_021802985.1 Acidobacteriota bacterium | reverse complement strand
TCCTCCACCATGCAGTCCAGGGCGTCCATCACTTCGTCACTGGCGTGCTCGGTCCTCTGGAACGCGTCGAAGATCCGCTCCTGGATGGCGGGATCGGTCTCCCACCGCTCGCCGAGCAGCGCCATGGCCTCGTGGACGGCACTGTGGACGCGGGCGTGGGGGTCCTCCAGCCGCCCATAGCAGGACAGGTGGCCGAACAGTTCCCGGCCCTGGCCTTCCTCGTACCACTTGCCCAGGCGGCATTCGTGGTGGTTCGACTGGGCGGCCCGGGCCTCGGGGGTATCCAGGCCCACCTGGACCATCCGGTAGCCGTTCTGCTTGAACACGAAGTGGTCCACCTTCACCAGGGAGGCGAAGCTGATGTCCTGGGCCTTGGTAATCTGGGCCAGGCTGGTGCGGGCGGATTCGGAGAACCGCTGGAACTGCCCTGCGAACTCCGTGATGGCGCTGCGGGAGCTGTCCGCGATCTCCTTCATGTGGCCGGCATCATCCAGCATGCGGGTGGTGGCCTGGCCGAAGGAACCGATGCTGGCGGCGATGCTGGCGGCGGCATCCTTGGTGTTCTCGCTGAGGGTGCGCACCTCCTCGGCCACCACCGCGAACCCCTTGCCCGCCTCTCCGGCATGGGCGGCCTCGATGGCGGCGTTCAGGGCCAGGAGGTTCGTCCGGTCCGCGACCTCCGTGATGACCTGGACGATCTGGTGGATCTCCGCGCTCTTCTCGTGGATCTGGGAGATCTGGCCGTGGGTGGAGGTGATGAGGTCGATGACCTGGTTCAGGTCCGCCACGATGGCCTGGATGCCCGCCGTGCTGGCGTCCGCCTCCTGGGCCGTCTCCCGGGACAGGTTGGCCACCACCTTCATCTCCTGGTTCTGGCTCAGGAGGAAGTCCTGGATGGCCTTCAGGTTCTTGACCAGGTTCACGGCGCTGAGCTGGGAGATCTGGTTCCCCATGTGCTCCTTCATGCGCGCCTGGTTGACCCGGCCCAGGCCCTCCACCGAGACGTTCAGGCGGCGGACGGCCTCCCGGAAGTCCCCATGGAGGCCGCCTTCCATGGCCACGCGGAAGGTCTCCCCCCGGCTGGCGTAATCGAAGGCGGTCTTGGTTTCGCGGAAGTAGGCCTCCACCTGGTCCAGCAGGTCGTTCAGGGCCCAGGCCAGTTCGCCGGTGGCGGCGCCCTTCTTGATGTGGGTGATGCGGCCCCCGAGCTGGCCGTCCGCGGCCTCCCGCATCTGGCGGGTGATGCCGGCCATGGCCAGCTGGATGCGGCGCAGGGTGTAGAGCAGCAGCAGGAAGATGGCCACCGACAGGGCCAGAATCCCGATCATGACCGGGTTCGGACCCGCGGCGCGGAAGGCCAGGGCTGCAAAGGCCACGTAGAGGGCGAAGGCTCCCCCAGCGAGGAGCTGGATCCTAGAGCCCAAGGACAAATTCGTCATATGCCACGCCTTTTTCTTGGAGGGTTCGATCGAGCAGCGCCTTCGAGGCCTTCATGCCGTCCTGGCCGTTGCCGGTCCTGCGCTCGATGTCGAGCATGGATTGATAGAGGGTGCTGACGACCTGGATGGCCCCGGCCTTCGGCTTCCGACGCACGGAGTGGTAGCCGACGACGCCGTCCCGGGCATCGAAGGAGGGGGTGACGTTCGCGAAGACCCAGTAGAACGATCCGTCCTTGGCCAGGTTCTTCACATAGGCATTGATCTCCCGCCCGGACTGGATGGTGTCCCAGAGGAGCTTGAAGATGGCGCGGGGCATGTCCGGGTGGCGGAGGATGGCGTGGGGCGCCCCCAGCAGCTCGGGTTCCTCGTAGCCGGAGATCTCGATGAAGATCTTGTTGCCGTAGGTGATGATCCCCCTCGGATCCGTCTTGGACACGATGAAGTCCTCGTCGTTCATCACGCGTTCAGTCTGGGTAGGGGTGGGGCGGGCCAGGGCCATGGAATCTCCTGCACTTCTACTTCGGGCGCGGGTTCCCCGGGATGAATTTTGGCGGGAAGGTTGTGATGACGCCCGGTCTGGCCGCCTCCCAGTCGGAGCGGGTTGTCACCATCGACCCTGGGGCTGTGCCGCATCCCCACACCTGTCCTCTGGGCAGGTCCCTTGGATCAGCCTCCCTGCAGCAGCCGCTTCTGGCCCTTGGGGTGGTTCAAGACCACCTCCTTCACCCGGTGGATCCAGCCGACCCGGCCGGCGGGATCCAGGCGCTCGTGGGGCAGGTCCCGCTCGGCCAGCAGTTCGTCCACCAGGTGGTCGATGGCTTCGGCGAAGAAAGTGTCCGTATCCCGCACGCCATCGGCGGAAACGACGCCCGAGAAGGGCACCTTGAAGAGCAGATCGTAGCTCTTCATCCAGTGCTGCATGAACCGCTCGATGGGTTTCTGACGGCCGAAGGCGAACATCATGTAGGCGTAGTTGTCCAGCACGCTGCGGTCGCAGACGACCACGTCATGCTGGCTGCCCGAGCGGATCTCCTCGGCCATCTGGGTCAGGAAGATCCAGGTCTGGGCCTCCAGGGAGGTCTTCTGGTTGATGGGCATGGGCGACAGCCGCGCCACTTCCTTGACGATGTCCACGTGGATGCCCTCCCGCTTGAGGGCCCCGGCCAGCTCGTAGCAGAGGGTGGTCTTGCCGACACCGTGCGTGCCGATGAAGGCGATCTTCATCGGGCGCCTCCTGCGCCCGACCCTGCGGGCTTCGCCTGCGGCAAAGTGGCCCTTCGCTCCTGCTTCGGGCTCACTCGGCACCTCCTGTGCCTCGCCCCTGCGGGGCCATGCTGCGCACGGTGGTGCATCGCTCCTGCTTTGGGCTCACGCGTCGGCCTCATCTTCCTTTTGGTCCCGGCGAGCCTGGATTTCAGCGCGAAAGGCCTGGGCGCAGTCGGGGCACAGGCCGTGGGTGAAGGTGGCTTCGGAGTGTTCCGAAACGTAGGCTTCGATCTGCTTCCAGTAACCCTGGTCGTCGCGCACCTTCTTGCACTGGCTGCAGATGGGGAGCAGGCCGCTGAGGGCCTTCACTTCCGCCAGGGCCAGGGTCAAGTCCTGGATCAGCTTGTCCCGCTCCGCTTCCATTCGTTTGCGATCGGTGACATCCCGGGTGACGCCCTGGAAGCCGAGGAGGCGGCCAGCCTCGTCCCACACGAGCCGCCATTGTGCTTCCACCTGGATCTCACGGCCATCCTTGCGGTTCACGGCCACCTGGAGCAGGTCGTGTTCAAAGGGCTGGGAGCCTGGGGGCAGCCCATGCACGGCGGTGACCCGCGCCTGGATGCGGGTCGCGTAATCGCCAGCGAGCGCACGCACGCCAGGATCCAACGCCATGAATTCCTCGGGCGTCCAGCCCCGCTGGCGGGTGATGGAGGGGCTGATGTAGGTGAGCCGGCCCTCCAGATCCAGGGTCCAGACCACATCGAGGGCATTCTCGGCCAGAAGGCGGTACTTGGATTCCTCGGCCGCCAGCCGTGCCTTGTCGGCCAGGTGCTGGGCCCAGGAGGATCGTGCCTGCCAGCCGATGGCCAGAGTCAGCACGACCAGCCCCAGGACCGCCACGAGGGCGAAGGCGGCCTGGTGGCGCCAAGCCTCGAGGTAATCCGCCTGGCCGAGTCCCACGAGGATGAAGAAGCCAAGGTTCTCGATCCGCTGCAGGGTATAGGTCCGCGGCAAGCCATCCAGCCTTGACGTGGCGCTGAACTGGACCGAAGGTCGACCCGATCGCACGGCCGCCAGATACTCCGGAGAGACCTGTTGGCTGTCGGGCATCGTGGGCTGGCCTGGAGGCTCGGGGTAGCGCGCAAGCAGGCGGAGATCGGCGCCCCGCAGGGAGACGGAGCCGAAGCGACCGACGTTCACCTGCGACAGGACGTGGGTGAGCCGGTCCAGGGGGAGGTAGCCGAAGACCACGCCTCCGAAGCCGCCATCGGGCCGATCCAGTCGACGCGCGAAGGCGAGGTTCCAGGCGCCGGCCGGGCTTTCCTGGAAGGGCCTGGAGATGAACAGGCCGGCCGTCGGCGTCTGTTTCAGATGGAGGAAGAAGTCTCGGCCACCCACGCCGTTTGGGCTTTGGGCGGGGGTGCCGTGGGTGATTCTTCCCCCCGGATCGGTGACCTGGAGGAGGTTGAGGAGACCGCTCCGGTGGACCTGGGCCTGGACGAGGGCCTCCAGCCGGGGACCCCGGGAACCATGTTCGGCTTCGTCCTTGATGGACTGGATCACCAGATCGATCCGCTGGACGGAGCCGCTCACATTCTCTTCGAGCACCTCGGCCAGATTCAGGGTCTGGATTTCCGCCCGTTCCTGGTAGTGCTGGCGGTTCAGGATCAGCGTCCAGAGGGCAAAGGCGATGGCCATCAGATTGAACACGACCAGAACGGCCCCCATCGCCTTGATGAAGGGCGGGGGGGTCAGTCGTGCGGATCGGGAAGGCACCGCCATCCAAGCTCCGAGGTAGGGGAAGGCCCGTATTCTGGCTCAGGACTGAGTATCGTCCTGCCTAGCCCGGGGCGGAAGGCGGGGATGCGCCTCAGAACAGACTCTTCCCGTCCATCACGCCCGGCGGTTCGATCCCGAACAGCTTCAGCAGGGTGGGGGCCACATCGTTGAGGGCGCCGCCGGCGTGGAGCTGGCGGCCCTGGAAGCCCTCGGCCACCAGCACGGCGGGGACCGGGTTCAGGGTGTGGGTGGTGTGGGGGTTGCCGGCCTCGTCCCGCATGCATTCGCAGTTGCCGTGGTCGGCGGTGATGAAGAGGGCACCACCGCACGCCAGCGTGGCCTCGGCGATGCGCCGCACGGCGTCGTCGATGGCGCCACAGGCGCTCACGGCGGCGGACAGGTCGCCCGTGTGGCCGATCATGTCGGGATTGGCCAGGTTGCACACCAGCAGCCGGTACTCGCCGGAGCGGATGGCGGCTTCCAGGCCCCGGGTCACGTCGGGCAGGCTCATCTCCGGCTGCAAGTCGTAGGTGGCCACCTTGGGGGAGGGCACCAGGCGCCGGTCCTCGCCCTCGAAGGGCGCCTCGCGGCCCCCGTTGAAGAAGTAGGTCACGTGGGCGTACTTCTCGGTCTCGGCGGTGCGGAACTGCTTCCAGCCGCGCTGGCTGATGAGCTCGCCCAGGATGAGGTCCAGGCGCTGGGGCGGGTAGGCCACGGTGAGGTAGGGATCCAGCTCGATGTCGTAGGCCGTGAAGGTCACCAGCTTCACGGTGGGGCGGTGCCTCGGTTTGAAGCCCTGGAAGGCGGGATCCACCAGGGCGTGGCACATCTGCCGGGCGCGGTCGGCGCGGAAGTTGAAATACAGCACCCCGTCGCCGTCGGCGATGGGCTGGAAGGCGGCGAGCCGGGTGGGCGTGATGAATTCGTCCGTCTCCCCCCGGGCGTAGGCGGCGGCGATGGCCGCCAGGGCATCGGGGGCCGTGAATTTGGCCTCGCCATCGACCAGGAGTTTCCAGGCCTGCCCGGTGCGCTCCCAGCGCTTGTCCCGGTCCATGGCCGTGTAGCGTCCGCAGATCGAGCCCACCGTCACCAGGGGGCAGTCCCGGAGCTGGAAGGCGAGCCACTGCAGGTAGCCGTCGGCGCTCTTCTGGCCCGTGTCCCGGCCGTCCGTGAAGGCGTGGATGGTGGCAGGCACGCCCACGGCCTGGGCCCACTGGGCCAGGGCCACCAGGTGGGTCTGGTGGCTGTGGACCCCGCCGTCGCTCACGAGGCCCAGCAGATGCAGGCGCTTCCCGGAGGCCTTGAGCTCCGCCAGCAGACCTCCGATGGCCTTATTCTCGCGGAAGGTGCCCCGGCGGATGGCGGCGTCGATGCGGGTGAGTTCCTGCCAGACCACGCGGCCGGCGCCCAGATTCATGTGGCCCACTTCAGAGTTTCCGAACTGGCCCTCCGGCAGGCCCACGGCCTCGCCCGAAGTCTGGAGCTGGGTGGTCGCGTAGGTGCGCCGCAGGGCGTTGAAGTGCGGCATCCCGGCCACGAAGGTGGCGTCGAAGCCGTTCCGTGGGCCGTCGCCGAAGCCGTCGAGGATGAGGAGGGTGATGGGGCCTTGGAGCATGTCGGTCATCAGGGGGTCGTTTCCTGTCCGGCCCGGCGGAAGGCCTCGGCCAGGATCTTCTCCATGGCCTGGCCGCGCAAGGCGCTGGCGCGCAGATGGGCCTGACCGCCCAGCCAGAGCGCCACGACCGCCAGCACGATCCAGCCAAGGACGATCAGGGGATGGTGGTGCGCGGTGCAGGCCATCACCCCCATCACCAGGGCCGCGGCGAACCAGGCCAGGGAGCGCCGCTGCTCGCGGTCCTTCGCGGCCACGAGGGCCTCCAGTTCCCGGGTCAGTTCGGTGTCGGGGGCCTCGCTCACGGCTTGCCCCTTCTCAGCCGATCCTTGGCCTTCAGCCCGTGGGGCAGTTCTTCCTCGGTGAAGGCCAGGACGGGGGCGGCCATCAGGGAACCTGTTCTCCATGGGGATGGGACAGCAGGTAGAGGACGGCCATGCGGACGGGGACGCCGTTCGTCACCTGGTCGAGGATCAGGTTGTTGGGGCCGTCGGCCACTTCAGAGGTGATCTCCAGGCCCCGGTTGATGGGGCCGGGGTGGAGCACCACCACGTCCTTCCGGGCCCGGGCCATCCGCTCGCGGTTCAGCTGGTAGTAGCGGCTGTACTCGCCTTGGCCGGGGATGTAGGCGCCGGTGCCCCGCTCGAACTGGGCGCGGAGCATCATCACCACATCCTGCTGGGGGAGGACCGCGTCCAGGTCGTAGCTGATGTCCACGCTGGGCCAGGTGGCCTGCATCTCGCGGGGCACCAGGGTCGGGGGGCCCACCAGGGTTACCTTGGCACCCATCTTTGTGAGGAGCCAGAGGTTGCTACGCACCACACGGCTGTTGCGGATGTCGCCGACGATGGCCACGCGCAGGCCCTGGAGCTGGCCCAGCTTCTTGCGCAGGGTGTAGGCATCCAGCAGGGCCTGGGTGGGGTGTTCGTGGGCACCATCACCGGCATTCACGATGCTGGCCTTCATGTGGCGGGCCAGCAGGGCATGGGCACCGGGGGCGCTGTGGCGCATGACGATCAGGTCGGGGTGCATGGCCTCCAGGTTCAGGGCTGTGTCGACGAGGGTTTCGCCCTTGTTGAGGCTGCTGGTGTCCGCGTCGAAGTTGATGATCTCGGCCGACAGCCGCTTCTCGGCGATCTCGAAGCTGTTCCGGGTGCGGGTGCTGTTCTCGAAGAAGAGGTTCACCACCAGCTTCTTCCGCAGCGCGGGGACGATCTTGATGTCGGGCCGCTCGCAGACCTCCTCGAAGGCCCGGGCCTGGTCCAGGAGGGCGGTGATGTCCCGGGCCGAAAGGGGTTCGATGCCCAGCAGGTGCTTGTGGGGGAAGGTATAGCGTGCCGTGGGCATCAGCAGGCCTCCACGGTCACGCGATCCTCGCCGTCGATCTCGCTCACGCGCACGGCCACCCGCTCGCCCGCCGCGACAGCCAAGGTGACGCCCGCAAAATCCGCCTGGATGGGCAGTTCCCGCCCGCCCCGGTCCGCCAGGACCAGTAGCAGCACCCGGTGGGGGCGCCCGTGGTCCAGCAGGGCATCGAGGGCGGCCCGCACGGTGCGGCCGGTGAACAGCACATCGTCCACCAGGACCACCGTCCGGTCCTTCAGGGTGAAGGGGATCTCCGTGGGCCGGACGATGGGGCTGCCCACCATCTCCGTGAGGTCGTCCCGGTAGAGGGTGATGTCCAGGGCCCCCACGGGCACGGGCCCGCCGGTGGCCTGGCGGACCATGGCCCCCAGGCGCTCGGCCAGCGGCAGGCCCCGGGACCGGATCCCCAGCAGGACCACCTCCTCCCCGGGCCGGAGCTGGGCCATCAGCTCCCCGGCCAGGCGGCGGAGAACCGCCTCCATCTGGCCGGAGTCCATGGGGCAAGAGCCTGGGGCAGCGGGCATGGAACCTCCGGGGTGCGCCCTCGGGGGGACGCGCTCACAGGTGATTCTAGCCCAGGCGGCCCTCCGGGGGCTCCTCCGGGAATTCGGGCCGGGACCGTCCAGGATTCAAGTCGAGGGCCCACCCCACCGATGCCCCATGCGAGGATGCCCTGCATGTCCCAGGAACGCCGACAGTACCGACGGATGCCCTTCGAGGCCACAGTGAGCTTCCAGGAGCTCAGCTTCCACAAGGGCGATGACCCCGCTCTGAGCAGCTACAAGGATGTCTCCGGCGGCGGCCTGCTCCTGGAGTCCTCCCGGCCCTACCCTCTGGGGACCCTCCTCAAGCTGGAGATCCGGGTGCCTGGCTGGGGCCGTTACCAGAACCATTTCGGCCCCGTGCAGGAGGCCGACAGCCGGCCCCTGGTGGCCCTGGGCATGGTGGTCCGGGTGGAACAGATGGACTCGGGGGAGTACGAGCTGGGGATCAAGTTCCAGAACGTCTACCCCGATGACTTGACAGCATTGATGAAATTCGTGGAAGCCTCTGCCTCCACGCCCCAGTAGACGGACTGATCCGATCCCTTGCCACCCAGGAGGCCCCCGTGAAGATCCTCATCGTGGATGATTCCTCGACGATGCGGCGCATCATCATCAACACCCTGTCCCGCATCGGGTATACCGATGTGGTCGAGGGTGAGAACGGCAAGTCGGGCCTCGAGAAGTTGGGCCAGGGCGGTGTCGAGATGATCATCACCGACTGGAACATGCCCGAGATGGATGGGCTGGAGTTCGTCAAGGCCGTGCGTGGCCAGAACCCGGCCATCCCGATCCTCATGGTGACCACCAATGCCGCCAAGGAGGACATCGTCGAGGCCCTGCAGGCCGGCGTGAACAACTACGTGGTGAAGCCGTTCACACCGGACACCCTCAAGGAAAAGATCGAATCCCTCCTCGGGTAGGGAAGGAAGCAGGCCATGGACCAGTCCGAAATCGATGCCCTCCTCGCCGGTGGCGGCAAGGCCCCCAAGAAGCCGAAGGCCGTGAAGGCGGCCCCGGCGCCCGTTCCCGCACCTGCGCCGCCCCCCGCCCAGGCGGCGCGGCAGGGGTCCCCGCACCTGGACGGCAGCGGCCATGTCATCGCTGAGCTGGATACGGTCACCGCCGTCACGGAGCGCGAGTCGAACAAGGTGATGGACCAGCTGGACATGATCAGTCAGCTCGTGTCCCGCCAGCAGAAGCTCATCACCGACATGATGCGCCACGAGGGCGCCCAGTCCCCCGGCGTCCAGCAGGCCATCCACGAGGTCATGAGCGCGGGCAAGGAGATCCAGGACAAGGTCTTCGAGGCCATGGACCTGATGCAGTTCCAGGACATCACCCGCCAGAAGCTGGAGCGCATCGTCCACCACCTGCGCCAGATCCACGACTACATCGTGGATCTCCTGGGCACGGGCCTGAAGAGCGACACGGAACGCCCCTCCATCAGCCACACCATCGCCCAGACCGGCACCACCCCCGACGAGAACAAGGCCCACGCGGATTCCGTGATCGAGGCCTTCAAGTCCCAGAAGAAGGGCTGATCCATGTCCGCCGAGACCTCCCAGGCCCTCCTGGCCAGCGAGCTGGTCCCCTCCGGCCAGCTGGTGACCTTCACCCTGGACGGGGTGGAGTTCGGCCTGGACATCGACCGGGTGCAGGAAATCACCCATCGCACGGATGTGACGCCCGTGCCGGGGAGCCCCAGCTTCATCCTTGGCGTGATCAACCTCCGCGGGCTCATCATTCCCGTGATCGACAGCCGCATCCGCTTCCATCTGGCCCCCAAGGAGACCTCGCCCAAGACCCGCATCATCGTGCTCCGCCTGGCCACCGGCCCCACGGGTCTCCAGGTGGATAGCGTGGCGGAGGTGGTGAAGCTGGAGGACCACACCCTGCGGGAGACCCCCCCGCTCGTGGCCGGCATCCGGGCCGAGTATCTGGCGGGCATGGTGACCGTCGGCGCCCGGCTCATCACGCTCATCCACCTGGAGAAGCTGCTGGACAGCGCGGAGCTGAGCCGCCGCAGCCAGCTCGGGGATCTCGGCGTCGTGGGCGCCCTGGGCGCGGGCGAGGACTCCGTCGAGGAGCTCGAGGAGGATGGGAATCCCTATGTCACCTTCCGCCTCGGCGCCGAATCCTTTGGCATCGCCCTCCACCAGGTGGAGGAGATCGTCGAGCTGCCCACCGTTACCAAGGTGCCTGACGCACCGGACTACGTGTTGGGGGTGATCTGCCTCCGGGACCAGGTGCTGCCCCTGGTGGATCTCTCCGAGATCATGGCCATCGAGCAGGGCGACGGCGAACGCCGGCGGGAGATGGTGGTGCTGCTGTCCTTCGGAGGCGCCAAGATCGGCGTGGTGGTGGACGAGATCCAGGAAATCCTCCGGGTCGAGGAGGAGCAGATCCTGCCTCCGCCCCAGACGCTGTCCGACCTGGAGCGGGAGCACCTGGAGGGCATCCTCCTGCTGCCGGGCCGCATGGTCAGCCTCATCAACGTGCTGAAGATCATCACCGGCGACGACCAGGAGAAGATCGCCGCCATGGGCCAGGGCCTCGGCCTGGTGGACAGCCACGCCCAGGAGACGGTCCCCTCCATGGAGCTGGTGGTCTTCCGGCTGGGCCCGGAGAACTACGCCCTCCGCCTCCACGAAGTCCGCGAAATCATCATGGTGGGCCAGATCACGCCCGTCCCCCGGGCGCCCCGGTTCGTGGATGGCGTCATCAACCTCCGCGGCGAGGTGATGCCGGTGGTGGATCTCCGGACCCGCTTCGGCCTGGAACGGGTGGAGGCCACCTCCATCTCGCGCATCCTCATCACGGCCATCGGCGGGGTCTTCACGGGCCTGGTGGTGGATGCCGTGGACGAGGTGCGGCCCGTGGAACTCCAGCGGTTCGGTCCGCCGCCCGCCGTGACGGCGGTGGGCGCCAACCGCTACATCGAGAAGGTGGCCCGCCTGGACCACGGGATGATCTTCCTCCTCCAGATCCAGCAGCTGCTCACGGACGCCGAGACCGGACAGCTCCAGGGCCTGCAGGGGCGCAAGGCCACGGCCGTCCAGGCCGGCAGGGGTGAGGCATGAGCGAATTCGCCCTCGACGACCCCAGCTTCTACGAGGATTTCCTCGTCGAGGCCCAGGAACATTTCGAGCAGATCGAAACCAACTTCCTCACCCTGGAGGAAGCCCCCGGCGACCTCGACATCCTGAACGCCATCTTCCGCAGCGTTCACACCATCAAGGGCGCGGCGGGCTTCCTGGGACTGGAGAAGGTCCAGGCCCTCGCCCACATCGGCGAGAATCTGCTGGACGACCTTCGCAAGGCCCGGATGGAGGTCAATGACCGGGTCATGGACCTGCTGTTCGAGATGGTGGACACCCTCAAGATCCTCGTGGAGGACGTGAGGATCCAGATGAAGAAGCAGGGTGAGCCGGAGGATCCGGACGTCAGCGAGCTGATCCGGAACCTGGAAGTCCTGCGCAAGGGTGGGGCGGCCGCTGCCGCAGCTCCCGCCGCGGCCTCCACGGGGGGCAATCTGCACCTCCCCGCCGCCCTGACGGCCCTGGACGAGTCCGGGCGCAGGGCCGCCGAGACGGCCCTGAAGGACGGCAAGTCGGTCATCGGGGTGCGGGTCGAGCTGGACGGGGCCATCTACGGCACGCCCTTCAACCCACTCTCCATCCTCCAGATGGTCGAACTGGTGGGGCGGCTCCTCCACCGTCAGATGCTCCTGCATGAACCCGCCGTGGATCTGGAGAGCTACGACCCTCTCCGCTTCCACTTCGATCTGGGCCTGCTCATCGAGGCCTCCGAGCCCCTGGAGGAGGTCCAGAAGATCTTCCGAGGCATCGGCCACGCCCGGTTCAGCTACTTCCCCCTGGCCCTGGGCGGGGCCCCCGCAGAGGCCGGGGCCCTGGCGGCGGCTCCCGCAGCGGGGTCCCCGGAGGACCGCCGGAAGGTCGGGCGTCGCACCTCTGACGACAAGGGCGTGACGGACACCATCCGCGTCAGCCAGGCCAAGCTCGAACAATTCATGAACATCGTGGCGGAGCTGATCATCAGCAAGACCATGATCAGCCACCTGGTGGAGCGCCTGACGCCCATGGTCAACGGGCAGGAGGCCGCCGGCGTGGCCAAGGAACTGGCCCATGCCGCGGTCTATCTGGACCATGTGAGCAAGGAGATCCAGGCCTCTGTGCTGAGCATCCGCATGGTGCCCGTCAAGACCATCTTCTCCAAGTTCCCCCGCATGGTCCGGGATCTGGCCAAGGCCAGCGGCAAGCGGATCGACCTCCAGATGGAGGGTGAGGACACCGAGATCGACAAGAGCATCATCGAAGAGCTGGGCGATCCGATGATCCACCTCATCCGCAACAGCGCCGACCATGGCATCGAGAGCCCCGAGGTCCGCCTGAAGGCCGGCAAGCCGGAGACCGGGACCGTGGTCCTGCGGGCCCGTCACGAGGGCGACAGCGTCATCGTGGAGATCGAGGATGACGGCAAGGGCATCGACCCCGCCATCATCCGGGCCAAGGCCGTGGAAAAGGGGCTGATGAGCCAGGATCGGGCCGATCAACTGTCCGATGACGAGGCCGTGGACCTCATCTTCCTGCCGGGCTTCAGCACCGCCGCCAAGGTGACGGACATCTCCGGCCGGGGCGTGGGCATGGATGTCGTCCGCTCCAACGTCCGGAAACTCAACGGGCGGGTCGGGGTGCGCTCCACCGTGGGCCGGGGATCGATCTTCACCATCAAGCTGCCGCTCACCCTGGCGATCATCGACGCCCTGCTGGTCAAGAGCGGGGAGCAGGTCTTCGCGCTGCCCGGCACCTCCGTGGAGGAGACGCTCATGGTCCCCGCGGACCGCGTCTCCCACCTCACCCGGCGCCTGGCCATCGATCTGCGGGGCGAGGTTCTGGGCGTCTCGCGGCTGAAGACCCTGCTGCGATCCGAGGGGTACGCCACCGCCACCGCCACCGCCTCCGACGATCGCGAGGGCCTTTCCGTCGTGGTGGTCTCCTCCGCGGGCCGCCGCATGGGCATCATCGTGGACACCTTCGTCCGCCGCCAGGAGATCGTCATCAAGCCCCTGGCGCCCTACCTGGCCAGCCTGCCCGGCATCAGCGGCGCGTCCATCATGGGCGATGGCGGCGTGGTGCTGATCCTGGACCCCGCCGAATTGCTGCAGCTGGCGGTCCAGGAGGCGGTGTGAGCCTGGCCCAGTCCCCGTCCAAGGCCCAGCCTGACCGGGCTGGGGAGCCTGCGGCGGTCCAGCGGTTCATGACCTTCCACCTGGATGGACGGACCTATGGCCTGCCGCTCCGGTTCGTGGCGGAGATCAGTCCCTACCGCGACCTGAACCGGATTCCCCACATGCCCAAGGCGGTGGAGGGGCTGCTGGACCTCCGTGGACGGGTCATCCCCGTGGTGAACCTGCGGGTTCGCATGGGCCTTCCTCCGCTGGAGGACGGGGAAAAGGGGACCATCCTCGTGCTGGACCTTGCCGGAACGCCCTCGGCGCTCCTGGTGGACAGCGTGGATGCCGTGGTGGCGGTGGAGGAGGACAGCCTGGTCCCCGCGAGCCCCCTCCTGGCGGGCATCGAAGGAGCCTGGGTGGAGGGCTTCATCGTCCAGGGGGAGCGGGTGGTGGCCCTGCTGGATGCGGCGCTGGTGGCCAGTCAGGGCATTGCCCGGACCCAGTCCAGGGAGCTCCTGGCGACCCTGGACCTGGAGGAGCGGCTGGACGCCGACCTCCGCCGGCTCATCGAACTGGCCCCCCCCAAGGAGGAGACGGACCAGCGGGTGATCCCCCAGATCGAGCATTCCATTTCCTACACCGAACAGGAGATGGCCAAGGTGCTGGACCGGGTGGAGGCCATGCTGGCCGGTGCCGACCGGGTGTTCCGGGGCCTCGGCTACCTCAAGCAGGAGGCGGGTCTGGGCCGGCTCAAGGGGCACGAGCAGGCCGTGGTCGAGCTGGAACGGACCAACCAGGAACTGCAGGACACCATCTTCGCCCTCATTCAGCAGGTCCAGTTCCAGGACATCGCCCGGCAGAAGCTGGAGCGGGTGCTCAGCCACCTCCGCGGGATGCAGCTGGCCATCAGTGGCAAGCTGCGGACGGAGCGGAAGCAGGGCTGATACCCACCCGCGATCATAGATAGAGATCCACCACGGAGCCACCGAGCCCACGGAGATGGCGCGGAGGCCTCTGTGAACCTCCGTGCATGGGCCGGCCGGAGGCCGCTTCCCGGCTGCGCCGGAAGCCACGGGAGGCGCCGGGCCCGGATCCTTTTGGGGGAATCCACGCCCGGCGCCTCCCGTGTGCCCATGTTCCGTGCCTCCGTGGTGGATCCTTTCTTTTTGAGCGCGAACCGGTATGAGGGGCGGGTCGCTGGAGCCACGGCCCATCCCCGGGCACAATGGACCCTTGGCCCTGGAGTCCCCCGTGAGCAGCCCCGCCTTCACCGAAGTCCGCTTCCTCGCCGGCCAGGTCGGTGAGACCGTCCGGCTGCGGGGCTGGGTCCGCAATGCCCGCACCAGCAAGACGCGCTTCATCGAGCTGCGGGATGGCTCGGGCTTCGTGCAGTGCGTCGTCGGCGCCGCCGAGGCGGACGCGGCGAGCTACGAGCTGGCCGGGAAGCTCACCCAGGAGGCCGCCATCGCCGTGACGGGCGTGGTTCAGCAGCATCCCAAGACGGGTCAGCCCGAGCTTCTGGTGACGTCGCTGGAACTCATCGGCGGCAGCGTGGACTTCCCCATCACGCCCAAGGAGCATGGCACCGAGTTCCTCATGGAGAACCGCCACCTGTGGCTCCGGAGCAAGCGCCAGTGGGCCATCCTGCGCATCCGCCACACCCTGGTGAAGGGCATCCGTGATTTCTTCGATGAGGATGGCTTCACGCTGTTGGACGCACCCATCCTCACGCCCAGCGCCTGCGAAGGTACCAGCACGCTGTTTGGCACCGAATACTTCCACGAAGGCACGGCCTTCCTCAGCCAGTCCGGCCAGCTCTACCAGGAGCCGGGCATCGCGGCCTTCGGGAAGGTCTACTGCTTCGGCCCCACCTTCCGGGCCGAGAAGAGCAAGACCCGCCGCCACCTCACGGAGTTCTGGATGGTGGAGCCGGAAGTGGCCTTCGCCCACCTGGACGATGTGATGGCCTTGGGCGAGCGCATGACCAAGTTTCTCCTCCAGCGCGTGCTCGAAGGCCGCCAGGAGGAGCTGAAGATCCTGGAGCGCGACACCGCGCCCCTGGAGACGGCCCTGAACACCACCTTCGACCGCATGACCTACACCGAGGCCGTGGACAAGCTGAAGACCCTGGGCAGCGACATCCAGTGGGGCGAGGACTTCGGCAACGACGACGAGACCATCCTGATGAACGCCACGGACCGGCCCCTCTGGGTGCACCGCTTTCCCAAGGCCTTCAAGGCCTTCTACATGGAGCCGGATCCCCTGGATGCCCGCCTGGCCCTGGGCGCCGATCTGCTGGCCCCCGAGGGCTACGGCGAGGTCATCGGCGGTGGCGAACGCGCCAGCGACCTGCAGTACCTCCTCGACCAGATCGAGCACCACCAGCTCAACCGCGCCGACTACGAGTGGTACCTGGACATCCGCAAGTACGGCAGCGTCCCCCACGCCGGCTTCGGCATGGGCCTGGAACGCGCCGTGGCGTGGATCTGCCATTTGCCACATGTGCGGGAGACCATCCCCTATCCGAGGATGATGGGGACGTTGCGGCCCTGATGAGCTTCCGTTCCTGCGCGCGGGCTGCGCCCGCGCGGTAACGAAAATCGCTCTGCGATTTTCGTGGTTGGGTCAGTAGGTGTACCGGATGGGGTTGGCGCTTCCCTTCTTGCGCATGCTGTCCGGGACGCGTTTCCGCTTGTAGTGCATCGCGAGTTCCAACGGGGCCGGATGCCCCACGAAACCCCAGCGGCCAGGCCTGGCGGGGAAACCTGGGAAGTGTTCCACGGTGGCTTCCAGCCATTGGTCGGCGACGAAGGCCTCGATGATCAAGCCGTGGTCCGTGGCCAGGATGACTTTTGCCTGCCGGGCCTTTTTTGGATCGATCTTCCACGCATACCGTGTCGCATCGTACAGCTCCAGGGTGCCGGCCGTCTGGTTGATTCTGATGAGCAGGGCCTTGTGCAGGAACCGCGCTTCGTCGGCCGCGTAGAGTTCAATGATCTCGCGGGCGTGCATCACGCCGCGCTCCGCGTTCTCGAACCCATCGGCCTTGTTGGTGAGTCCGGGATAGGCGTCGATCAACGCCCCTTCGACTTCCATGGCCGTCCGCTCGTCCATGCCATGCCGGTGGATGACGTGGGCCACGTCGAACCCGGCCCTGCGGATATCCCGGATGCGCTGATATTTCTGCTCGGGGTCCTCGCCTTCGAAGGCGAGCTCTCCGGCGCAGTGGGCAAAAACCCGGTTGCCTTTGCCCTTCCCAACGTAGAAGGTCTCCCCATTCCGGGGGTCGATTAAGCGGTAGACGTAGTATTGGAGGCTCTGGGCGATTTCCAAAGAGAAGCCCAACTTCCCGTCCTGGTTCATGCCAGCCCTTTCGATTGATGCCTACCATCCCGGCCGAAATTACGCGGGCTGCGCCCGCGCGTTAACGAAAATCGCACAGCGATTTTCGCACTGAGGACTGAGGACCGAGGACTGAGGACCGAGGCCTGCTACAGCTGCGTCACCACCCCCGGCAGCTTCTGGATGGCCTCCCGCAACGGGGTTTCGGCCTGGCCGTGGGGCAGGGTCACCCAGAAGGTGTAGCTGATGAAGGCGCCCTTGCAGTTGGCCTGATGCTGGACGTCCCCCTCGGGCTGGGGCCCCAGGTGGGCCAGGATCAGCTCCAGCACCATGTCCGGGCGCAGCTCCTCCTGGCGGCCGATGACCTTCAGGGGGACGCGGGTGGGGTAGGTGATCTCGGGGCGGCGGCAGGCATCCATGGCACCCATCTTACGCCTTGCTACCCTGGAGGGCCCGAGGTCCGCCATGACGCACGAATTCGTCTCCCCCTTCTTCCTGGGCTCCTGCGCGCCGGAGGAGGCCGACATTGCCCTCTTTGGCGTCTGCTGGGACGGCACCTCGTCCTTCAAGGCGGGCAGCCGCTTCGCGGGCTTCGCCGTGCGCGAGGCCTCCTTCGGCATGGAGGAGTTCAGCTTCTACCAGCAGGCCTCCCTGGCGGACATCAAGTTCGCGGACTACGGGGACCTGTTCCTGCCCCCCGGCCAGAAGGCCAGGGTGCTGGACGACATCGGATCGGCCGTTCGCGAGATCCGCGAGAAGGGCCAGTTCCCCCTCGCCTTCGGCGGGGAGCATCTGGTGGCCTACCCGCTGATCATCGCGGCCCACGCCGAGCACCCGGACCTGGCTGTGGTCCATTTCGATGCCCACGCGGACCTGCGTTCGGACCTGTGGGGCGACGAGTGGACCCATGCCACCATCCTGGGCCGCGTCGCCGACCGCATCGGCTACGAGAACCTCAAGCAGTTCGGCATCCGGTCGGGCTCGAAAGAGGAATGGGAGCTGGCCCGCGCCAAGGACACGCTGCGCCCCTTCACGGTGGAGGCCCTGCGGGCCCATCTGGACAGCCTGGGCGACCGGCCCATCTACCTCACGCTCGACATGGATGTGCTGGATCCCAGCCTCTATCCCGGCACGGGCACCCCCGAGCCCGGCGGCATCTCCTGGGACCAGCTCATCGCCGGCCTCAAGCTCTTCAAGGGGCGCCGGCTGGTGGGGATGGACTGCCTGGAACTGGCGCCCCACTACGATCCCACCGGGGTCTCCGCCATCACCATGGCCAAGACCCTGCGGGAAATGATCCTCCTGGCCAGCAGCCGGAAGCGGTAGCGGGCCCCATGCTGACGCAGTTGAAGCACCTGGAAGCGCAGTCCAGAGCACTGGACCCCGACACGGAGGTCCGGGCCGGGCTGTGGGAGGCCGCCCGGGCCTACGGTGAGGCCTTCCTGCAGGCGCTTCCCGAGGCTCCGGCCTTCGTGTTGAGGGAGCATCCCGGCGCGGGTCTGGCCGACCTTCCGATCCCGGAGGCGGGGCGACCCTTCCCCCGCATCCTGGAAACACTGTCCGACCAGGTGGATGGAGTCGGGGCCAACGGGGCCTCGGGCCGGCACCTGGCCTTCATTCCCCCCTCCTCGCTGTTCGCCGGGGCCCTGGGGGACCTGCTGGCGGCGATCACCAACCGCTACGCCGGCTATTTCTTCGCCGGTCCCGGCGCGGTCCGGATGGAGAACCAGGTGATCGCCTGGCTGGCCCGGGAGATGGGCCTTCCCGAGGGCAGTTCGGGCAACCTGGCCGCTGGGGGCAGCATGGCGCACCTGGTGGGGATCTGCACCGCCCGGGAGGCCGCGGGGTTGAAGGCGGCGGACTACCCGAGGGCCTGCGTGTACCTGTCCGATCAGGCCCACCACTGCATCGAGAAGGCGCTCCGCGTGGCGGGCATGGGCGAGGCCCCCGTGCGCAGCATTCCCACCGATTCGGAGTTCCGGCTCCGGCCCGAGGCGCTGGAGGCCGCGATCCGGGATGATCTTCGGGCGGGCCTCCGCCCCTGGCTGCTGGTGCCCACGGCCGGGACCACCAACACGGGGGCCGTGGATCCCCTGGACGCCTGCGCTGACCTGGCCGCGCGGTACGGCCTCTGGATGCACACGGATGGCGCCTACGGAGCCGCCTTCGCCCTGACGGAACCCAGGAAGGCCACGCTCGGGGGCCTGGAGCGCAGCGACAGCCTGGTGCTGGATCCCCACAAGGGGCTGTTCACGCCCCTGGGCCTCGGGGCGGTGCTGGTGCGCCACCTCGATCCGCTGCGGAAGGCCCACGCCTTCCGGGCCGACTACCTGCCGTCCCCGCCGGAGGATCTGGAGGAGTTGAGCCCCTCCGAGACGACGCTGGAGTTCAGCAAGCACGCCCGGGCCCTCCGGCTCTGGTTGCCGCTCCAGCTCCATGGCGCGGCGGCCTTCCGGGCGGCCCTGGAGGAGAAGCTGCTCCTGGCGCGGTATGCCCACGCCCGCCTGAAGGAGCTGCCGAACGTGGATCCGGGGCCCGAGCCCCAGCTCAGCCTCCTGGCCTTCCGGTTTCTGCCGCCCGCCGGGGATGCGGACGCCTTCAACCAGGCCGTGCTGAACCGGCTGACGGCAGAGGGCCGGGTCTTCCTCAGCGGCACGCGCCTGGGCGGGGCCTTCCACCTGCGCATGGCGATCCTGTCCGCCCGCACCCACAAAGACCAGGTGGACGAAGCCCTGGCCTGCCTGCAGGAGGCGGCGCTCACGCTGGCCTGACCTCCCGATCCCTTGCCACCACTCAACGGGCCCGCGTCGGGAGCCTCGGCTACTTGACCTCGATTTCGCGCAGATCCTTGCCTGGCTTGAACCGGATGCTCTTGCCCTTGGGGATCTGGACGCTGGCGCCGGTCTTGATGTTGCGGCCCATGCCCCGCTTGCGGGGGCGGGGTTCGAAGACGCCGAAGCCGCGGATCTCGATGCGATGGCCGTTGAGGAGGGCGTCCTTCAGGCGTTCGGTGAGCAGATCTACCACCTGGAGCGCGGTGGCGCGGGAACAGGGATGCACCTTCATCAGCGCATTGGCGATGTCGATCTTGATCATCAGCGACCTCGGTCCGGGAATGGGAGTGCCAGAATAGAAGAACGGCGCCTAGCGTGCCAGGGTGATTTTCACGTCCGTGCCGGGTGGCATGGCCATGGGAGCGCCCGGTGAGACCACGGGCGGGGCGGGCACGGTGCTTTCGCGGCCCCCTCCCTGGGCGATGGACATGCCCCGCTCCATGTTGGATCGGGCCAGGTCGGACGTGGACGCGACGCCTTCCAGCTTGAGCTTGAACTCGCCCACGTTGGTGGCCCGGAGGAGGGCCTCCTCCTCGGTGATGAGCCCCTGGCGCAGGAGGAAGTAGAGGCTCTGGTCGAAGGTCTGCATGCCGTACTGGCTGGTGCCGGCGGAGATGGTGTCCCGCAGGAGCTTGGTCCGGTCCTTGTCCTCGATGCAGGAGCGGACGGTTTCCGTGGCCACCATGACCTCCACGGCGGGCACGCGGCCCTGCCCATCGGCCCGGGGCACGAGGCGCTGGGAAATGACGCCCTTGAGCACCGCGGCCAGCTGGAGCCGGATCTGCTTCTGATGGTGGGGCGGGAACACGGAGATGATGCGGTTGATGGTCTCGGTGGCATCCAGGGTATGCAGGGTGCTGAACACCAGGTGGCCCGTCTCCGCGGCGTGCAGGGCCGTCTCGATGGTCTCCAGGTCGCGCATCTCGCCCACGAGGATGACATCGGGATCCTGGCGCAGGGCGGCGCGGAGAGCGGAGGCGAAGCTCCGGCAGTCGGCTTCGACCTCCCGCTGGTTCACGATGCTGAGGTTGTCCCGGTGGAGGTACTCGATGGGGTCCTCGATGGTGAGGATGTGCTCGGTGCGGGTGGCGTTGATCAGGTCGATCATGGCCGCCAGGGTGGTGGACTTGCCCGAGCCCGTGGTGCCCGTGACCAGCACCAGGCCGCGCTGCTCCTGGCAGATGGTCTTCAGCACCTTCGGCAGCATCAGGTCATCGATGGTGTAGATCTTCCGGGGGATCACACGCAGCACCAGGCCCACCGTGCCCCGCTGGTTGAAGATGTTGCAGCGGAACCGGCCGAGAGAGGGCACCGAGTACGCGATGTCGACGTCCAGGTTCTCCTTGAACTTTCCCTTCTGCTTGTCGCTGGCCATGATCGCGTAGGCCATGGCGATGGTGTCCTCCTGCACCAGCCGCTTGAACTGGGTCATGGGCGTGAGCTTGCCCCGGATGCGGGCGATGGGATGGTTCCCGACTTTCAGGTGGAGGTCGCTGGCGCCCTGCTCGCAGACCACGGTGAGCAGTTCATTGATGTGCATGGGGTTCTCCCGGGGAGGGTCCGATCATCTTATCCCTCCCTCGGATGGTGGGAAGGGGAGAAGCGCCAATTTCACCTCGGAAAACGGCGGGGAATCGTGTAAAATCTAGGGTTCTGCCCGAACTCTGCATGGGCCGCACAGGAAGCCAGATGACCCCCCTCCAAAAAATCCGGAACCTCGCCATCATCGCGCACGTCGACCATGGGAAGACCACCCTGGTGGATGCCATGTTCAAGGGCGCCCACATGTTCCGGGACAACCAGCGCGTCCAGGAACGGGCCATGGACAGCAACGACCAGGAGCGGGAACGCGGCATCACCATCCTGGCCAAGACCACCTCCCTGCACTGGGGCGGCTACCGCTTCAACATCGTGGACACCCCCGGCCATGCCGATTTCGGCGGCGAGGTGGAGCGCGTGCTGAGCATGGTGGATTCCGTGCTGCTGGTGGTGGATGCCTTCGACGGCCCCATGCCCCAGACCAAGTTCGTCACGCGCAAGGCACTGGCCCTGGGCCTGCGGCCCATCGTGGTCATCAACAAGGTGGATCGCCCCGGCGCCCGCCCCGTGTGGTGCCAGGACCAGGTCTTCGACCTGCTCATCGAACTGGGCGCCACCGAGGAGCAGCTGGATTTCCCCTGTGTCTTCGCCAGTGCCAAGCTGGGCTACGCCATGCTGGACATGAACGAGGCCAGCGACAGCCTGGATCCCCTTTTCGACACCATCGTCAAGCACTGCCCCCATCCCACCGGCAGCCCCGAGGCGCCTCTGCAGATGCTGGTCACCCTCATGGACTGGAGCGACTTCGTCGGCCAGATCGGCATCGGCCGCATCGTGAATGGGCGCATCAAGGTGGGGGACAGCGTGGCCCTCATCAAGCGTGACGGCGCGGTGCAGCCCCAGAAGATCACCCAGCTCTACGGCTTCGAGGGCCTGACCCGCGTCCAGCTCCAGGAGGCCAGCGCCGGCGAGATCGTCGCCATCGCGGGCATCGCGGATATCCGCGTGGGCGAGACCATCGCGGATGCCGCCAATCCGGCCGCCCTGGAATACGTGGACATCGACGAGCCCACCATCTCCATGATGTTCATGGTGAACGCCGGCCCCTTCGCCGGGCAGGATGGCAAGCAGATCCAGAGCCGTCGCATCCGCGAGCGCCTCCAGAAGGAACTGCAGCACAACGTGGCCCTGCGGGTGGAGGACACGGACAGCCCCGATTCCTTCAAGGTGAGCGGCCGGGGCGAGTTGCACCTCTCCGTGCTCATCGAGAGCATGCGCCGGGAGGGCTTCGAGTTGTGCGTCAGCCGCCCGGAGGTGATCATGCATGTCGATCCCGTCACCGGCGAGAAGCTGGAACCCTACGAGGATGTGACCATCGACGTGCCCGAGGCCTACCTGGGCATCGCCATGGAACACATGGGCAACCGCAAGGCCGAGATGCAGGACATGGGCAACGAACGGGGCCGCATGCGGATGCACTTCAAGATCCCCAGCCGCGGCCTCATCGGCTTCCGCAGCGAATTCATGACGGATACCCGCGGCGAGGGCATCATCCACAGCATCTTCAGCCACTACGGCCCCCACAAGGGGGAACTGCCGGGCCGCAAGAACGGCGTGCTCATCAGCATGGAACAGTGCGAGACCGTGGGATTCGCGCTGATGAACCTGGAGGAGCGGGGCGTCATCTTCCTGCATCCCGGCACCAAGTGCTACGAGGGCATGATCGTGGGCGAACACGCCCGGGAAAACGACCTGGTGGTGAATGTGGCCAAGGCCAAGAAGCTCTCGAACATGCGCTCCAGTGGCAGCGACGAGGCCACCCGCCTGACGCCCCCCCGGGAACACACCCTGGAACAGGCGCTGGAGTACATCGAGGGCGATGAGCTGGTGGAAGTCACCCCCAACTTCATCCGCATGCGCAAGCGGGTGCTGGACACCAACGAGCGCAAGAAGTCCGAAAAGCGGACCGAGGCCTGACATGGATGCGGGGGCCCGACCACCGCGTCTGATGGCATGATGCCCGGGTGACCGGAGCACGACCCTACACGGCGCCCCCCCGCGCGACCTTCTTGCAGAAGCTCGGGCCGGGGGGGCTTGCCTCGTTTCTCCTGGCCGCGGGCGGGAGCGTCCTCCTGCTGGGACTCCCCGTCGGCTGGCACCTGCGCCGGGTGCTGCGGGAGGCGGACGGCGATCCGGTCCTGGCCGCGGACCTCATCCTGGTGCTGGGCCGCCGCCTGCAGGGCGACCGACCCACGGCGATCTTCGAGGCCCGGCTGGCCCATGCGGCGGATCTCTGGCGACGGGGCCTGGCCCCGCGGATCCTGGTGGCGGGCGGCCTCACGGGCCGGTCCACCCTCAGCGAGGCGGAGGCCGGTCGCGCCTGGCTTGCCGGCCACGGGGTGCCGGCGGAGGCACTGCTCACCGAGGACCAGAGCCAGCACACCCTGGAGAACCTCTTCCACGTGCGGGAGATGCTTCGTACCGAGAACTGGGGCGCCCCCATCCTGGTGTCGGATGGCCTGCACCTGGCCCGGGCCGGAGCCCTGGCCGAGGGTCTGGGCCTGCGCGTCCATCGCAGCGCCGCGCCAGGCTGTCCGCCGTTCCGGGGCAGCTGGGCCTGGTACCGGCGGGCGGCCACCGAGGCCTTCTTCCTGCACTGGTACCACACGGGGATGGCCTACAGCCGGATCATCGGCTCCCGGCGGCAGCTGGAACGGGTCACCTGAGGGATGATGAAGCCATGACCGGTCACTTGATCCTCGTCCCCACCCCCATCGGCAACCTTGGCGACCTCACGGATCGCGCCAAGGAGGCCCTGGCCGAGGCCGATCTGGTGGCCTGCGAGGACACCCGCCGGACCGGCGGGCTGCTGAAACACCTCGGGATCGACAAGCCGCTGCTGCGTTTCGACGACCACGCCGGGGCCGCGGCCTTCGAGCGGCTGGGTCTGGAGCTGGCCTCCGGGCGGACCGTGGCCTATTGCAGCGATGCGGGGATGCCTGGCATCAACGATCCCGGCTTCGAGATCGCCCGGACCGCGCGGGCTGCCGGGGCGAAGGTCACGGTGCTCCCCGGCGCCTCGGCCGTGCTGCTGGCGGTGGTGGCCTCGGGCCTGCCCTGTCATGCCTTCAGTTTCTGGGGCTACCTGCCCAGCCGCGGCGAACCGCGCCGCACCCTGCTCCGGAATCTGGGTGCCCAGGAGGAGACGGTGGTGGTCTTCGAGACCCCCCACCGCATCAAGGAGACCCTGGCGGACCTGGAGGAGCTGCTGCCGGACCGGGAGATCGCCCTGGGGCGGGAACTGACCAAGCTGCATGAGTCCTGGTACCGCGGCACCCCGGCCCAGGTGAGGGCCCAGCTCGGGTCCGAGGACCGGGGCGAGATGGTGCTCGTGCTGGCGGGCGCCAGCGCCAAGCGGCTGGTGACCGAAGTCGCCGCGGACTTCGACGGCGCCACGCTGCCCGACTGGGCCCGCGCATACCTGGCCGCAGCCCGGGAGGGG
>JAJZQW010000038.1 GCA_021802985.1 Acidobacteriota bacterium | reverse complement strand
AAATCGGGGGTCTCCCCTACCTTTCTGGTGTACCAGAAATGACCAAAGTTCCCTTAAATCGTTGCCAAACTTGCATCTACGACTTGTTCATGGCCGACTGGTTATGCCTTCAGTCCGCTCAATCAGGCGGTCACCGTGAATGGTGCCGATGTAACCGGCTTAAACTTCATCGGTTCAATAACCTCACCCGGAACAGGAGAGTCTGGATCCGCTGCTTTTTGTGCGGATCAATTTAGAGAAGGTTATCAGGTGACCCGCACGCTTCGAACTGTAAATGCCGCAACTCCGGATCAATTTTATGATATAACAACGATAGATACCACAGGTGGAACAGTAACTTTCAATGGGAGAACGGCTATTCAGGTTTTTGGCTTAAGTCAACTATTTACAGTAAATAACGAATACATAAACTATATAAGCATCGGCGTTGGATCAAGTATCCTTTATCATGGAGCCTCAGCCTCAAATTCTCAAATTACATTCGATCCTCCTCGAATTCTCAACTTCGACCTGCTGCCGGGGCAAACATTCACCCAGACATATACAGGCTACGTCAATGGCATTCCTGGAAGCAGCACGACTATGGTAACGCGGTATATCGGAAGAGAATCCATGGTTGTGCCTGCGGGTACTTTTTCAACATGCCATTTTGAGTATGTCCACTCGTCACAAAATGGCTCGTTTTATACGCAAAATGTCTGGTTAGCCATCGGCAATGGCCTTTGTGTCAAGGAAACAGATAATATTGTGGATCCAACGGGATATGTGACGATTCAAACTGTATCTCTTGTATCAGCAAATATTAATGGAATTGATATTACTGGCAATTAATGAATCGATAAATGATGATTATATTTTAATAATTATTAAAATAGGAGATAACCCATGTGTGTTAGAAATTCGATCATCGCATTCTCCCTTCTTGCTTCTCTGACTGGCATGGCCCAGGCACCCTCCAAGGACACCCCCCTCACCAACCAGGAGGTCATCAAGCTCTGCAAGCTCGACCTAGGTGACGACGTGGTCGTCGCGAAGATCAACCAGGCGAAGTACGTCGACTTTAAGCTGGAGACGGGCGACCTCACCAGCCTCAAGTCCCAGGGGGTGAGCAAGGCGGTCATCACCGCCATGCTGAAGCGCTCGACGGCTGCTGCTGCCGAGGCTTCGTCCTCCAGCATGGTGATGGGTCCGTATGGGGGCGCCGTGGTAACGACCTCGGGCGGGCCCACGGCGCGGTTGGTGGCGAAGGACGGCGAGTTCGACCTTCGCTCCATCGCCGGCAGCCCCAGCCAGACCTGGGCCTATGTCACGGTGCTCTCCTTCATGGACTACCCGGGGCTGAAGGCCGATGTCCGGACCAAGGATCACCAGCCCACCTTCATCGTGCGCTCCCAGCAGAGCCCCGTGGGGCGCTACTTCCTGGTCAAGGCGGAGTCGAACAAGAAGGACCTCACCCGTTCCGTGAAGATGGGCAGCCGGGGGATGTTCACCAACAAGTCCGTCACCAATCCAGACAAGGACTGGACCGTGATGTTCACCGCCAAAGAGCAGGGGAACGGCTTCTGGCAGATCAAGCCTGAAAAGGAATTGGAACCCGGTGAATACGGCATCTGGTTCCGGGACTCGGAACTGTACGACTTTGGTGTGGACTGAGAGGCGGCGACGGGCGGGAGAGCACAGCCAGAGGCGGCGTTTGAACCGGCTGGGGGTGGAGTTCCTCCGGGCGCCCCTTCCCTGCGCAAACCACCTCCGAACCTTGCACCCGGTGGAGTTCTAAGGTTGGCCGATGGATGGATCGCTTGGAACGATGGGATGAATGATGTTCACACTTCTCCTTTTTATCTACTTCCTCGTGGGTGCAGGATCAGCGGCCTTCCGGGCGGGTGTGTCGAATGGTTCCCCGCTCCTCATCGCGGCGGGCCTCCTCAGCACGCTGAGCCTCATCCTGCCCCTGGCGAAACGGGTGCCGGGCCTGGTCGGCTTGCTCTATGTCCGGGTGACCGATGAGGAACGCAGCATTCGCAACGGCGGGTACCGAAAACCCATGGTGGGCAGCCTGAGCCTCGTCGTTCGCACCTGGGAGGACAGGTCCCTCCTCATGCGAACGGCCCTCCATGACCTGCTGGCCTTTTTCTCCCTGCTTTTCGTCCTTTTCGCGGTCCTCGACCAGAGCGAATTCTGGCCCCTCCTGCGCTTCTGGCGAGAGGTGGTCGTCTGGCTCCCGAGGCTCCTCTCGCCCACCTAGGTGCCCAACTCCAGGCTTGGTCTTCTCGGAACCTTGACCCCCATCCAATCCAAGGGTGCTTGTTCGATGTTGAAAAGCAGCAGCTGTGCCCATTGTGGCGCTCCCTTCGCTTCCTCGATCCGGTCCGCCCTGGTCGAAACATGCAAGTACTGCGGCTCGACCTTCAAGAAATCGCCGCAGGAGGAGGGTGCCCTGGTCTGCGGATGCGGGCGGAGGGGGGTGAACCGCTGTGCCCTCTGCACCGCCTCCATTTGCCAGGACTGCTCGAACTGCATTGGTCATTTCGACTTGGCGGAAATCATGTTCAGCCATGGGGTCGCCCCCCGGTACCACCCCAGCATGCTGCAGAAGCTGGAACAGCGCGTGCCCCTCACCGCGACACTCTGTGTCGCCTGTTTTGATTCCACCCTGACCAGTTGGCTCAGGACAACCCCCACTACCTAATTCAAGGAGAGCCCCATGGCTCAGTCGCAGTTCGCAGGTTTCAGGAAATACCAGGTCGGTGGCTTTGAATATGCCGTTTCGTACTTCGAGGCGAAGTTCAAGAACAGCGGCACGCCGATGATGGTGGCGGACCAGTTCACCCAGTTCGTGGAGGGCTGGGGCAGCCAGGGGTTTGAGTTCATGCGCTGCGACGAGGTGCCGTACCGCATCACGCCGGGGTGCCTGTCGGGGCTGTTCGGCGCGAAGGAATCCTTCGGCCAATGCACGGTGGTCACCTTCCGCAAGAAACTGGATTGAGTGGCATCGTCATTTCGCTGATTCATCTCTATCAGCGGCACGCCTCTGCCAGGTTGCGCAATTCATGCCGATTCGAGCCGTCCTGCTCGAACTACATGATCCTGGCCATCGAGAAACACGGAACATGGTCGGGTGTAATCATGGGCATCCGACGCATTCTCCGATGCGCCCCTCCGAATGGCGGCGAGGATTTCCCCTGATGCAGACACCCCGACCAGCTGGTCGGGGTGTCTGCATCAGGAGTTTACCGGCTGGAAGATCGGGATCAGTGGTGCCCGTGGTCGTCCGTCATCGTGGGCTTGCCCATGAACTCGGCCTGGCGGCCCAGGAAGATCACCCAGAGGCCGAAGAGGGCGAGGAAGATCAGGCCCATCAGGAAGAGGATGGGCCGGGCCGGGGCCATGCCGGGGTAGGCGAAGCCGAAGGCGCCGATGAGGGCGCTGAAGGCGCCGAAGGCCATGAGGAAGCCGCCCCAGCCGCGGCTGGCGTGCCTGTCTTGGGCCACCTCCTCGGGCAGGGTGCCCAGGGGCGAGGTGGTCTCCCCGGCCAGGTGCAGGCCCTGGAAGACCAGGACGGCGCTGAGGATGAAATAGAAGACCAGGAAGAGCATGGACGGACCCTCTCCTTCCTTTCCTATCACGTTTCGGCGACCCCCGGGCGGAAATCGGGCAGGGGGTCACAATGCCGCGGCCCCGCTACTGCCCCCCGAGGAGCGGGCGGCCGTTCAGGACCGCGGCCTCTTCGCGGTGGAGCCACTGCCGTTCCTTCCGGAGGGCCCGCACGTAGATGACCAGCTCGGCGGCGGCCCCCAGCAGCGAGAGGCCCCCCAGCGCGAGGATCGCCGGGAAGGCCACCTCCCGGTAGGGCATCTCCTCCGGCAGCAAGAGTGCCGCGACCACCAGGACAGCGCCCCCCAGGGCCGTGTGCCGCGCCCGGAGGCGCCAGGGGTGGATCTCCTTGCGGACGACGGCCCGGTGCAGATCGTGGAGGAAGTCGATCTGCTCCTCCTTGCTGGGGACCCCCCGGGCGGCCTCCATCTCCAGTTTGCTGAGGCTGAGGGCCAGTTCGCCCGAGGCGTCGTCGAGGCTGGCCACGCGGGTTCGGAGGGTCATGGGAGCTCCTTTCAGAGGTGAGGCCGGACGGGCCCCGGGGACGGGTGGATCAGGGCCGCACGGGGCCTCCGCCGCTGCCGGGGGATTTCAGGGGCGGCAGGATGGGCAGGGCGGGGAGGTGGGCGGCCGCGGGTTTCACGGAGCCCTCCCCCACGCCGCTCAGGAGGCAGTCCAGGGCGCGATCCACGCTGGCCTCGGAGGGTTCCCCCGGGTGCCGGAAATGGCCGTGGTGCAGGGAGGACTGGAGGACGTCCAGGCAGAGCTGGGCCAGGAAATCCGGCTCCAGGTCGCGGACCAGGCCCGCCCGGATGGCGCGGACCATGAGGCCCCTGAGATGCGTCCGCTCCTCCTCGTAGATCTCGCGCAACCGGGGGGCGAAGCGGGAATCGAAGCCCCAGTCGAAGTGCACCCGGTTCTGGATGAACATGGGCAGGTGCATGGGGCGCTCCCGGAACTGGTCCGCATAGGCCAGGGCCAGGCGCCTCAGGGCCTCCAGGGGCGGCAGGTCCGGGTCGAGGAAGCTCAGGGTCCTCGCCTGGAAGGCCAGGGCGCGGTCGAGGATCACCTGCTCGTAGAGGGCCTGCTTGGAAGGGAACTGCTCGTAGAGGCCCCGCATCCCGATCTGGGCCTCCGCCGCCACCTCCTGCATGGTGGCCTCGTCGAAGGGTTTCCGGCCGAACACCCGGCTGGCGGCTTCCAGGAGGATCTCCCGCCGCCGCTGCGTTTCCCGCTCCCTTCGAGACTCGACCATGGAACCCCCGAATCCCCATTCCGAATCTAGAATTACAATTTCTACCGTCAAGTCCTTTATCAACAGAGGTCGATGGGGATTTTGCTTGACTGAATCAATCGATTGATTAATCTTGGTCAATCGATTGATTGAGGTGCCACCCATGACCCCTCCGCCCCCCGAACTTCCCCAGGACACCCGGCACCGCCTGATCGAGGCGGCCATCCTGACCTTCGCGGAAAAGGGCTACGACGGGGCGGGCATCCGGGAGATCGCCCAGCGGGCCAAGGCCAACTCCGCCCTGGTGACCTACCACTTCGGGGGCAAGGAAGGGCTCTACCGCGAGGCCCTGCGCCACATCAGCGCCCGCAAGGCCTCGGAGGTGGCCACGCTGCCGCCGCCGCCAGAACCGGGCAGCCCGGGGGCCCGCGAGGTCGCCCTCCAGGGCATGAAGGCCTACATCCGGGCCTTCGTGACGGACCTGATGTCCTGTCCCGCGGAGAGCGAGGTGGATGCGGCGGCCATGGCCCTCATCGGCCGCGAGATCCAGATGCCGCACCCGGTCTCGGCGCCGGTCCTGCTGGAGTTCGCCCGGCCCTACATGGAGCGGGTCCTGGCCCTGCTGCGGATCCTCCGCCCGGACGCGGACCCGGAGACCCTCCTCCGCCTGACCCTCAGCATCCAGGGCCAGATCCTCCACTTCCGGAACTCCCTGGGCTTCATCCGGCTCCTGAGCGGGGATCCGGATTTCCCGAAGGACCTGGAGGCCCTGATCCAGCACTTCACCGACTTCAGCCTGCGGGGACTGGGCGTCCCCGAGGCCTTCCCGCAGACGAGGCCCTGATCATGGTTCCATTCGTTCCCCCCGCCCTCCAGGCCCCGGCGCCGACCGCCGCGCCGTTCCCGGCCGCGCCCCTCGCCTTCGACCTGACCCAGGCCCTGGTCCGGGCCCGGGCCGAGAATCCGCAGATCCGCGCCGCCAAGGCCCGGGTGGCGGAGCGCGAGGGCCTCATCACCAGCACCCGCGCCGATGCCCTGCCGCAGATCGCACTGGTGGGCGACTTCACCCGCGTGCGGGACGTCTCCATCCTCAACAGCGGCTTCGGCGATTCCGCCGCGGCCTTCGGGCTGAATCCCACCTCCCTGGTGGGCGCCCGGAATGTCTGGACCAGCCAGGCCACCCTCTCCCAGCCGCTCTTCTACTGGGGCAAGCTGGGCACCGCCATCAAGGTGGCGAAGATGGGCGAGCGCGAGGCCACCTACGCCTACACCACCGCCGAGCTGGACGTCCTCCATGGCGTGGCCAAGGCCTACCTGGCGGTCCTCGGGGCCCAGGCCGACCTGGAGGTGGTGAAGGTGCGCAAGCAGGCCGCCGAGACCTTCCTGGCGGACGTGAAGGCCAAGCTGGAGGCCCAGTCCGCCACGGAGCTGGACCTGCTCCGGGCCCAGAGCGAACTCCTGTCCGTGGAGCCGGAGAACCTCCAGGCCGAGGCCAACCTGCAGCGGGCCGTGGAGGTGCTGGACGGCCAGCTGGGCCTCGATCCGAAGACGCCGCTGGTCCTGGCCCCCATGGGGCAGCCTGTCCTCGGTGCCAGGCCCGAAGGCCGGGAGCGTTCCGAGATCGCCCAGCTCCGGCAGGAGGAGGCGATGTACCGCGAGAACGACAAGATCCTCAAGTCGGACCTGCGGCCCAAGTTCGATTTCAACGCCAGCTACGGCTACCAGGCGGGCAAGACGGACCTCCTCTTCAAGGAGCCCTACGACACCTGGCGGGTGAACGTCACCATGAAGTTCCCGCTGTTCGACGGCCTCCGCAGCGCCGGCAAGCGCGCCCAGAATGAGGCCCAGCTGGAGCAGGTGCGGCAGGCCCGCATCGACCGGGAGCGGGCCGTCGCCGTGGAGAAGCGCACGGCGGACCGTGAGCTGGAGAAGGCCGTGGCCCTCAACGACGCTGCGCAGAAGGCCCACGACGCCGCCGCCGAGGCCCTCCGCGTGAGCCGTGAGTCCTTCGACCAGGGCCTCATCACCTCGCTGGACCTCCTCCAGACGGAGCGCTCCGAGCGCCAGGCCGAGAGCCAGCGCCGGCGCGCGGAGCTGGGGGTGTGGTCCGCCCTCTTCGACCAGCGCCGCTCCCTCGGCCTGCCTCCCCAGTAATCCCTTCGAATCCGCCATCCGGGAAAGGAAGAAGCCCATGCAGAAGAAGACCGTCCTCTACGCCCTGGTGCCGGTGCTCGTCATCGCGGGCGCGGCCACCTACCACCGCAGCCAGCGTGATGCGGAACTGAACCACCAGTCCGAGGTGAAGGCCGAGGGGCTGGTGCCCGTCACCCTCGTGTCCGTGCAGGAGCGCACCTTCCGTCCGGCGGTGGCCTTCACGGGCAACCTGCTGGCCGTGAACCGCGCCACCCTGAAATCTGAGCTCACCGGCCGCGTCACCCGCGTGCTCGTCCATGAAGGCGACCCCGTGGCCGCCGGGGCCCTGCTGGGCGCCATCGACGAGGACGACTACCTCCTGGGCGTGCAGGCGGCCGAGGCCCAGGTGGCCCAGGCCCAGGCCCAGGCCCTCCAGGCCAGGCGGGACTACGACCGGGCCGAGATGCTTCTGGCGAAGCGCAGCATCACCCGCCAGGCCGAGCAGCAGGCCGAGACGGCCCTGAATGCCTCCCAGGCCGCCGCCCAGGCCGCCGCGAGCAATCTGGGCATGGCCCGCTTGCGCCTGAGGAAGGCCAGGCTCACAGCGCCCTTCGCCGGGCAGGTGTCCCAGCGGCTCGTGCAGCCGGGCGAGATGCTGGCCCCGGGCCAGCCCGCCTTCGAGGTGGTGGACAACCGCAAGCTGGAGATCCACGCCGACCTGCCCGCCGAGGTGATGTCCCGCGTGAAGGTGGGCCAGAAGGCCTCCTTCCGCGCCATCGGCCTGGACCACCAGGTGGAGGGCCGCGTCACCCAGGTGAGCCCCAGCCTCAACCCCGACGGCCGCACCCTGCGCGTCCGCATGGAGGTGCCGAACCCCGACGGCCAGTTGAAGGGCGGCCTCTTCGTGGAGGGCGTGATCCTCGCGGACGGGGAGCAGAAGAAGGCCTCGCTCCCGGCCACGCTGCTGAAGGCCCAGGACCGGGATGCCGAGCTCTACGTGGACGAGGGCGGCGTGGCCCGCCGCCGCAAGGTGGTGCTCGGCCCCGAGCAGGACGGCTTCCGGCCCGTGGACGGCCTCGTAGCCGGCGCCCAGGTGGTGGACGAGGGCAAGGATCTCGTGAGCGACGGCACCCGCATCCGCGTGGTCGGCGGCGCCCCGGCCGGAGGGAAGTGACCCATGTTCCTGTCCGACCTTTCCATCCGCCGGCCCGTCCTCACGGTCTGCATCATGCTCGCCCTGGTGGTGCTGGGCCTCTTCTCCGTGAAGCACCTGGGCATCGACCAGTACCCCAACACCGACATCCCCACCGTCACCGTGTCCGTGGTCTATCCCGGCGCCAGCCCCGAGGCCGTGAAGCAGGATGTGGTGAAGAAGATCGAGGAGGCGGTCAATCCCATCGAGAAGATCAAGGAGATCAGCTCCACCAGCCAGGAGGGCCTCGGCACCCTGGTGATCCAGTTCCAGCTGGGCCGCAACGTGGACAACGCCCTCAACGATGTCCGCACCCGCATCGGCCAGATCCGCCGCGACCTGCCCAGCAACATCGAGGAGCCGGTCATCTCCAAGTTCGACCCGGCCCAGCTGCCCGTGCTGTCGCTGGTGCTGAGGCCCGACGCCAAGCATCAGGGCATGACCGCCCGCGAGCTGACCCGCATCGCCGAGGACTTCCTCAAGCGCCGCATCGAGAACGTCTCCGGCGTGGGCAAGGTGGACGTGGCCGGGGGCAGCACCCGCGAGATCGAGATCCAGGTGGATCCCCAGAAGCTCGAATCCATGGGCCTCTCCCTCACGGCGGTGAAGAACGCCCTCGCCAATGACACCCTGGCCATCCCCAGCGGCAACCTGCTCCAGGGGGACCGTGAGGTCTCCGTGAAGGTGGACGCGAAGGCGAAGGCCGTGGGCGACTTCCAGCACGTGATCGTGGGCAACAAGGAGGGCCGCCCCATCGAGCTGCAGGAAGTGGCCACGGTGGTGGACGGCATCAAGGAACAGCGGAGCCTGGCCCGGCTGAACGGCAAGGACGTGGTGGCCCTGGAGGTCCAGCGGCAGACCGGCGGCAACACCGTGGCCATGGTGGAGGCCGTGCGCGCGGCCCTGGACGAGCTGAAGCCCGAGCTGGCCAAGCAGGGTGTCGAGGTGGTCACCGCCAAGGACAACGCCCGCTTCATCACCCAGAGCGTGGAGGACGTGAACCTCTCCATCTACCTGGGCGGCGCGCTCACGGTGCTCATCGTCTTCTTCTTCCTGAAGAGCTGGCGCTCCACCCTCATCACCAGCCTCACGCTGCCGGTGTCCGTGATCTCCACCTTCATCGTGATGCGGGCCCTGGACTTCACCCTGAACGTGATGACGCTGATGGGCCTGTCCCTGGCCATCGGCATCCTCATCGACGACGCCATCGTGGTCCGGGAGAACATCACGCGGCACGCCGAGATGGGCAAGGACCACGTCACCGCGGCCCGGGAGGGCACGGCGGAGATCGGCCCCGCCGTCATCGCCACCACCCTCTCCATCCTCGCGGTGTTCGTGCCCGTGGCCTTCATGGGCGGCATCGTGGGCAAGTTCTTCTTCCCCTTCGGCATCGTCGTGGCGTTCGCCGTGGCCGTGTCCCTGTTCGTGAGCTTCACCCTCGACCCCATGCTCAGCGCCGTGTGGCCCGATCCCGAGCACGAGAAGAGCGCCGACGGCCATGTCCACTACCAGGGCCGGAATCCGATCATGCGGGCCGTGGAGGCCTTCAGCCGGAAGCTGGACAGCTGGGAGGGGCTCTACAAGCGGACCATCGAGTGGGCGATGGCCCACCGGAAGACCGTGATGATCGCCGGTTTCGGCAGCTTCTTCCTGGCCATGGGCCTCTCGGGCCTCCTGGGCAACAACTTCATGCCGGACTACGACCGGGGCGACCTTCAGGTGACCTTCAAGGCCGAACCCGGCTCCAGCCTGCAGGCCACCCGGGAGAAGGCCGCCGAGCTGGAGAAGGCCATCCGCGCCGTGCCCGGCGTGCAGCTGACCTACACGACCATCGGCACGGGGCTCAACGGCACCGTGGACTCCGGCGGCATCTACGTGAAGCTCGCCGAGGGCCGGCGGCCCGGCCAGATCGCCATCCGGCGCCAGATCCGCGAGGCCTTCCGTTCGGTGCCCGGGGTGGACGCCGCCGTGGGTCCCGTGAACGACTGGGGCATGGCCTATCCCATCATGGTGGCCGTGCAGGGCCCCGACCGGGACGCGGTCATCCAGGCCGTGCCCCTGGTGAAGCGGGCCCTCCGCAGCGTGCCCGGCGCGGTGGATGTCACCACCAGCCTCGACAGCGGCAAGCCCGAGCTGCGCCTCGTGGTGGACCGCAAGGCCGCCTCGGACCTGGGCGTGAGCCCGGCCCTGGTGGCCTCCATGGTCCGACCCCTCGTGGACGGCGAGAAGGTGGCCAAGTACGAAGACGAGGGTGGCGAGCAGCGCGACGTGCGGATCCGCCTCGCCGACCGGCAGCGCCGCTTCGCGGCCCAGCTGGCCAACATGACCGTGCAGAGCACCAAGGACCTGGGCGGCGGCAAGCACCCGCTGGTGCGCCTCAACCAGGTGGTGCGCTTCGAGGAGGGCATCGCCCCCGCCAAGCTCCAGCGCCACGACCTGATGGAAGAGGTGGAGGTGGACGCCAACTTCGAGGGCTCCACCCTGGGCGAGGTCAGCGCCGGCGCCGCTGCCAAGGTGGCCGCGCTCAAGGCCAGCGGGCAGCTCCCGGAGGGCGTGCGCGTGGAATTCCTGGGTCAGACCCGGGACAGCAAGGAGACCGCCGGCTACATGGGGTCGGCCCTGCTCCTCGCGGTGTTCTTCATCTACTTCGTGCTGGCCAGCCAGTTCGAGAGCTTCAAGATCCCCGTCGCCATCATGGCCAGCCTGCCGCTTTCCATGGTGGGCATGGTGCTGATGCTCCTGGTCACGGGCGATTCCATGTCCATGATGACGAGCATCGGCCAGATCCTCCTCATGGGCCTGGTGACGAAGAACGCCATCCTGCTGGTGGATCACGCCCTGCACCTGCAGCGCGAGGAGGGCATCCCCCGCCGCCAGGCCATCATCCGCGCGGGCATGGTCCGGTTGCGGCCCATCCTCATGACGAGCTTCGCCATGATCGGCGGCATGCTGCCCCTCTTCCTGGCCCTCGGCGCCGGCGCCGAGATGCGGGCGCCCATGGCCCGGGCCGTGGTGGGCGGCATCATCACCTCCACCCTGCTCACCCTCATCGTGGTGCCCGTGTTCTTCGAGATCATCGAGGACATGACGCTGGCCAAGGGCTGGGCCTGGATCCGCCGAAGGCTCGGCCGGCCCGAAGAGGAAGCCGTGGAGATTCCCGTGGAGGAGGCCCCCTTTGCCTGACTTCTTCGAAGCCGTCGAGACCCGGCGCACCGTGCGGGACTTCCTGCCCGACCCGGTGCCGCAGGAGGTGCTGGACCGCTGCCTGGAAGCCGCCCGGCTTGCTCCCAGCTCCAGCAACCTCCAACCCTGGGAATTCGTGGTGATCCGCGATCCCGAGGTCCGGCGCGCGGCCAACGCCGCCTGCCTGGACCAGCTGCCGGCGAAGACCGCGCCCGTCCTGATGGCCCTGGTGACGCACCGGGACACCTGGCGGCGCAACCGGAACGAGATCCTGCGGGTGTTCGAATCCCGGGGGCCCCTCCGCAAGAGCCAGGCGACCTACTACCGGAAGCTCATTCCGATGGTCTACACCACGGGCCCCTTCGGGCTCCTGGGGCCCCTGAAGCGGGGGATCAGCCGGCTGCTGTCCCTCTTCCGTCCCACGCCGAACTTCATGTCGCGCTCGGACATCCGGGTCATGGCCCACAAGAGCACGGCCCTGGCCGCCGCCAGCTTCATGCTGGCCCTGCGGGCCGAGGGCTACGACAGCTGCCCCATGGAGGGCTTCGATCCCTGGCGCGCCGCGAAGCTGCTGGGCCTGCCCCGCGGCGCCGAGGTGAACATGTTCCTCGCCGTGGGCAGGCGCAGCGACAAGGGCGTGTGGTGGGACCGCGTCCTCATGCCCCGGGACTGGGCCGTGCGGGAGGTCTGACCAGCCAACACCCGTGGGAAGGCGCTGGACGCGGAAGACACGGAAAGAAGCCGGAGGGCACGGAGTGTGCGCGGGTTCCCGTTTGACCTGAGCTTGCTTCCGCGCCTTCCGTGACCAGCCTGTCTTTCGATAATCGCCCCTCGTCCTCCGGCGCAGGCTCGGGCACTCTGGAATGTCCATGGAAGCGCTGTCCCAAGACCTGAAGGATCTCCTCCGCCTGGCCGAGGCGCCGGCGGGGGCGCTCGATGCGCCGGGCGCGAAGCTGCGCTGGACGTCGCCGCCGGCCCTGGCCCTGGTGCTGGCGCGGTGGATCACCCGCGACGGCCGGCGCACCTCGCTGTGGGTGGATGCCCCCAGCGAGGCCGAGGCCCGCACCCTCGCCGCGGACCTGCAGGCCCTGCTGCCGGGCGTGGGCGTGGCGCACTTCCCGGGCTTCGCGCCTTACGCCGGCGGCGAGAGCAGCCCGCCGGGCATGGTGCTGCGCGACCGCCTGTCCACCCTGGTGGGCCTGCTGGAACGGCGCGTGCAGGTGCTCGTCACGGGGCCCCTGGCGGCCAGCGAGCGCCTGCCCCACCCCACCTGGTTCCAGAAGCAGAAGCTGGACCTGCACCTCGGCGCCGAGGTGCCCCGGGAGCTCCTGCTGGAGACCCTCGTGGCCCTGGGCTACCGGCGCACGGAGATGGCCTCGGCGCCGGGGGAATTCAGTTCCCGGGGCATGGTGGTGGACCTCTGGCCCGACCACCTGGAGCAGCCTCTGCGCCTGGAGACCTTCGGCGACGAGCTGGAGCGCCTGAGCCCCTTCGATCCCGACACCCAGCGCCGCACGGGCGAGGCGCTGGATTCGCTCACGCTCTATCCCCGCTACGAAGCCGAGCGGCGCCTGCTGCTGGAGGCGGCGGAGGCCCGCGCGGACCGCACGCCGGAGCCCGGCGATGATCTGGCCTTCCGGCGCGCCCGCCTGGCCTCCCACGGCCACTTCCCCGGCGAGGAGCTGTTCTACCCCCTGGCGGCCCAACTGGCGGCCCAGCCCTCGGGCCAGCTGGTCCACTGGATGCCGCCCTGCCTGCGGGTGCGCCTGGATCCCGCCTGGGAGGAGGCCCTGCGGGAGGCCGAGCGGGCCCGCATCGAGGAGGGCCTCGTGGTCCTGCGGCGCGGCGGCGTGGTGTGTCCCGACGTCGATGACCGCTTCCTGGCTTCCGATCCCAGCCGGCCCACCTTGCACCTCACGGAGTGGCAGAGCGAGGCCACCGTGCCCCTCGCCGCCCAGCCCGTGCGGGAATTCCAGGGGCGGTCCGGAGAGCTGGCAGAGCATCTGAAGGACCTGGCCCTCACGGGCCACCGCGTCTTCCTGGCGGGCTCCACCCAGGGCATGCGGGACCGCCTCTCGGAGCTCCTGCGGGAGCACGACCTGCCCCTCGGCACGGGCACGGACAGCGGCTGCCGGGCCATCCACCTCGTCCTCAGCGCCGGCGTGCATCTCAAGGAACCCGGCCTCGTCCTGCTCACGGAACGGGAGGTCTTCGGCCGCCGGGCCGTGCAGGCCGCGCCCAAGAAATCCCGCAGCGCGGCCTTCCTCTCGGACCTGCGCGACCTCAAGCCCGGCGACCGGGTGGTGCACCTGGACCACGGCATCGGCGAGTTCGTGGGCTTCGCCACCCTCACCGCGGGCGGCGAGGAGCAGGAGGTGCTCCAGCTCCGCTACGCCGACGGCGGCCAGCTGAGCGTGAGCCTGGAGCGGGCCGACCTCCTCCAGCGCTACACCGGCGCCGAGGGCCACCTGCCGCCCCTGGACAAGCTGGGCGGCGCTTCCTGGGCCAAGGTGAAGCGCCGGGCCAAGAAGGCCATCCGCGACATGGCCGAGGAGCTGCTGAAGCTCTACGCCCAGCGCAAGCTGGAGCAGGGCCACGCCTACCCGCCGGACGGCCCGGAGATGGCGGCCTTCGAGGCCAGCTTCCCCTTCACGCCCACGCCGGACCAGATCGAGGCCAGCGAGGCGGTGAAGGCGGACCTGGAGTCCCCGCGCCCCATGGACCGCCTGCTGGTGGGCGACGTGGGCTTCGGCAAGACGGAGGTGGCCATGCGCGCCGCCGCCAAGGTGGCGCTCGAAGGCCGCCAGGTGGCCGTGCTCTGCCCCACGACCATCCTCTGCTTCCAGCACTTCCGGACCTTCAAGGAACGCTTCGCCGGCTTCCCCGTGAAGATCGAGATGCTGAACCGCTTCGTGGACAAGGAGGACGTCAAGCGCATCCAGGATGAGCTGGCCGACGGCCAGATCGAGATCGTCATCGGCACCCACCAGATGCTGGGCGCCCGGGTGAAGTTCGCGGACCTGGGCCTGGTGGTGGTGGACGAGGAGCAGCGCTTCGGCGTGGCCCACAAGGAGAAGCTGAAGAAGCTGCGCCTCAACGTGGACCAGCTGGCCATGAGCGCCACGCCCATCCCCCGCACCCTGCACATGAGCCTCACGGGCCTCCGCGAGATCAGCCTCATCGAGACGCCGCCCAAGGACCGCCTGGCCATCGAGACCGTGGTGGCGCCCTGGTCCGACGAACTCATCCAGACCGCCATCCAGTTCGAGCTGCGCCGCGGCGGGCAGGTGTACCTCGTCCACAACCGGGTGGAATCCATCACGGCCATCGCCGCGCGGGTGCGCGAGCTGGTGCCCGACGCCCGCGTGGGCGTGGGCCACGGCCAGATGACCGACGAGGGCCTGGAGCAGGTGATGCTGGCCTTCATGGAGGGCCGGCTGGACGTGCTGGTGGCCACCACCATCGTGGAGAACGGGCTGGATGTGCCCAATGCCAACACGCTCATCGTCCATCGTGCCGACGCCTTCGGCCTCAGCCAGCTCTACCAGCTGCGGGGCCGGGTGGGCCGCAGCGACGTGCCCGCCTACGCCTACCTGCTGATCCCCGCCAAGCACGAGATCAGCGAGGACGCCCGCAGGCGCCTGCAGGCCCTGGAGGACTTCTCCGAGCTGGGCTCGGGCTTCCGCGTGGCCGCCATGGATCTCGAACTCCGCGGCGCGGGCAACCTGCTGGGCGGCGAGCAGAGCGGGCAGATCCACGAGATCGGCTTCGAGCTCTACGTGAAGCTGCTGGAGGAGACGCTCCAGGAGCTGCAGGGCCAGCCCAGCGGCACCTTCGAGGTGAAGCTCGACGGCCTCGCCGGCGGCGCCCAGCTCGGCCGCCGCTGGATCGACCAGGCCAGCGAGCGCCTGGTGGCCTACAAGCGCCTCTCCCGCCTGCGCAGCGAGCAGGATCTGGCGCTCTACCGCCTGGACCTGGAGGACCGCTTCGGCCACGTGCCGGAGGACGACGAAGGCACCCAGCGGTTCTTCGAGATCCTGAAGGTGAAGCTCCGCGCCCAGGCCCTGGCCGTCTCCGAAGTCACCGTGGACAAGGGCCGCCTCAAGCTGCGCCTGAGCCCCCAGACCCCCGTGGATCCCGCGAAGCTCATGGCCTGGGTGCGCGAGCGCAGGGACGCCCAGCTCAACCCCGACGGCGCAGTGCTGCTGCCCCTCCCCCCCGGCGAAGGCGGCCCCGTGATGCAGGCCCAGCGCGTACTGGCGGCGTGGGCGGGGATGGTGGGGCGAGGTCCCGGGGACTCGGTGTGTCAGAAGGTTGGCCTGTAACTGAATCTGTCCGAGGGGTCCCGGGAGAGGTTCCTGTTGACCTTCCTGGCGGGATCGGCTCCCCCGCAGGAACAGGCATTCCCCTTGGCCGGATCCTAGCCCACGAGGTTGATGGCCTCCCGCATCTCCTCCTCACGGGTCTCGATGTAGATCATCGTGGTCTCCATCCAGCCAAGCTGGCGCTCAAGCTGCTCGATGCGACGCTTCAGCTCGGCGATCTCACTGCGGTATCTGCTGGAGGCCTTCCTGAGCGATTCAATCTCGGCCCGGGCTCCTTTCCTGGCGAGCCTGAGGATCTCGGATTTCAGGAGCGAAGCGAAGTTGGGCATTGATGGTTTCAGCATGAAGGCATACTTAAATCAATGATCCAATTTGAATAAGTCAATAATTATTTTGGTTAAAGTCTTTCTTGCCTGTAAAAAAAACATACAATTTAACCAAAACTCAAGGTTATGGACTTGAGACTTCTCTGTTTCCGTTCAGGAGGGAAAACCTACCGTTCGGCGCCAATTGAGATCGAGATCGCCTCGCGTTTATTTTTAATAATTGGGAATAGGCCATTTATAAACACAAAATCGAGAATAAGTCTTAAGATTAATGGGCTTAACAATATTTAACACCCAAAATTCGGTCCTCGCAACTTCAATGAAGACCAGCATGGAAGGTTTCTTCTGAAAACGGCTGGTCCATCGAGGATTCGGATGCGTAGATACAATCTCCCCCCCTTGTTTCTCCTGTTGGTATTGGCAGGACTGATTCTGAATGCTGCTTCAGCTCCAGTCATTTCAAGTTTCACACCTACGAACGGGGTCGTGGGCACGTCGGTGTCTCTGACGGGGACTGGCTTTACGGATGCGACCGCAGTCAAGTTCAACGGGAAGGCCGTTGCAAGTTTTCAGGTTCTTGGTGCCACCTCAATCACGGCTGTGGCCCCCACAGGGGTGACAACTGGAAAGATCAGTGTGACTGCGGGCGGGAGAACCGGTACAAGCTCATTGAGCTTTACGGTGGTGGCCGTCCCATCGGCCACCCATTCCAAGGAACACCCATGAGAAGACTTCTACTTAAGCCTTCGGCGAGGGCCTGTGCCCAGGTCTTGGTGCCAACAGTCCTCGTTTTAACCTGCGGGTCCCCCCTATCCTGCTCACTAAGCACAATTGATAAATTTAGGGCTTATGCGCATCAGTGACTACACCATTTTCGTGGATTTGAACCAGCATTCGAAGGGTTCTCAGCTTCTGATCCATGGGTATTCAGGGGCATTCGATCTGGTGCCCACTGAGCTGGCGACCACAATGAAGGTCCTGGCGGGGGTCTCGCTGACCGGGGATACGCTCAGGGACGCTTTGGGCGAAGGTCATATCGAGGTCTTGAAGCGCCGGGGATATCTCACGGAATGGGGACCGGAAGAAGAGCGGGCGTTTTTTTTGCGCTATATCAGGCAGTTTCATAGCTATACGAAGGGGAATGCACCCCACTTCATGATTGTGCCTGCCTACGAGTGCAACCTCAGGTGCCCCTATTGCTACCAGGAGGATCCAGGAGCAAGGCATTTGCAAGCCAAGAAGGGGTTTGAGCTTCCGGACGAAGCCACCATGCGGCGGGTGCTCGATGGCGTTCAGGCACTGGCCCGTGAGTTCACGACGGAAAGAACGAGAAGCCATCCCAGCGTCACCTTCTATGGAGGAGAGCCCCTGCTCGCAAAACACCGGCCAATCGTTGAGATGTGCCTTGAGGTCCTACGTTTTGAACCGAAAGTAGAATTCCGGGCGATCTCCAATGGCACGGAGCTGGATGCCTACGCAGGCCTGCTGGGGCCTGGTGGAATCCAGGAACTGCAGATCACCCTGGATGGGGCGGCGTCCATACACAATCGCCGGCGGGTTACTGGTAAGGGTGAAGGCACCTTCGATCGGATCGTGAAGAATGTTTCGTTCGCTTTGCAGGAGGGCGCCAGGATCAACCTGCGAGTCAATGTCGACAGATCCAACTTGGATTCTCTGCCGTCCCTTGCGGTGGAGATCAGGCGCTTGGGTTGGTGCGAGTCAACGGGATTCAGTGCGTATCTGGCCCCTGTCCAGTCCAACAAGAATGATACGAACCAAGCCATGCTCCTGGAAACCAGGCGTTTCCACGCCTCAATCGAGGAGCTGGGGCGAGAACATCCGGACATGGGATTGTTTCATTTCCCGAATGTCGGGTTGAAAAACCAGTTGCTGCGGCTCTTGCAATCAGGAAGCGATCCCGCCCAGTCCATATTCAAGCCGACCTTTTGTGGCGCGCATACAGTCATGTTCATCATCGACTTCTCCGGTGCGATTTACGCCTGCATGGAGCGGACAAACGAACCATCTGCCCGGATAGGCCAGCTGCTTCCGGATGGGCAGTTCGAGCTCTTTGAAGGGATGCTGGAGTATTGGCGCAATCGTTCGGTGGCCACAACTGCGCCATGCTCGACCTGCTCCTACGCTTTGTTCTGCGGCGGCGGTTGCGCCGTCAAGCAGCCTGATACCGCGGGCCATTGCGACGACTTTCAATACCGGTTCGACCAAGCGGCCGCCGATGCCTGGGGCGATTTTTCTCGAGGAGAACGCGCCAGCAGCTGGGAGGGACACAGCTGCTAGGCATGCCTCATCCAGTTCCATGGCATGGTGCCATGGTTTACCCCCCTTCCTTTAGGAGGAATCATGAACAACCTCAACACGATCCAGAGCCTGAATCTGGCCGATCTGGATGTGGTCGAATTGGAAAGACGCCTCGAGCTATCCATGGTGGCAGCCGAGCAGGCCTCTTCTCCCTGGATCTGTATCGGCAACGATATCAGTTGCAGTCCGGTCGCCTGCGGGACCAATGGTCCCCAAGTGCCATCCCAGGGGTAGGCTTCCGAATTTGATGGAATAGCCTTTGCGCCAAAACTCCGGAGGGACTGGTCGAGCTACCAGGATCAGCCCTCCGGCCTTCCCGAGAGCACGATCGCCACCCTGATAAAGACTGATATGCGTGTAAATTGTCGATTCCTGATCTTTCTTCTAGTGACCACCGTCGCCGCATCCTTGCCGCTCTTTGCCGAATCAGATCAAGCTTTGATCGCCAGGGCCCTGGACCGCCAGAAGCAGAATGATCGGGACCTGGTCAACTACACCTGCACGAGAAATGAAACGATCACCAAGTATGGATGGTTCGATCGAGTGGTGCGCCACCAGGTGCTTTCCGAGTCTTACCAAACGCACCTCCGGAATGTGGATATTGTCCTCAAGGAGGACGGCCGGCTGCTCCCACAGAGCCAAATCGACCAGCAGCGGCGAAAGGCATTGGAGGTCATGCAGCAGGACGAGCTGCACAGTCAGACGAGCCAGCTTGCCGGCCCGCTCTTGGAATACGAAAGCAGGTACCGGTCGATCATCTTTTCGACCTATCGACTGGTCAGGCACATGTCCTTCGACAATCGGCGGCTGGAGTCTCTGAACGGTAGGCCAACCTGGAAGTTCGATTTCCACTATGACCCCTCGCGCCCGCCACAGGAACAAGCGCAATCTTACTTCTGCCACCTGCGCGGCACCCTTTGGATAGACCAGGAGGATGGCCTGCCCGTCCAAGTTAAGACCTATCTGGCTGACACTAGGGGTGAAGATCAGGAAGTGTATGTGGAAGGCCATACCCGGCAACTCAATGGCAAGTGGCTTCGGAGCTACCTGCGAATCAATCCAGCTGCGAATCCAAAAGTGTTCAATGGCGAGCGATTCGAGTGGACAGTGGTCAGCTCCAATTACCAGGAATTCTCCGTGGACCATGTTGGAGCGCAGCCAATCCGTGAATGATCCCCTGGTTGCCACCGACAGCCCCCTCGTGCCACAGACCAGGAGCCTCGCCCGCCGTGATCCATCTATTCCCTGAAGACACTCAAGCAGAGTTACAGTCGATCGTCGTGGAATGCGCGAATCGGCTGGGCACATGGTTTTCGAAATCCGACGAATTCAGTCAATTCACTGTGTACGATGGCTATCCCTACCTGTTTGAGGCTGCCTTCCCCAAGATCGACCGGCGCTCCTATCGACAGTTGGCCCTGGCAGGGCGGTATTTCGCCTACGCCACTTTTCTGTTCGATAGGTTGATGGATGATCAGCCAGAATGGATGACCACCCGGGTCCTGAGAGGGCAGCTTGTTCTGGCCGAAGGGTACCGGGTGCTCTACGACCTGTTCCCAAGCGGTTCCTCGTTCTGGCACCGGTTTCACGAGCTGCTGCGCGAATACGCAAGGGCATGTGACGACGAAGCCAACATCGCGGGTGGTCGCCTCTCCTGGTCCACCTTCACGCCCGAGCGGGCCATGGAGATTGCCGTGGGAAAGACGGCATTGGCCCGGGCCACCATTCATGGCCTAGGCTGCCTGGAGGGGACGAAAGGGCCTGAGCTGGAGTCACTGCTGCGCTCCATCCGGTTCTATTACATGGGACGGCAGATCTGGGATGATGTGTGCGACTGGAAGGAGGACTTGCGGCGCCATGCGCCATCCCTGCTCCTGGCAAGGCTGCTGCCCGACGGGCCTGCCCAATCGCCAGATGTCGGAAGACTGGCACGATCTCTCTATTACGATGGCCACTTGCAGGAAGTGATGGGCATCGCCGTCGGGTACCTGGATCAGGCGCTCGCGTGCTGCGAACCCTGGCCGAACCTTCTGTGGTGCCATGTGCCTCAAAAAGTAAAGGCGGATTGTCTTAATTTGCAGGCGGATGTGGATCGGATCGTCCGTTCAAACCTCGAGCGGCTTCAGCGCCTCCAGGCTCTTGACTTGAAGGTGGCATCGGGCGGTAATCCGTGGTCCCAGCTGGCAGGCATCGCGCTGCAGGGGATCCTTAGGGAGTGGCGAAACGGCTTTGGAGAAGCGCGCCACATCATGCATCTTGCAAATAGGGACGGTTTCACGGCGGGAACTGAGTTCCATCATGGGGATATCTTCCAGCGGGCCATCATTGTCGATGCGCTCTGCGATCTCCGGGAAAATCTGCCGGAGTTGGCAGGGGATAAGGTCAGGTTGCTGCTTGAGGAGGAAAGCCAATACCTGGTGGAGTCCCGCGAGAGGGATGAACCCGGTGGATGGAAGTACTTCCCGACGGTTCCAGAGATCGCGCCCGACGCCGACGACTTGGCGCAGGTGATGCAGGCCCTCATGCGCAGCGGACATCCGGTGGAGCTGGCGAACCTGGTGGAACAACCGCTGGGCATTCTGGTGGAGGAGCGAGCCCTGACGGATGGGTCCTATGAGACTTGGATCGTGCCGAACCCACCCAGGACGGAACTACAACGTCGCCAGGTGGCTTTTAATGAAGGCAAATGGGGTGTGGGTCCTGACATCGAGGTTGTTTCCAATCTCTTGTTCGCTTTGCAGCTGTACGACTCGACCCGCTTCCAGGATAGGATCCGGCGGGGTACGGACTGGGTGCTTCAGCACCAGTCCGCCGACGGAAGCTGGCCTTGCAGATGGTATGTCGGATCGTTCTATGGCACCTATGTGGCCATGCGGCTATTGGAAAGGGTGGCACCACACGCCCCGGGTCTCGCAAAGGGAAAACAATTCGTGCGCTCGAGCCAAGGTGCGGACAAGGGCTGGGGGCACCACGGGCAGAGCGATCCCTTAAGCACCGCCTTGGCGCTGTTGATTCTCGGGATGGGTAAGGTGGAGGCGGAGGACAGGGGTCGGGCAGATGCCGCGCAGACCTACCTGATGAAGAGCCGCCAGGATGGGGGAGCATGGGCGGCTTCCCCTTTCATCACACCCCGTATGGGCGAGCACTACGCGAGCAGGACGCTAGCCGAGGCCTATGTCGCCAAAGCCTGCGCCCTCTGGGCCTCGAAGGTCCCCGAGGCTTCCCTGGAGATGGCGCATGGGTGAACCTTTGGACCACGTAGCGGCCTGGGAAGGCCTGCGGGAACGGCTCCTGGTGGATACTTCCGAGACGCAACCTGTGTACATGCTCGTTGGCAAAAACAGGAGATTCATTCGCCTCTCAGCCACCGCCTACTACCTTTTGAAATGGCACTCAGAAGGCATCTGCTTCAGCGACATGGCTGAAAGGCTTGGCATGACTGCGGATCCAAAGGCCCTTGCCGAGGTCGAGCACGCCTGCAGACGCGTCATTGCCGATGTTGAGATGATTGAAGTCAGGAAACCCAAAAAACGATTTGGTTTCCTTTTCGAAGTGCCATTCCTCGATGAGAAGGTCGTGCAGGGGGTGGTGAGGCACCTGATTTGGTTGTTCCACCCCTCGCTCGTTCTCGCCCTCGTGGCCTTTGTGGTAGCGGCGATGGCCCTCTTCTTCCAGTCCGGCGTCCAGGTCCGTATCGTCTCGCACCAAGAATTCTGGATCGGGTATGCGGTGCTGATCGCCACGACCCTGGTGCATGAACTGGGGCATGCCGCAGCCTGTGCTCATTACGGCCAACCTCCGAGCGCCATTGGTTTCACCATCTACCTGATTTACCCGGCCTTGTACAGCGATGTCAGCAGCGCATGGCGGCTGAACCGGTGGCAACGAGTGGTCGTGGATGTCGGTGGCTTCTATTTCCAGTTCATCGTGGCAGCCGTGCTTGCGTTGATCTACATCCACTGGCGATGGGAGCCGGCGAAGATCGCGGTCCTAGGAGTCTTGACCTCCGCCATCTTTTCCATGAACCCGATTCTCAAAATGGACGGATATTGGGTCATGGCCGACGCGCTGGGTGTCACGAATCTGGCGGATCAGCCGAAACGGATCTTCAAGCTCTTGTGGCGGCGGCTGTTCGAGGGGTCGCGCTCTCCCTTCCCCTGGTCGGGCTCTGTGATGACATTCCTGGGCTTCTATTCCGTGCTCATGTGCATGGTGTGGGGCGTTCTGGGTTGGCACCTCGGGCCAACTCTGATCCGGAGCGCCGCTACCTACCCCAGGGACCTCCAGTCCATGGGGCATGCCATCGCTTCCGGGAACATGGTTGGGCCCAATATCTATGGATTCCTGATGCGGACGGTTTCCATTCTGTTCCTTGGTTATGCGGCTTTCCAGTTCGTACTCATGCTTCGGTCCATGGTTCGGGCGGTCCTTCGAAAGCTCGGGCTTGGACGTTACGAAACCCCGGGTCCGCATCTGAGCAAAGGCTGAAGAACCTGCACCCAATCATCTGATTGAGGCCCACACCGTGTCCATCCCCGTGCTAGATCCCCGCTCGCTCCAAGCCCACGATTCGGGCCCCCCGGCCCTCTTACCCGCAAGTTGGCTGGCGAACCATCTCAACTCCCGGCGCCAGGAAGTGAATGCCTTTCTGGAGAAGTCGCTGGAAGGAGGCGCCCGTCATTCGGATGAGCTGAGGCGAGTCATGCATCACGCCGCGATCGGAAGCGGCGGCAAGCGCCTGCGCCCGTTGCTGACCATCCTGGCGGCAGAAGCCTGCGGGGGAAGGGCCGAGGTCAGTTTGCCTTGCGCTTGTGCCATGGAATTCATCCATGCCTGCAGCCTGATCCAGGACGATCTGCCAGCCATGGACAACGATCGGATGAGGCGTGGACAGCCCACCTGTCATGTGAAATTTGGCGAGGGCCTGACCATCCTGGCCGGGGATGCGCTGCTCTCGTTGGCCTTCGAGTTGATGGCCACTCCCTCGACTGACCTGCCCGCCACACGGCAACTTTCCGTGATTCAGCTCATTGCGAGATCCATTGGTCTCCACGGAATGGCTGGCGGCCAGGCCGCCGATCTGCTGGCGGCAAATGCCGCAGTCTCGATGGAGACGCTTAGGTTGATTCATGAGGGGAAGACCGCTGCGTTTCTTCAGGCCTGCATTGTGGCAGGGAGCTTGATTGCCGGAGCAGCGGCCTGGCAACTGGACGCTCTGCGAACCTTTGGGGCAGAGATCGGGCTGGCCTTCCAGATCGTGGATGACATTTTGAATGAGACTGGTCACGAAACCGTTACGGGGAAGGCGGTCGGCAGCGACCAGGCACTTGGCAAGGCGACCTTTACCGCGGCCTATGGGGTGGAGGGTTCGCGAAGACTTGCCCTGGAGGCTCTGAATCGCGGGTTGGAGGCTCTGGATCCGCTGGGCCCTACCTCTGCTCCACTGCAGGAGGTCGGGCGGTTCATCGTGGCACGGAATTTTTAGGCATCCTCGGACTCTGGCTCGGATAAGAGAACGCACTGGGCACCGGGTAGAGAGCGGGTAGGTCCGCCGCGGCGCGGGTTCACGACATCCGGCAGGGCCTGACACGGGAAAGGGCACGGAAGCTTCAGTCCGCCGATCTGGCGCCGAGTCCTCATGCCGGCAAGCTTTGATCTGACCAAACTCCATCGGGCGATCCAGGTATCCTTCGGCTGGGAGGAGCGAGCCCAGCGTGAGTTCGAACGATCCATGCGCGAGGCGGCCAAAGAGGAAGAGGCTCTCCGGAAGGCCATGGAAAAGATCCAAGCTCAGGTGGAGAAGGCATCTGCAGACCAACGCGAGCGGTACGAGACCCAGCTCGCCGAGATGGCGGAGAAGTTTCGCCAGTCAGAAGAGCGAAGCCAACGGGCCAAGTCCATGGCTGAGCAAACCCGTATGGGGCACGTCTATGTGATCTCCAATGTTGGATCGTTCGGCGAGGAGGTCTTCAAGATCGGCCTAACCCGTCGTCTGGAACCGCTTGACCGTATTCGGGAGTTGGGGGATGCCAGCGTGCCGTTTGGCTTCGACGTGCATGCCATGATCTTCAGCGAGAACGCACCTTCGCTTGAGACTTCGCTTCATCGTCACTTCCTCACGGCCCAGGTTAACAAGGTGAATCCGAGAAAGGAGTTCTTCCGAGTTCCGATCTCTGTCATCAAGGGAGAACTCGAGAAGCTAGGTGTAACTGCCAAGGAGGTTGTTCATCCGGACTGAGCTGGGAAGCTGTTGTTACCACACACCAGCTTTCGAGGAGACAGCCCGGATGAACCTCCACAGTTCAGCAAAGACCTGCCC